>JAPOJV010000163.1 GCA_029978085.1 bacterium
CGGAGGCGGGCCGCGCGAGCCTGCTCACAAAGCTCGCCGACGCTGCCGCCGAGAACCTCGCGGTCTGGGAGAGCCTGCCCGGCGTGCAGTGGTACGGGCCGGTGCTCCGCGCGAAGGCCGGCAGCGAAGTGCTCGCCGTGCACGAAGACGCGGCCAATGAGTATGGCCGCATCCCGCTGCTCGTCACCCGCACCTACGGCGCCGGCAAGGTGCTCTACATGGCGACCGACGGCGCCTGGCGGTGGCGAAAGGGCGTGGAAGACACCTATCACTATCGGTTCTGGGGCCAGGTGGTCCGCTGGATGGCCTATCGCCGCAACATGGCCAAGGGGGAACGGATGGGACTCTCGTTCACGCCGGAGCAGCCGCGGCTCGGCCAGACGCTCTCTCTCGATGCCCGGGTCGCCGATGCCGGCGGCGAGCCGCTGGACCGCGGCGAGGTGGCCGCCCGGATCACCGCCCCGTCGGGCGCCGTGGAGACCGTGCGGTTCACGCCCCCCGCGGGCGATGGCGGCTGGGGCGTGTTCGCCGCCACGTTCGCGCCGCGGGAGCCGGGGCGGCACGAAGTGGTGCTCGGCTGTCGCGAGACTGGCGACAGCCTCACGGCCTCGTTCTTCGTGCAGGGCTCGGCGGCGGAGGGCATCGGTCGGCCGGCCCGGCCTGAGGTGCTTGCGGAGATCGCCCAGGTGACTCGCGGCCAGCCCGTGCCAGTGGACGAGCTCACCTCGCTGCTCGAATCGCTTGCGGCCCTGCCGGAGCCCGCGCCGGAGATTCGGCGGCTCCAGCTCTGGAGTCACCCGGCGGTGGCGGCGGCCGTGGTGGGATTGCTCGGGTTATTCTGGATTGGTCGCAAATGGCAGGGCCTGGTGTAGGCACAGGGAGACACGGTCATGCGCACGACTGAAACCCGAATCGGCGGCGATGATGCCGCCGCACCGCGGATGTCGCTGCCGGTGGAGCTCGAGCGGCGGCTACTCGCATTCCGCGGCCTCGTCTGGCGGATCAAGCTCGTCGAGGCGATCGCGGCCGCCCTCTGCGGCGTGCTGGTCGCCTATCTGGTTCTGTTCTGTCTTGATCGGCTGCTCGACACGCCCCAGGTCATCCGTGGTCTCATCTCGGCGGCTGCGGTGATTGCCTGTGCGGCGGTGCCCTTCGCCTTTCATCGTTGGATTTGGAACCACCGCGGCCTCGATCAGGTGGCGCGGCTGATCGCGCGGCGGTTCCCCAGTCTCGGCGACCAGCTGCTCGGCATCATCGAGATCGTGCGGGGCGAGTCGGCCGCCGAGCTCGCGCGGTCCCCCGCGCTCTGCGAGGCGGCGATCGATCAGGTGGCCGCGCGGGCGGCCACGCACGACTTCGCCACTGCGCTGCCCCGGTCGCGGCACCGGCTTTGGCTCGGTCTGGCAGCGGTGCCGGTCATCGTCGCAACGGCACTGGCCGCCGGTGTGCCGGCCGCAGCGGCCAATGCCTGGGCGCGGCTGCTCGCACCGTGGCAGGCGACCGACCGCTATACGTTCACGCGGCTCGACGATGTGCCCGAGCGGCTGGTGGTGCCCCGCGGCGAGCCCGCCACGCTCGCCGTCGCGCTCGCTCCCGACACGCAATGGCGGCCGGAAGCTGCGTCGGCCCGCATCGGTCGCCGCACGGTCGTGCGGGCGGAACGGGCGGACGATGCCTATGTCTTCGCGCTGCCGCCCCAGTTGGAGCCGACCACGCTCGCTCTGGCAGCGGGCGATGCCCGGGCGCGGGTGGCGATCGAACCGATGCTGCGGCCCGAGATCGTGGCCGTGCAGGCGGAGGTGCGACTGCCCGGCTATCTGGGGCGCGAGGGCCTGGTCCTCCAGGACGTCCGCGGCGGAACGGTCGGCGCCGTGAAGGGGAGCAGCGTGGCGGTCGTGGCCACGGCGGATCGCGAGCTAGGGGCGGCGACGGTCGATGGCGTCGCGGTGTCGCCTGTGGCCGCGGAGCTGCGGACGCCCGCGGTGGAACTCACTGCCGAGCGGACGGTGGCGATCGGCTACCGCGACCGCCACGGCCTCGACGGCGGCCGGCCGCTGACCATCACCCTCGCCGCCCGCGACGATGCGCCGCCGACGCTGATGCTGGTCGATGCGCCGCCGGCCCGCGAGATACTGCTCGACACGGACACGCTCCGGTTCACGGTGGCGGCCCGCGATGACTTCGGGATCAAGGAAGTGGGCCTCGTGTGGCAGGGGCAGTCCGAATCGCAGGAACAGCCTGGCCAGCAGGGATCGGATGCCGCGCGGGGCGAGCTCTTGCTGCAGCCTGGCGGCAGCGATCGCGAGTCGCTCGACGCAGCGGCCACGTTCTCGCCGCGGGCGCTCGGCATCCCGCCGCAGCCGGTCGTGCTTCGGGCCTATGCCGAGGATTATCTCCCGGGCCGTGGCCGCGTCTATTCGGCGCCCCTGCTCGTCTACATCGTCGATCAGGCCGAGCATGCCCTCGTGATCAACGAGCGGCTCAATCGCTGGCGGCAGCAGGCCGGCGAGGTGCGCGACCGCGAGATGAACCTGATGGCGACGAACCGGGAGCTGCGGGCTCTGCCGGCGGAGCGGCTCCTCGAGGCCGACACGCGGCGGAAGGTGGAGTCGCAGGCTGCTGCGGAGGAGGCCAATGCGCGGCGGCTCGACCGGCTCGTCGATGCGGGGGCGGGGCTCGTCCGCGAGGCGATGAAGAATCCCGAGTTCGAGGCGGAGATGCTCGAACAACTGGCCTCCGATCTCCAGACGCTCGGTGAGATCGCCGATGCGCGGATGCCCGGCGTGGCGGAACTGCTCAAGCAGGCGGCCCGGGCGCGGATGGCGTCGAAGGCCGGTGGCCAGCCGCAGTCGGGTGGGAAGCCCGGCGAGGGGGGCAGGCCGAGCGAGTCTGGCGAACCGTCGCAGTCCGGGGGCGAGCCATCGGCCGCCAGTCAGGCTGAGTCCGGCAAGCAGCCGCCACGGGTTGGCGAGGATCACGGGCAGCAGGGGAGTGGGAAGCCCGGCGCGGGCGGGAAGCCGCAGCCCCCGGTGCCCCAGGTCGTGGATCGCGAGAGCTCGCAGCAGCCCAACGCCGGCGAGTCCGACGCGACGGGAGACAAGAAGTCAGGCGGGAAGTCGCCGACGTTCGGCCTACCGACGACGCAGGCGGGCGTCGCGCCGCCCAAGAAGCCCGGCGAGCAGAAACCCGGGCAGCAGGATGCAAACACGCCTGCCGACGAGGCGATCGATCGGGCGATCGCCGCCCAGGAGGCGCTGCTCGCGGAGTTTGCCAAGGTCGCCGACGACCTCGCGGCGGTGATGGCGCGGCTCGAGGGGAGCACGTTCGTGAAGCGGTTCAAACTCGCGTCGCGGGAACAGGCGACGATCGGCGGCCGGATCGCGAGCCTCTCCGCAGCGGCATTCGGCGGCGAGGAGAAGCCCCGCGATGTGGCGGATCGGCTCGGCCAGGTGATGGACACGAGCACCCGCGAGGCCGAACGGGTCTCGAACCTGATGGACGACCTGCAGGCGTATTTCGACCGGCGGCGGCTTCCGGCGTTCGAGACGGTCCTCGAGGAGATGAAGGATCTCGACGCGCTCGGCAGCCTGCGGCAGCTCTCGACCGACATCCGCACCGAGGCCGGCATGTCGATCGCCCAGGCGGAGTTCTGGTCCGACACGTTCGACCGGCTCGCCGACGACCTCGTGCCGCCGCCGGGCGACTGCAAGGACTGCAAGGGAGGAGGCAAGGGGGGCGAGAACCTTCCCCCCGAAGTCGTGCTCGAGGCGATGCGGATTCTGGAGGCCGAGGTGAACCTCCGCGAGGAGACGCGGGTCGCCCAGCAGGCCCGCAAGGGGATGCAGCCCGAGCGGTTCGAGGCGAAGGCCGATGGCCTGGCCACCGAGCAGACGGCCATCGCCGACCGCGTCAAGAAGCTCACCGAGCAGCTCCGCGAGGCGCCGGTCGGCGGGCTGCCTTTCGGCAAGCAGGCGCCGCTGTTCGGACCATTGCCGTTCGCGCAGGGCAGCGATGCCTTTGCCCAGGAGATCAAGCTCTTCGCGCTCGTGGAGAGCGTGATGCGGGAGGCGGCCGGAATTCTCGCCAGTTCCGACACGGGGTCGAAGGCCATGGCCGCCGAGACGGAGGCGATCGAGTTGCTCCTCGCCTCCCAGGCTGCTGGCGGTGGCGGAGGAGGAGGTGGTGGCGGCGGCGGCGGGATGACGCCAGGCGGTGGCGGCACCGGCTCCAATGCCCTGCCTGCGCTCGCCCTCGTCGGCCGCGGCAATTCCGCGCGGGGCGGTGGCGAGGAGCAGGAGAAGGATCAGGCGACGGGTGTCTCGGGCCGCGTGCTGCCCGAGGAGTATCGCGCCGGCCTCGACGCCTACTTCAACCGGTTCGAGAAGGGACGGCCATGAGTCGACGCGTGATCGTCTGTGGCATATCGGCGGCGGCCATGTGCATGGCCATGCCCTGGTCTGCGTCCTGCCTGGCGGCGGAGGCGGTGGGCCTCGGGCCGCTCGTCAAATATGGCGATCCGGTGCCCCGCGATGTTCGCGATATGTATGACGCGGGCGTACGGTTTCTGGTGAAGACACAGCAGCCGTCGGGGGCCTGGAACGACAACCAGTCGGGGCCGGGCGTGACGGGGATGGCGATGATGGTGCTGCTCGCCTCCGGCGAAGATCCCAATCATGGTCCCTATCGCGACGCGATCCGCAAGGCGATCAAGAACATGATCGACGCCCAGAATGCCCAGACAGGCTTTCTGGGCGGAGCTGGCGGCCATGACAGCATGTATCAGCACGGCTTCGGCATGCTCGCGTTGGCCGAGGCGTATGGCGCGGTCGATGACCGTGGCCTCGGCGCCGCCCGCTCCATCGGCGCCGCCCTCGAGCTGGCGGTGCGGGCGGCCGTGACGTCGGCCAAGGCGAACCCCTACGGGGCCTGGCGGTACGGCCCCGATGCGAAGGATGCCGACACGTCGGTAAGCGGTGCCGTCATGATGGGCCTGCTCGCCGCGCGGAATGCCGGCATCGAGGTGCCCGATGAGACCATCACGCGGGCGATCAAGTATTTTGCGTCGATGACCGGCCCCAATGGCCAGGTGGGCTATTCGGGCAGCCCTGGCGGCGGCAGCGACGCCGTCGCGAGCATCGCCGTCCTGGTCGAGGCGATCTCCCGCAAGAAAGATCTGGCGGAATACAAGCGGTCGCTCGTCTACCTGAAGGGACGGAGCCTTGCGGGAGCCGCTGCTGGCGGCGGCGACGGGTATCCGGCTTACACGCGATACTATCGGGCGCAGGCGCTCTTTCAGGGCGATGTCGAGGCCTGGGAGCAATGGAACGCCGGCCTGGTGCGGGAACTGAAGGCGCTTCAGGGTAAGGACGGCAGCTTCTCGGGCTTCGCCGGCCGCGGCGGATCCGGGGGCACGGTCGATACCTCGCTCGCCTTGTTGGCGCTCGCGGTCAACTACAAGTTTCTTCCGGTGTACGAACGATGAACCGCATTCGATCCCTGCTTGTCCGAGGAGTCGTCGCAGCGGTCGCTGCCGGGGCGGGCCAGATCCTCCTGGCAGAGGATCAGCCTGCTGCCGAGGCGCGAGCGATCGAGGTGCAGGCTGACGGCATCGAGGTCCAGGTCGAGGTGCAGGCCGTCGAGGGGGTTCTCAAGCAGGCCGTGGAAGGGGGTGTCCGTATCCTGCTCGGGGTGCCCGCGGTGGCGCCTCTGGCTCCCGCAGTTCCCGGTGGTGATGCCGCGGCCCAGCAGCTCAAGCAGCAGCAGCTCCAGCAGGCGAAGCAGATGGAGCAGATGCTCCAGCCCGTGCTGCACGCGGAGCTTGAGTTCATCCGCACCACGTGCGGTGACCTCGGCCCTGAGGCGAAGCGGGCGATCAAGACGGCGGCTGCGGACGCGGTTCGCGAGGCTGCGCGGCAGTTCGCGGTCCAGCAGCACCGGCCGGGCCGCCGATCGCTCGACCTGAGCCAGATCTTCGCGGAGAAACTCGATCCCATCGTCGAGCAGCAGGTATCGTCCGATGCCGTGGCCGTGTGGCGGCGCGAGCGGGATGCCCGCCGCGAGCGACGGGCCGAGGCAGCCCGGCTGTTGATCGCGGCCAAGCTCGACGAAACTCTCGAACTCACCGCGGCGCAGCGGGAGGCGATTCTGGCCGACCTGCGGGCGCGGTGGGACGATGCCTGGCTGTGCGAGCTGCAGGATTCCGGTCGATTGATCGTCAACGACCATCGCCCGGCCCCCGACTACGCCGCCGCGACCATCACCCCTCATCTCGACGAGCGTCAGCGTCAGGCCTGGGACGCCTGGGTGAAGGCAGCGGGCAGGCGGCAGGCGGCTGAGCACCTCGGCTGGCGGTTCCCCGATGGCCCGGGGCTGCGTGGCGCGGATCCATGGTGGGACAAATGATGCGATCCCTACGCGTGCGAACGGCTGCTTTCCGGAGCGTGGTTCTGGCCGGCGGCATCATGCTCGCCGTGGCCGCCGTCGGCCGCGCCGACGATGATCGCATCGAGGATGCCATCCCGGCAGGGAACGCCCAACAGCAGAGCCAGGTCATCGACCTCGCGTCGAACTTCGATGCCAATCTCTTCGAG
>JAPOJV010000054.1 GCA_029978085.1 bacterium
GCGGCAGCAGCTCTACACGGCGACGGTCCTGCTCGCAGCGGAGGCCCGCGACCGCGACAACGTGGTGGAAGCGCGGCGGCTCGTCGATGCGGCGCGGCAGCTTGCGGGCCGGAGCGAGCCGATCGAGGTGCGTTGCCTCGCAGCGTCGCTCGACGAGGCCAGCGAGACGATGGCGGGTGCCGAGGGCACCGTGGCGGCGGTGGCCTGGTCGCCTGATGGCACCTGGCTCGCGACTGGCGATGCCACCGGATCCGTGCGGCTCCACCGGCCCGGTGCGGAAGGCATGACGGCCGTCGCGATTGGGACTCACGAGGGGGCGATCTGGTCGCTCGCGGTTTCACCCGATGGCCGGCGGCTCGCATCGGCTGGGGCGGATGGTCGCATACGAATCTGGAATGTATCGACCGGTGCGTGCGAGGCCGAACTCACCGGGCATGAGTCAGCGGTCTACTCCGTCGCGTTCGCTCCGGATGGAGCCACGCTGGCGTCGGCATCGCGGGATCGCACCGCGCGGCTCTGGGACACGACGACCTGGGAGGAGCGGCGCGTGCTGCGGGAGCATACCGGGACGGTCTATGCCGCCCGGTTTTCCGCGGATGGCCGTCGGCTCGTGACCGCGTCGATGGATCGCACGGCACGGGTGTGGAACGCCGGCACGGGGGGGTGCGAGGCGACGCTCTCTGGCCACTCGAGCCGTGTCTTCTCGGCCGCGTTCTCGGCGGATGGCGCCGCGATCGTCACCGCATCGGAGGACGGCACGGCCCGGATCTGGAGCGCGATCACGGGCGAGGAGCGGCAGCGGCTCGCGCATCCCTTCCGCGTGAACGCCGCGGTCTTCGTCGGCCCGACCGCTCGGGTGGCGACCGCGGCTGCCGACGATGTGCTGCGGATCTGGGAGCCGGGGAGCCCCGAGCCGCCCCGGCGGCTACATGGCCACGCGGGGCCGATCTGGGCTGTGGCAAGCACCCACGACGGCAGGCGGCTCGCAACGGGGTCGGCCGACGGCGCGGTGCGGATCTGGGATGGCAGTGGCGCGCCGGCGAATGTCGTCGCGGAATCCGATCGCGTGCTCACGGCGTCGTTCTCGGGCGACGGGAGCCGGCTGGCCACGGGCCTCGCGGATGGCAGCGTCGTGCTGCGAGATTCGGCCACGCTCACAGAGGCAGGCCGGTTGTCAGTGGGCGGTGGCCGCGTGAACGGCGTGGCCTTTCTTGCGGACTCGTCAACGGTGGCCGTCGGCAGCGACGATGGCTGTGTCACGATCTGGGATGTGGCGACGCATGAGCGACAGATGTCGATCGCCGCACATTCGAAGCGGGTCTATTCCGTTTCGGTTTCGCGGGATGGAAGCCACCTGGCGACGGCCGGCGAAGACCGTACGGCGCGGCTCTGGAAGGCGGCGACCGGAGAGGCGATCGGAGAACCGCTCAGGCATCCGCGGCGGGTGTTCTGTGCCGTCTTCACGACCGATGGCCGGCGGCTCGTCACTGCCTGCGAGGATCGCATTGTGCGGGTGTGGGATGTGGCGGACGGCCGGGAACGTGGCCAGTGGAAGGAGCACGTGGGGCCGGTCAATTGGCTGGCCGCGTCAGCTGATGGCGAGTGGATCGCTTCGGCTGGGTCAGATGCGACGGTCCGGCTGTGGCGGACCCGAGACGGCCGTCCGGGACCGGTGCTCACCGGTCCGGCCAAGCAGATCTGGAAATGTGCCTTCTCGCCTGATGCCGCGCGAATCGCCGGCGTGTCGGCCGATGGCGCGGTGCAGCTGTGGGACGTGGCCTCGGGGCGGCCGGCGCTGATGCTCCGCGGCCATGGCGATCAGGTCTGGGCCGTCGCCTTCAACCCCGATGGTGGATCGCTCGTCAGCGGGGGCTGGGACGGGACGACGCGGCTCTGGGGCGTGTCGGCGGCCGAGATCGTCCGCCGCCGCACCGCCCGCCCGTAGGTGCAGATTGTCAATCTGCACACGGTCGCCGACCGCAGATTACCAATCTGCGGCTCCAGGTTTGAACGCCAGCCACCCTGTAGGTGCAGATTGTCAATCTGCACGTGCCTCACCCTTTGAGCACGTCGTCCAGCGTTTTCTGGAGGACGCCCGCGCTCATCTTGAGCGCCTGCACCTCCTTCGGCCACAGTTCGATCTCGAGCGTCTTTTCGGCGCCGCAGCGACCCACCACCGTAGGCACCGAGAGGGCGACGTCGCGGAGGCCGTAGCAGCCGTTTTGGACCGTGGACACCGGCAGCACTCGCTTCGAGTCGAGGGCGATCGCGTGGATCACCTCGGCGATCGACACGCCCACCGCGAAGCCGGCGCCGGTCTTCTTCTTGATCATCTCGGCGCCGCTCGTCTTGGCCCGCTGGAACACGTCGGCTCCGAGCTTCGGCGTGTAGCCCGGATACTTCTCCAGCGGCAGGCCGGCCACCGAGGCGCTCGACCAGACGGGCACCATGCTGTCGCCGTGCTCACCGAGGATCATCGCCTGCACCTGCGTGGCGGGAGCGTGCAGGTTCATGGCCAGGAGACTGCGGAACCGCAGCGTGTCGAGCAGCGTGCCGAGGCCGACCACGCGGCCCTTGGGCAGGCCCAGCTCCTTCTCGGCGATGTAGGTCAGGATGTCGACCGGATTGGAGACGACGAGCACGTTGGCGTCGGCTCTCATCCCCTTGGCCTTGATCTCAGCCAGGATCGACTTGAAGAGCACGACGTTCCTATTGATGAGCGCGAGCCGGCTCTCGTCGGGCTTCCGCCGCAGGCCGGCCGTGATGCAGATCACATCGGCGTCGGCGAGGCATTCGTAGCCCCCCGCGTGGATCGACTGGTCGGCGATCGCCGCCGTGCCGTGGAGCATGTCGAGCGCCTGGCCGTCAGCCAGGTCGGGATTCGCGTCCACGATCACAATCTCGTGCACGATTCCGCCCAGCTGGAGGGCGAAGCCCGCCGACGAGCCCACGATGCCACCGCCGCCGATGATGCCGACCTTCATGTGAGTGCCTTCTTCCCTGTCGATGTGCCAAACGGTCCTGTGATCGTCTGCTCGCGTTATGCCGCGGCGATGCCGAGCTGCCTGCAGACCTGCTCCGTGACGGCCTTCACGAGAGCCTCGTGGTCGAGGCCGGCCGGGGCGACCGCGCGGGAGGCGTTCTCCGGATCGGCGCCCATCGGAGGGGGCGCGTCGAAGGCCTTGCGGGTCACGCCCGTCGTGCCCCAGCTGGCGCGGAACACGTCGTTGGCGCAGATGTCGCAGTTCTCCATGTTCTTGTCGAGCCGCGGATCGGTGTAGCCCCACTTCGCCTTGAGGTCGAGCAGCTCCTTCGTCTCCTGCTTCGTGAGGTAGGTCACGCGGCCGAGGTCCTTCGAGAGCATGAGGATCCGGCAGTAGGCGTCGAGGATCTCGGTCCACCAGTAGGCCTTCTCGACCGTCTCACCGAAGCTGACGGTGCCGTGGTTGGCGAGGATCACGACGTTCGACTGCTTGACGAACGGCTTCACGGTGTCGGCGAACTTCTGGCCGCCGGGGGTCTCGTAGCGGGTGATCGGCACGTCGCCGAGAAACACCTCGACCTCGGGCAGCACGCACTGCGGGATCGGCTCACGGGCCACGGCGAAGGCGGTGGCATGCGGCGGGTGGCAGTGGACGACCGAATTGATGTCGGGCCGCTCCTTCATGATCGTGAGGTGGAGCAGGATTTCGCTCGAACGCTTGCGGTTGCCGGCGACCTGGTTGCCCTCCATGTCCACGATGCACAGATCGGAGGGCTTCATGAAGCCCTTCGAGATCATCGTCGGAGTGCAGAGCACCTCCCGCTCATTGAGCCGGAACGAGATGTTGCCGTCGTTGCCGGCCGCGAAGCCCTTGTTGTAGATGCGGCGGCCGATGTCGCAGATCTCCTCCTTGAGCTGGGAGAGCGACTTGTCGGTGGTCTTGATCTGGCCGGTGGCTGCCATGAGTGCTCCTTCGTGTTGCGGGAACTGGTGTGCGGTGGCGGGCGGTGTGCCTGTCCTAACGATTCTTGCCCACTGTTCGGGCTGCGGTCGGATTGTCGGCTACGGAAACGCTGTCTCTCGTGATGGTCGTGCGGGTCATGCGGGTCGCGACGGGATGTCGAGCCGGTCGATCAGTGCCGCGACGTAGGCGTCGATCGGCTTGTCGGCCGGCCGGAAGGGCTGGGCGGCCTCGCCCCCTTCGCTGAAGGCGACGAGCTGGCCGTCCCCGGCGCCGAGGTCGTCCCAGGCCAAGAGCGGCTCAGCGGGGCCATCGCCGGCGGCCAAATCACTGGGACCGAGCGGCACGACGAGCCGAAACACGCCGCCGCGGATCGTGGGATGGGGCTCCACGAGGGTGACCGTGCCAATGGTTTTGCCGAGTCGCATCGCGCTACCTGGTCGATGGATGGGTTACGTCAACAGGAGTGGTCCGGCTGCGGGACGGCATGAGTTGCCTCGCTGGCGGCCGCACGCCACGCTCGGCATCCTCACGCCGACCCCTTCGCCTCGTTGAGTGTCTTGCATCGTTTTCTCAGTGAGCATGGGACTTGCAGCCGCAGCCGGAGGGGGCGGAGGCGAGTTCGGAGGGCAGGGGGGCGGCGGGACGGGCGGCGAAGTCGGAGCACAGCCGTTCGACGCTGCCAGTGAAGGTTTTGGGATCGACGATGAGCAGGTTGGCCTGGCAGTCGGTGGCGGCGGCCGAGAGTGCGGCAGCATCGCGGCCGGTCACGGCACGGAGGCTGGCCGACCGGTTGGCGAGGATCGCCGCGACGGCAGGCCGGCTCGTGAGCAGAATGCCGCGGGCGGCGTCGCGGGAGGCGTGTGTGGCGATGGCGGTGAGCAGGTCGGCCAAGCCGGATGGCGGGAGTTGCTGACTGCCGGGCACCGCGCGGGCGATCGCAGCAGCCTTGGCGGCCGGGTCGTTCGCACACTGGGCGTGGGCGATCAGGAACGGCCGCGGCGGGGTAGCCGAAACCGGTGCGACTGCGGCGGCTCCTCGCACGATGGCGATGCCTGCCTCTTTGGCGTAGTCGCGGGCCGAAGGAGTGATGACGGCCTTGGGGGCGACGACCACCTGTCGCGTGCCGGCCGGCAGCCGCTCGAGCGAGTGCAGCGTGATCACGCGGTCGGCAAGCATGGCCGCGGCAGCCTTGGGCTCCGGGGCGCCGTAGCTGCTCGTGGCTGGGGCAGCGGCTGGCGAGGCGGGCGCTGCCGCTGGTGCGGCTGGCGCTGCCTTGGCCTCTGCCTGGATGCGGCGGATCACCTCGGCGACGAGCCGCTGGACGGTGTCGCGATCGATCGGTGATGGGGGGGCGGCGGGTGTCATGTCATCCTGTGCAGGTCAGTCGTCGAGGAGGGCGATCGTGCTCCACCGGGCAGGCGTCGTCTCGCTCGTGAGCAGGTCGCGGAGCAGGCGGCCGTCGCTCGTGATCACGGTCACGTCGCCCGTGCTCGCGCCCACGGTGTCGATCGCGAGCTGCGGATCGCCGTCGGGGCTCGCGCGGTCGGCCATGAGCGGCTGCACGACGAGCAGGCGGGTGCCCGCCAGTGACGGGTGTTTCACCGTCGCCGTCGCCGTGCCGATGATTCTGGCCAGTTGCATGGGTGTGGTCGTACGTGGGTGTCAGCTCACGGCATCCGCGCTACCAAGGATCCGCAGATCGTCGACGAGCGTGCATCGCCGCTGCCGGGTGAACGTGAGCGGTGTCGTCACGCCCTCGCCGGTAGGCGTGGCGATCGAGAATGAGAGGTAGCCCTCGCCGCCGAGGCCGAGGCCGGCCACGCTCGGGCCGTTCTTCACGAACAGCGTCGTGTCGAGCAGTCGGCCCATCCGGGTCATCGTGCGGACGTTCGTCGAGTGGATGATCGCCGTGTGCCGGAAGCCATGCTCGCTCTCGTGGGCGCGGTCGATCGCCTCGTCCACGTTCGCGCACCGCACGAACGGCAGGAAGGGCATCATCTGCTCGGTCGGCACGAACGGGTTGTCGTTGTCGGTCTCACCGAACACGAGCTCGAGGCCCGCATGGCCCGTCGCACCCGCCGCCTGGGCGAGCAGCGAGGCGTCCTGGCCGAGGAGATCCTTGCACGGCACCCAGTGGCGGTGGGCCCCTTCGCCGGTCATCACGATGGCCCGCTTGGTGAGGGCATCGACCTGCTGGGCATTGAGTCGCAGAGCCCCGGCTCGCTCCATTGCCGCCATCATCTTGTCGAACACGGCGGCGACGACGAACACCTGCTTCTCACCGATGCAGAGCAGGTTGTTGTCGTAGGCCGCGCCCGCGATGATCGAGCGGGCGGCGTTGTCGAGGTCGGCCGTCTCGTCCACGACCACCGGCGGATTGCCCGGGCCGGCGACGATCGCCCGCTTGCTCGACTGGAGCGCCGCCCTCGCCACCGCCGGGCCGCCGGTCACGCAGATCAGCTTCACGCCCCGATGGTTGAAGAGGGCGCCGGCCGACTCGAGCGACGGCTCGGCTACGAGCGAGATCAGGTTGTCGATGCCGAGGTCACGGTGGATCGCGGCGTTGAACCGCCGCACGCCCTCGGCGGCGATCTTCCGGCCGCTCGGGTGCGGGTTCACGACGACGGTGTTGCCGCCGGCGATCATGTTGATCGCGTTGCAGGCGATCGTGGGAAGCGAGTGCGTGACCGGCGTGATCGCGCCGATGACGCCGAACGGGGCGTGCTCGATCACGGCCAGGCCATGGTCGCCGCTGAACACCTCGCTCTGCATGAACTCGACGCCGGGCACCTTCTCGCCCAGCACCTTGAGCTTCTCGATTTTGTGGTCGAGTCGGCCGATCTTCGTCTCGGCAAACTCCATGCTGCCGAGCTCCTCGGCATCCTCGATCGCGATCCGACGGACGTGGGCGATCGCCTTCTTGCGGCCCTCGACGCCGAGCCGCTCCAGCTGCTGGAAGGCCTCGGTGGCGGCGGCGACGGCCTCATCGACCGTCGAAAAAACACCATTGGCCCCTTCGTGGGCGTTGGTGTGAGCGGAGGCAGTCGCCGTGGCCTGCGGCTTGGGGCTGCCGGGCGCGGTGAGTTCAGCGATGACCTGGCGGACGATCGCGGCGATGTCAGGGGCTGTGGCGGTGCTCATGATGGACGGTTACTTCCTGCTGAAAACTTCTGTGCCTTCGATGCGGACGGTGTCGACGAGGCCGATCACGACCGCGTCGATGGGGAGTGATTTGGTTTCCGGTGTGAGCCGGGCACTGGAGCCTTGGGCGACGAGCACGAACTGGCCTTCGCCCGCCCCGAGCGTGTCCACGGCGATGAAGGTGCGGCCGGTGGAAACGAGCTTCGTCCGCGTTTTCTCGTCGAGCCGGTAGGGCTCCACGACGAGCAGCTTGTGCCCTGTCATCGACGCCGTCTTTTGCGTAGCCACAACCGATCCGGTCACGAGTGCGATGAACATCAGCCACCCCCTGCTTTCGATGGGTTTGAGTGCGTGGTTCCGTCGGCCAGCACATCACGGGTCTGTCGGGCGACGATCAGCTCTTCATTCGTGGGAATCACCCACACCTTCACGCGGGCGGCCTTCGCCCCGATCTCGCGTTCGCCTGCTGCCTTCACGTCGTTGACGGCCGGATCGATCGCGATCCCGAGGTCCTCGAGCCCCGCCAGCACGGCGGCGCGGGTGAGCGGCGAGTTCTCGCCGATGCCTCCCGCGAACGCCACGCCATCGAGCCCGCCGAGTTCCACGATCCCCGCTCCGAGCCAGTGCCGGATCGACGCCACGTAGACGTCGATCGCGATCCGAGCCCGTTCATTGCCGGCGGCCGCGGCCTCCTCGAGATCCCGCATGTCGCCCGACGTGCCCGACATGCCGGCCAGTCCGCTCTGACTCGAGAGCTCCGCGAGCAGGTGCTCGAAGCCCTTGCCCGTCGCCTTCGCCACGTGGACGAGGGCGAACGGATCGAAATCGCCGGCCCGGTTGTTCTGGGGGAGGCCCGACTGCGGACTCATCCCCATCGACGTGCCGACGCTGGCGCCATCCTTGATCCAGCAGACGCTGCTCGAGCCGCCCAGATGGCAGGAGATCACCCGCCGGCCGCGCGGGCCGGCCGGCACGAGTTCCTGCATCCGCTCGGCGACGAACCGGTGGCTCGCGCCATGAAAGCCCCAGCGTTTCACCAGGTGCTTCTCGGCCCACTCCGTCGGCACGGCGTAGAGGGCGTTCCGCGTCGGGATCGTGGCGTGGAACCCCGTCTCGAACGCCGCGACGAGCGGCACCTGTGGCATCCGTTCCCCGAGCAGCCGCATCGCTCGCACGTAGGGCGGGTTATGGGCCGGGGCCACGAGCGCCATCTCCTCCATCGCCGCGAGCACGTCGGCTGTGACGCGGACGACGCCGCTCACCCGTCCGCCATGCACCGCCTTGAACCCGACCGCCGCCACCTCGTCGACGCTCGCCAGTGGGCCACCGGGGGCGGTGAGCTGGTCGAGCGCCGCCTTCAGGGCGACGGCATGGTCCGGCACCGGCATCACCGCCTCGAGCGTCGTCGGTTCACCACCGGCAGACGTGCTCGCGTAGACGCGGCTTTCGGCCGCGCCGATGCGTTCCACGCCACCGCGGGCAAGCTCCCGCCCGCCGACGGCTCCCCGGGATGCGGGGAGGTCGAAGAGCCGGTACTTGAAGCTGGTGGAGCCGAGATTGGCGACGAGGATCTTCATGATGCGGGTGCCTTCCATGGCGGGGAGGATTCAGTCCGGATTCAGCTGAAGAAGGCCGTGACGAGGCTCTCGGCCGGACGCGGGATCACGTGGCTGGCGACGAGCTCGCCGACCTGCTGGGCCGCGGTCGCACCAGCCTCGACGGCCGCCCGCACGCTGCCCACGTCACCCTGCACGACCGTCGCCACGAAGGCGTTGCCGATGCTGATCCGCTTGAGAATCTTCACGTTGGCCGCCTTGGCCATCGCGTCCGTCGCCTCGACGAGGCCGACGAGTCCCTTGGTCTCGAGAAGTCCGATTGCCGTATTCATGATCTGTCCTTGTGGTTGGGGGCCTGGGGTTTGGGTCTGTCTGGTTTCAAAATCAGAAAAAAGGTCCAGTTGCACCTGTCGAGAAGGGCTCGTTCAGCCCTGGTCTCCATTCAACCTTGAGTCGGCAGCACGATCCCGATGTCCTCGTGAGGACGCGCGATCACCTGCACGCTCACCACGTCGCCGATCCGGCCGCCGGCCGCCGCACCCGCGTCGGTCGCTGCCTTCACCGCGGCCACGTCACCCGAGACGAACGCCGTCACGAGTCCGCTACCGATCTTGTCCCACCCGATGAAGGAAACGTTCGCCGCCTTCATCATCGCGTCCACCGCCTCGACCAGGGTGACGAACCCCTTCACCTCGATCATGCCGAGGGCTTCGACGTTCTTCGCCATCTGTTGCCTAGCTCCTGTATCACTCTGCCTATCAGCCGTGGCGGGGCCGTCCCCGCCGACCGCACCGGCACGCGCCGGTTGGACGGTCATGTTTCGTGGTCGCGAGCGTTTCGCTGCCAGCTTTTTGGCCGCTTTCCTCTTCGCCATGGAGCGCCTCAGTTCTGGCGGACGAGCTCAACGCTCGTCGCATGGTCGAGATCGGCCGCGTTGCCCTCGTCCGTGTCGATATGCACCTCGAGTTTGGCCGTCGCGTCGGCCCGCACGAGCAGGTCGCGGAACACCGTGCCGCAGCTGCCGTTGATCACGAGACTCATGCGGTCGCCATCCTTCACGCCGAAGTGCTCCGCGTCGGCGTAGCTCATGTGCACGTGCCGCTCGGCTCGGATGACGCCTTCGGTCAGCTCGATGGCGCCGGCGGGGCCCACGAGCACGCAGCCCGGCGTGCCCGCGATCTTGCCGCTGGGCCGCACGGGGAGGTCGATGCCGAGGGAAATCCCGTCAGTGAAGGCAAGCTCCACCTGAGACGCCTTGCGGGTGGGGCCGAGCACGCGGACGGTCGGCAGCATCTTCCGCTTGGGGCCGACGAGCATGACCGTCTCCTCCGCCGCGTAGAAGCCGTCTTGGTAGAGGTCCTTCATCGGCGTGAGCTTCCGGCCGGGGCCGAACAGCTTCTCGACGTGCTCGTCGGTGAGATGGCAATGGCGGGCCGAAATGCTCACGACGAGCTTCGGCTCGGCTTTGCCCTTCACGGCGGCCTGCGACGGCGGCGGGCCGCCAGCCGAGCGAAGCACGATCTCGCGGACGATTCGCTCGACGGAGCTGCGGTCGAGTCCCGAATGGAGCTGGCCGAAGGCCGTCTGCACGCCGTTCGTATGTGTTGTCATGGTGGCGGTCATGCGGGGCGATTCCTGCGTGAAAGCGAGGGAGTGGGATCGGCATCGGCATCCGTGGGCGGCACCTCGGCGATGATCAGCCGGGCGCCGGCCTTGGCGATCCGCTGCCGCCAGCCGTCTGAGAGGCCGTCGTCGGAAACGAAGACGTTGATCTTGTCGAGGGCCGAGACGAGCGTGAGGCTCTTCTGGCCAAACTTGGAACTGTCGGCGACGACGATCACGCGGCCAGCGGCCTTGAGCATCGCCTGCTCGGTCTCGGCCAGGAGCAGATGAGCATTGAACAGCCCCTCGTCGGCGATCCCCGCAGCCGAAAGCACGGTCGTCGTCACGTGCAGCCGACCGAGCAGCTCGTTGGCGTAGGGGCCCAGGCAGACGCCCGTTCGCGGCGATACATACCCGCCGAGGAGCACGAGATCAGTGCGGGCCTCGGAGGCAAACAGGTTGGCAACAGGAAGACTGTTGGTCACGACCTGGAGGGATCGGCCCACGAGCAGGCGGGCGACCTCATACGTGGTGGTGCCACCGTCGAGCAGCACGGTCTCGCCGTCGCCGATCACTTCCGCTGCCCTGACGGCAATCGCGCGTTTTGCTGCCCAGTTTGCTGGCTGTCGTTCATCGAATTCCGCCAATCGCGGCATTCCGCCGGCGTAGAGCGCGCCGCCGTGAGTGCGCTTGGCCGAGCCCTGTTCCTCGAGGGCATCGAGATCACGGCGGACCGTTGACTCCGAGACGCCGAGTTCGCGCACGAGTTCTTCCAGGGCCGCGAATCCGCGGATCCGGATGAGGTCGAGCAAGCGGCTGCGTCGTTCGTGGTTCTGCACGGCTTCTGGCTTCCTGCGGCCAGTAGTATGACTGATTAGCGTTGGCTTGCAATCGGATTCAGTCATAGATCAATCGCAGAACGGCATCAAGCGAGCGGGTTTCGCGCAAATCCATACCCGGCTTGACATTGTGTCGACTGGGCAATTTCTGCGGCCTGCAATCCTAGGCCACCTTTCTGCCGCATGCCGGCGGATCTACAACGGGCACCATGGCTGTGATCTGTCACGTCGTTGACGCGGGAAAAAGGGCGTTTTTGCCTGAGAAATCAGCTGCCTGGTCGGTCAGGCCGCTGGAATCCGGCACCGGCATCGACTGCCTGGGGCCTCTGGTGCATGCGTGCCAAGCCGATTCCCAGCCAGGGCCGCGGGTGTCGCTTGCCGGGCTACAGGCGGAATTGACGCCACGGGAGGGACGGGCACCGGTCGGGTTTGCTGCACGCAGCGCGGCGGCTGGGGTGGATGGCGAGATCGTCGGGTTCGCCCTCGTCCTCGACGCGAGCGGCCGCCGCGGCCGACGGTTTTCGCTCGCCTGGCTCCTCGTGCACCCAGCAGTTCGGCGTCAGGGCGTTGCCATGGCGCTACTCTCCGCCGCTGTCGCACACGTGCGTTCGCAAGGCGGTGCCGAGATCCACGTGGAAACCCTCAGCACCTGGCCGAACGCCGTCGCCTTCTGGCGAACGGTAGCCGCATAGGCCCAGCACACTCCGCGCCGTAGTCCACATGCTCCGCATGTGGCCTCCGGTATGAACACCGCAGGTCCTCCTATTCCTCCGCGGCGCGACCTTCTGCGGTGGGAGTTCGGGGCTGCCCACGCCCCGTCGCCGGACGCTCGCTACGAACATCCTGTTCTTCGCTCGCTCGTATGCCGCCTTCGCTCCGCCATCCTGGCTGCGCTCGGCGGCATACGCCGGCTCCTGGGGCATGGGCAGCCCCTCACGGCGTGTTGGTTGGCGACCGGTTTTCATCGGCTCCGTTACAGTGGTCAGCCATGAATGTGACTGCACATCGACCCGGTGCTTCCCGCCGGCTGTTTATCGGGCTTTTGATCGGCGTGGTATGTGGGCTGATTGCCAATCGGCTCGGGGCAGGCTCGCCGCTCGTCGAACAGGCGGTGGCCGTCGCCGAGGTCGTCGGCAACCTGTTCTTGCGGCTGCTCTTCGTGATGGTGGTGCCGCTTGTCGTCTCGGCGCTCGCCCTGGCCGTCGCTGAGATCGGTGACCTCGGCAAGCTCGGCCGGCTCGGGCTGGCCACGCTCGGTGTCACGATCGTGCTCTCTGGATCAGCCGTCGTCATCGGCGTCGGGCTCGTGAACCTGATCCGGCCCGGCGATGCGATTGCCGCCAGCCGCGGCGATGACCAGGCCGCCGTGGCCCCGACCGAAACGGGCAAGGTGCTCGCCCAGGCAACGGGCATGAAGACGCTCCGCGACATCGTCATCGACATGGTCCCGCAGAATCCGCTCCAGGAAATGGTGGGAGCGATCGACGGCAGTTCGAAGGGCAACGGCATGCTGGCCGTGATGGTGTTCGCGCTTCTGCTCGGGGCGGCGATCGCGGCCCGTCCCGAGGAGTGTCGGCCGCTCGTGGGCTGGCTGGAGGCCTGGAACACGGTGGCCATGACGGTCATCGGCTGGGGGATGGCCTGCGCGCCGCTTGGGGCGGGCTGCCTGGTGTTCGCCACGATCGCCCGACTCGGCTTCGATGCGCTCGTGTCGTTGTTCTGGTTTGCGTTCACGGTGCTCGCCGGTTTTGCTGTGCAGCTGTTGCTCGTCTATCCAGCAGTCCTGCGGACGCTGAGTCGATTTCGGCCGCTCGATTTCTTCCGCCGTTCGGCGGAGGCGATGCAGGTGGCGTTCGGCACGTCGTCGTCGAACGCCACGCTGCCGACGGCCCTGCGGGTGGCGGAGCAGGACCTCGGCCTCCGCCGCGATGCAGCCCGGTTCGTGCTCACGGTGGGAGCCACCGGCAATCAGAACGGCACCGCGCTCTTCGAGGGGGTGGTGGTGCTGTTCCTCGCCCAGGTCTTCGGCGTGTCGCTTACGGCGGGCCAGCAGCTGCAGGTCGTGCTCATGGCCATGCTGGCCGGCATCGGCACGGCGGGTGTGCCTGGTGGATCGCTGCCGCTGGTGGCGGTGATCGCCCAGTCAGTCGGTGTGCCTGCGGAGGGGATCGGCCTGATCCTCGGCGTGGATCGACTGCTCGACATGTGCCGCACCGTGCTCAACGTCACGGGCGACCTCGTCGTGGCCGCCTGTGTCGCCGGCGACGGCAGGCAAGGCTGAGCCTGCATTCAGCTCGGCAGTCGGAGGCTCACGAACGCCGCTGCTGACGCCAGGGCCAGGATCAGCCCGTCACCGAGGAGCGATCGCTCGCGGCGGACAAGACCGAGGCTCGTGGCAGCGAGGATCGCGCCGGCGGCGATCGCCTCGACGGCGAGCACGCGGGGCGTGGCCTCCTGAACAACACGGATCACGAGAAAGGCGGCAACGACGAGCCCGCCTGCAGCGCACGCGGGGATCGCGCCCCGGCCGCTCACGGTCAAAGCCGCGTGCCCTGCCAGATACATCGTGAACGGAAAAAACAGTTCACGGTTTCCGGTGGCCCAAAAGGCTGCAAGCCAGCCCAGGCTCGGTAGGATGAGCCACACGGGCTCCTGCCCAGCACCAGGCAACCGCCTCCCGGCCATGCCCAGCACCGCGAACGCGATCGCTGCGACGACGGTCCAGGGTGGCCCGCCGGCGACGTGGGCCACGACCAGAAACGCGGCCTCCACGACGAGCAGTCCGAGCGAAAACATGGCGAGCGACGCTCCATGCGAGGGGCAGGCTGACGCCGCGGTGCGGACGATGCGTGGGATGCAAGTCTTGCCGTCGGGCTCCAGATCATACGGAGAAACACGCCTTTCGCGAGAAGAAGCTCGGGCGCTGCAGGTGCCGCCCAGGCCCGGCCTCGTGCCTGCGCCCGCACGGTCGGTGCGACCGCTACGACGGGCGCGGGGAGAGGAAAACGCCAAGAAAATTTCTTCCCAGGGGTGTGACACGAGCCCCGGTGGTGGCAACTCACTCTGTGGCGGGCGAGTCCGGCGGTGGACGCGACCCTGAACTCCTGACTTTTACGCGAAGGGTGGAACTCGAATGGATCCCCAAATCATCAGCTGGATCGTGAGCCTCATTGCCGGTGGTGCCGGTGGCAACATCGTGGGCGCGCTGCTCAAGAACCGGAACCTCGGCCCGATGCTCAACACGGTGCTCGGCCTCGTGGGCGGTGGCGTGGGCGGCAAGCTGCTCCCCATGCTCGTCCCGGCGATCGGCTCGCTCGTCGGCGGTGCTGACAGCCTGGCCGGCACGGGCGGCCTGTCGGCGATCGTCGGCGCGCTTCTGCCGTTGATCGTCAGCTTCCTCAAGAAGCCGGCGCAGGCCTGAGCGGCGTGGTCGGTTCACAAGGCGGTACAGCGATGCGGCCGGGGGGCGACGAGTCCCCCGGCCGCCCGTCGTCGGCGGTTGTCGGGAGATCTCGGACATACACGCGAGGAGTGGGGCATGAACCAGTCGCCAAGGCAGGAGTTCGAGAAGGAGATCGAGGGCGTGCGGAAGATGCATGAGTCGCTCGTGCGGGGCGCAGGCGGCACCCCAGGGGGCACCTGGCTCTTCTTCACCGGGCTCGTGCTCGCCGCGGCAGGCATCTGGTTTTTTCTCTCGAACGTCCATGTGACGACGATGCCGATCGGCATGGTGTCGGGACTGTTCAATCGCGGCCTCTTTGGCGACGGGATGCCAGCCATGAGCACGGGCGTGGTGTTCGCTCCGATCTTCGCCGGCCTCGTGCTGCTCTTCTATGACGCCCGCTGGAAGTGGGGCTGGGCGCTGTTCTACGTCGGTCTCGCGCTGATCGTGATCGAAATCCTGAGCCGGATTCAGTTCCTGATGAACATGCGGACGAGCAATCTGCTGCTCATGATGGGCATGGTGGCGGCGGGCATCGGGATGATGCTGCGGAGTTTCCGCGATGGCGGTGTGCCGCCGAGTGGGCCCGGGACGGAGACGTAGGCTCGTCACGCCGTGACTGCTGCTTGCCGGCGTGGCCAAGTCACGCCGTGACTTGCTTTCCGGTCACGGCGTGACCGGGCTACCGTGATGGGCGTACGAGCTGTGGCCGTTCATGCGGCGCCGAGGCCTGCCATCCGCCGCCAGGCGCTCATCTGGCCGAGGTGCATCATCATGTGGCCGCCGCAGTAGAAGGCCTGCACCGAGCCGATCGTGGGAAACAGTTCCTTCATCCGGCCGTCGGCCGGATTGGCCTGGTCGAAGACCGAGTCGGGGGTGCCCCGCAGCGCCCCGGCCACCATGCGATGGCCTTCCAGAAAGAAGGCGATGATCTCGTCCATTGCGGGATAGAGGTCGCCGTCGGCGTCGTCCACGCACGCCGCCTCCTTCGAGAACCGCACCTCGAACTGATCGGGCACGGGCGGGGCGGGATGGCCGATCTGCCGGAGGATCTTCGGAGCGTAGAGGCTCAGGTGGCCATAGATGAACGCCGGATGATTCGACTCGACCGCGACGCCACCAACGGTGGCAAACCGGGCAAACCGCTCGGCGGGCACGCCCTTCAAGAGCCGCTCGGCGTAGCCGACGGAGAGCTGGAGCGAGTCGGCGATGACGTTGCCAAGTGAGCGATGCATGAGTGTGTTCCTGTGGAAGGGGATTCTCCGTGGCCCCGCGACGGTTTCGCGAGGAAGGCAGCACGTCACGGCGTGACATGCCCTCTGGGGGTAGCGAGCCGGTTGATGGCGTCGGGGAGAGCCTCGCACTCGGCCTCGAAGACGCGGGCAGCCAGCGATTCGGGCGTGTCGTTCGGGGCGACCTCGACGGCCTTCTGGAGCAGGATGCGGCCGTGGTCATATTCGCCATCGACGAGGTGCACGGTGCAGCCCGACACGGTGCAGCCGCGGGCAAGGACGGCCCGGTGGACGTGCATCCCGTGGTAGCCCTTCCCACCGAAGGCGGGCAGAAGTGAGGGGTGGATGTTGATCACCCTGTTCACGAAGTCGTCAGGAATCTCGATGAGATGTAAAAACCCCGCCATCACGACAAGGTCGGCCTGCGCTGCGCGGCAGCAGTCGAAAATATCGCGGCTCCAGTCCGCCAGCGGACGGCCCTGCGGCGGCAGCACCTGAGTCGGAATACCAGCCGCGCGGGCGATCTCGACGCCGCGGATATCCGCCCGGCTCGACACCACCGTCTCGACCGTGGCCGCGAGCGTGCCGGCGGCGATCCGCTCGAGCAGGTTGGCGAGCGTGCGGCCGCCACCAGAAATCAGCACCGCCAAACGTTTCATAAAAAGGTGCCAGCCACCAAATCTGGGCAAGACGGGGAAGTTTAGGTGTGCAGCTTACCCAGATTTGGTGGCTGGCACCTTTATTGTGATCGCGAGGGGATGGCCGTCTATGTCGATCGGCTCCGCGGCGGCGGCGGCGGAGAGGGGGCGGCAGACCGCCTGGGTGGCGAGGGTTTCGGCGGCGACGTAGTCGAGGTGGGTTTCGAGGGCTGACCGCAGCTCGGCCGAGTCGGTCGCGAACTCGACCTCAATTCGGGCCGTGAAGTCGAGGTCGAGCGTCTTCCGCTCCGACTGCACGGCATGCACGACCTCGCGGACGAGCCCCTCGGCCACGAGCTCCGGCGTGAGCTGGCTGGCGACCACGACCACCGCCTGCGGGCTCTCGGCCGCCGCCCAGCCCTCCTTGGCGGTCGTTCGCACGAGCACGTCGTCCTTCTCGATCACCGCCTCGCCGCCGCCGGGCAGCGAGAGCGTGGCCTGGCCATCGCGGGCGAGGGCGGCGAGGAGCGCCGCGGCGTCGGCCTTCGCGATTGCGTCGCGGGCCTTCGGCAGGTTCTTGCCCAGCTTCGGCCCGAGCTTCTTGAGGTCGGGCAGGAGCGACCGCGTGATGTAGCGGTCGGGCTCCCGGCAGATCTCGAACTGTTTCACGTTCAACTCGTCACACACGAGATCGGCATGGGCGGCGAGCCAGGCCGCATCGTCGGGCGACGCCTCGGCGAGGATCACCTCCACCTTCGAGAGCGGCTGGCGGACCTTGAGCTTCTCCGCCGCCCGAGCCGCCCGCCCCAGCGACGACACGTCGCGAACAATCGCCATCCGCCGGACGAGGTCGGCATCGACGAGCGAATCCGAGCCGGCTGGATAGTCGGTGAGGTGCACGCTCTCAGGCACCTTCACGCCGAACGCCGCCACGGCGAGGTTCCGCCAGATCGCCTCGGTGACGAACGGCACGAACGGCGCCGCCAGCTTCGTGATCGTGAGGAGCGTCTCGTAGAGCGTGAAGTAGGCGTCGAGCTTCTCGCGATTGCCGTCAGGGCCGGTGTCGGCCTTGCCGGCAGCCCAGAACCGGTCACGACTCCGGCGGACGAACCAGTTACTCACCGCCTCGACGAGCGACGACAGCCGTCCTGCGGCGCCGAAGTGGTCGTAGCGGTCGAGCCGCTCCACCATCTCGGCCGCCGTCGCATTGAGCTCCGAGAGCATCCACCGGTCGAGTTCGCTCCGTTCGGTCACCGGCCGCCAGCCGCGGGCCTTCGCGAGGTCGGCGTGGTCGAGGCTGCCCGGTGCGTCGAGCGCCGCGGCCGGGTCGAAACCGTCGATCCGGGCGTAGATCACGAAGAACGAATAGACGTTCCAGAGCCGCAGCAGAAACTCGGGCACGCTCTCCCGGATCGACCGCTCGCTGTAGCGGATGCTCGTCCAGGGAGCCTGGCCGGCGAGAAAGAACCACCGTAGGGCGTCGGCGCCGTAGGTGTCGAAGATGACCGCCGGCTCCTTGTAGTTGCGGCGGCTCTTGCTCATCTTCTGCCCGTCCTCGCCGAGCATGTGGCCGAGCACGATGCAGGTTTTGAACGGATGCGGGTAGGGCGTCGAAGCGGTGCCCGCCTGCTCGCCGAACAGGAGCGTGCTGATCGCGAGCTGGCTGTAGAACCAGCCGCGGGTCTGGTCGATCGCCTCGGAGATGAAGTCGGCCGGAAACTGTCGGGCGAACTCCTCCTGGCCACGGTGCGGCCAGCCCCACTGGGCGAACGGCATCGCCCCCGAGTCGAACCAGCAGTCGATCACCTCGGACACCCGCCGCATCCGCGCGCCGGGGGCGAACGGCGAGTCGTAGGTGACGGCGTCGATATAGGGCTTGTGGACCTTCAGGTCGTCGGACAGCTGCGGGTTGGCGGCCTTCGCCGTGTCGAACACGTCGGTGCCCGCCACGCCCGGTTTGGCGAGGATCGCCGCGTAGGATGGCACTGCCTCGGCCTTCCCGGTGGCCTCGCACTTCCAGATCGGCAGCGGCGTGCCCCAGTACCGCTCACGCGACAGGGCCCAGTCGACGTTGGTCTCGAGGAAGTTGCCGAACCGGCCGTCCTTGATGTGCTCGGGCAGCCAGTTGATCCGGGCATTGTTGGCCAGCATCTGTTCGCGGAACTGGCTCGTGCGGATGAACCAGCTCTGCCGCGGATATTGAATCAGCGGATCGGCATCGGCCCGCCAGCAGAACGGATAATCGTGGACGTATTGCTCCTGATGGACGAGCAGGCCGCGGGCCTTGATGTCGCGGGTGATATCGCGGTCGCAGTCCTTCACGAACCGGCCGCTCCCCATCGGGAAGGCGTCGGTGAACGTGCCGTCCGGGGCCACGCAGTTGATGAGCTGCGGGCCCGCGCCGGCCGCGAACCGGGCCTGCTCCGCCACGAGCACGCCGTAGTCCACCTCGCCGAACGCCGGAGCGATGTGCACGATGCCGGTGCCCGAGTCCGTCGTCACGAAGTCGGCGGCGACGACCCGCCAGGCGACGGCCGTGAAGCCGCCCGCGGTGAGCTGGGCCGTCGCTGATGCCCCGGCCGGGCGGAACGTGTCGAACGGCGGCTGGTAGCTGCGGCCGACGAGGGCCGAGCCCGGGAGGCGGTCAATGATTTCAAATGAGCGTTTCGTTTTTTCGCCGAGGGCCGCGGCCAGCGGCTCGGCGACGATGAGTTCCGGCGCGTCGGTGACGTCTGTTTCGCGGAGGACGACGTACTCGAGGTCGGCCTTCACGGCGGCGAACTGATTCGACGGCAGCGTCCACGGCGTCGTCGTCCAGGCGAC
>JAPOJV010000045.1 GCA_029978085.1 bacterium
CCCTCCCGGATCTTCGAGGCACGCCCCCAGTATCCCGGCGGCTCACTGGCGGCGGCGCTGCTGATCGAGCCGCGGATCCTCGCGCTCTACGCCCAGCTCGTGCTGCTGCCGGTGAATCTCTGCGCCGACTACGGCCTCTATTCCGTCGCGCACCTGCCGCTCCCAGTCGCCCTCGCGGTGGTCGCGGCTGTCGCGGCGGCGGCCGCAGTGGCCGTGTGGCGCGACAGACGGATGGCGGTCGCCGTCGTGCTCGTCATCGTGCCGCTCCTGACCGTCGCCAATCTGATTCCCATCTACCGCGCGGCGGCCGATCGCTACCTCTATCTCCCGATGGCCGGCGTCGGGCTTGCTGCGGGCCTCTTGCTGGACGCCCCGTGGCTCGCCAACCGGGAGCGGCTTCGCGAGCGGCTGCTCCTCGGCTGTGCCGCCGCGGTCGTCCTGCTCGCCGCGGCCTGCATGGAGCGGCAAAAGGTCTGGGCCAACTCCTTGGCCCTGTGGACCGACACGTTTCGCAAGAACCCAGTCGCCTACACCGGGGCGTCGGGGCTGGCTGAAGCCCTCCGGGAGGCTGACCGCCTGCCGGAGGCCGAAGCGACCGCCCGCCGGGCGATCGAACTCTCGGACGGGAAACGCGGCGACGTCTGGGCCACGTTGGCATTGATCCTCGACGGCCAGGGCCGGACGGCGGAGGCATTCGCGGCCCTCGACAAGGCGATGGAAACCGACCCCAAGCTGGCCGATCCCGACTCCCGCGTGGCCGTCATGGCCATGGAGCGGCCCTACGCTGACGACCTCAAGTCGCTCCAGGCCCGTCGAAAAGCCCCGCCCTGATCGGGGCTTATTCCGTCCCCCTCCAAAGGCCCTTACAATCCGGGCCATATGGGAACGACACGACGTCCGCCGCGGCCGCGCCGCGATCACGAACGGGTTGTCGCTGCAGATCCGGCAGCCGACACCGTGCACGCCACCCCTAATGACCGCGCCGAACGCTGGCGGGATTTCATCTTCAAGTTCGCCGTCATCGTGCTGGCGACGCTTTGGATTTATTCGCCTGCCTACCACGGCGACTGGCTGTGGGACGACGACCAGGCCATCACGGCCAATCCGGTGGCCCAAGGCCCGTGGAACTTCTACAAGCATTGGATCTGGCCCGACGGCGCCGACTACTGGCCGCTCACCGGCACCGGCTTCTGGATCCAGTGGCACCTCTTCGGGCCGAACCCGACGGGCTACCACGTCGTCAACATCGTGCTGCACACGCTGGGGGCGCTCACGTTCTGGCGACTGCTGCGAACCATGAAGGTTCCCGGGGCCTGGCTCGGCGGACTGCTGTTTGCCATTCACCCGGTCGCCGTCGAGTCCGTCACCTGGGTGTCGGAATTCAAGAACACGCTTTCACTGCCGCTGCTCATGCTGGCAGCCGCCGCCTACGTCAGGTTCGACGAGTCGGACCGCGAATCCCCAAAAGCCTGGCAGCGGTATGGGCTGGCGGTCGCCTTCTACGCCCTCGCGATGTTCGCCAAGACGTCGATGGTGATGTTTCCATTCGTGATCCTGCTCTACGCCTGGTGGAAGCGGGGGAAGGTCACGATGAACGACCTGGTCGCCAGCGCTCCATTCTTCGCGATCTCGTTGATCCTCGGGCTGATGACGATCATCTTCCAGCACGGCAAGGCGATCGGCCAGGAGACGATCCTCGTCGGCTCCATCACCTCGGTCTCGGGCATGGCGCAGCGGATCGCGCTGGCCGGGATGTCGATCCTGCACTACCTGTGGAAGACCGTCTGGCCGTTCAACCTCCTCACGATCTATCCGCGCTGGGATGTCGAGCCACCGAAGGCCTGGCAGTTCCTCGCCTGGCCGATCATCGGCGGCGCGGCATGGTGGCTCTGGACCAATCGTGGCTCGGCGACGAGCCCCACGTGGCAGCGGCACCTCATCTTCGTGCTCGGCTTCTTCGTGCTCATGCTCTTCCCGATCCTGGGGTTCATCACGATCTCCTACATGCGGATCACGTGGGTGGCCGACCACTTCCAATACCTCCCGATGCTGAGCGTGATCGGGTTCGGAGCCGCGGCGGCGGCGACGATGTATGACCGGATGAAGGAGAGCGAGCGTCCCGTCGCCCTGGCGACCGCAGCAATCCTGTTGTCCGTGCTCGGCTACTCGTCGTTCCGCTACGCCCACGCCTGGGCCGGCGAGGAGGCGCTCTGGCCGCACACGATCGCCGGGCACCCCAATCCCTGCACCTACCCGCGGTGCGGATGCTGGCAGGCCCACAACCGGCTCGGCGCGAAGAAGTTCGCCCGTGGCGACGTGGAGGGGGCCCACTACCACTTCCAGAATTCCACGCGGCTCCGCCCCGATCTGGGCGAGACCCACAACAACCTCGGTACCACGCTTTCCGCCCGGGCCCAGATGTTCGCCCAGCGGGGCGATCAGAAAGCCGCGAAGAAGGAGATGGACGAGGCGATCTTCCAGTTCGCCGAGGCCTGCCGCGTGACGCCACACGTGCCGGCGATCCACGTGAACCTCGCGAATGCGCTTGCCGCTGCGGGACGGTTCGGCGAGGCGGCAGCGAAATACAAGGAACTGCTCGACAAGGAGCCGAACAATCCGGCGTTGATCAACAACTACGGCGTCGCGCTCTACAAGCAGGGCAAGAAGGACGAGTCGATCGTGCAGTTCCGCAGGGCCTTGGAGCTCGCGCCGAACCTCAAGGACGCGAAGGAGAGTTTGGCCGTGGCACTGGGGGAGAAGCCGGATCCCTCGGCGGGGCAGCCGGGGCCGGCCGCGCCGCAGCAATCGGGTCTGCCTCCGCTCGACATGAAGCTGCCACAATCGCCCACGCTCGGGCCGACGATCAAGTAGCCGACTTCCCGTAGGCCCGTCACTCCGTGACCGAGCTACCGTGGTCGTGTCACGCCGTGACACGCATGCCGGTCACGGCGTGACCGGGCTACCGTGACGGGCCTACAGGCCGAACCACGTGCGTCTGGCGAGCCGCAGCAGCTCGCCGATGCTCCGCTTCGCCTCGGCGAAATCCGCCTTGCTCGCGCCGTGCGTGCGGTCGGTGAACGTGATCGGCACCTCCACGATCCGGCCTCCGGCCCTGTGGACCGCCCAGAGCATGAACTCGAAAAACGCGTAGCCACTCGGACATTCTCCCGGCGATGCCCCCCCAGCGAGAGCTGGAACCCGCTCCAGCACCGCCAGCCGTACCGCCCGAAAGCCACTCGATACATCCCGCACGGGCACCCAGAGGGCCCAGCGGGTAAACAGGCTCACCCCCCGACTGATCACGTGCCGCTTGAGCGGCCAGCCTACCGTTCGCCCGCCGGGCACCCGCCGCGAGCCGATCGCCACGTCGACGGGTCGCCTGCCCGGCGTATCGAGCGCCGCCACGAGCCGCGGGATGTCGGCCGGATTGTGGCTGAAGTCGGCGTCCATGTTCACGCCCACCGCGAAGCCGTGGGCCCGGGCCTCGGCGAACCCCTCCGCGATCGCGCTGCCGAGCCCGCGTCGCCCCTTCCGCATGAGTACGTGCAGCCGCGGTTCCCGCTCCGCACGTTCGAGGGCCAGCCGCCCCGTGCCGTCGGGCGAGTCGTCGTCGATGACCAGGAACTGGAGCTCCGGCGACACGCCGAGCACCGCGTCGATCAGGCCGCCGATGTTCTCCCGCTCGTTGTAGGTGGCCGCCTGCACGAGCACCCGCCCGGCCGGCCAGTCACCCCGCGAACGAACGTCGGCGTCAGCCATGGCCGTGTGCCAGCCACCGCTCCGCGTCGAGTGCCGACATGCAGCCGGTGCCCGCCGCCGAGATGGCCTGGCGGTAGTAATCGTCGGCCACGTCGCCCGCCGCGAATACGCCCTCCACACTCGTCTCCGTGCGGAAGTGCTTCTTCCACACGATGTACTTCTTCGGCGTCAGCTCCAGCTGGCCATCGAGGAACGCCGTGTTGGGAGTGTGACCGATCGCAAGAAACACACCCGCCACGTCGAGCGTAGTGGCCGATCCACCCGCCGTCGTGCTTTCGAGCCGCACGCCCGTCACGCCATTCGTGTCGTCGCCGAGCACCTCGGCCAGGGCCGTGTTGAAGTGGATCGTGATCTTCGGGTCGTCGAAGGCCCGCTGGGCCATGATCTTGCTCGCGCGGAGCGCGTCGCGGCGGTGCACGAGATGCACGGTGCTCGCGAACTTCGCAAGGTACGTCGCCTCTTCGACGGCCGAGTCGCCGCCCCCCACCACCACCAGCGGCTTGTTGCGAAACCGCGGCAGCGCCCCGTCGCACACGGCACAGGCGCTCACGCCCCGGTTCTTGAACCGCTCCTCGCTCGGCAGGCCGAGCCAGTTGGCGCTCGCGCCGGTGGCCACGATCACACACTTCGCCTTCACCTCGCCCCCCTCGGCCGGGAAGAGCGTGAAGGGCCGCTTTGAGAAGTCGACCTTGAGAATGTCGTCGGTGATGATCCGTGTGCCGAAGTTGAGGGCCTGCTGCCGCATCAGCTCCATCAGTTCGGGGCCCGTCACGCCCTGCCCCTCGTGCGGGGCCATCATCATCCGCCGCTCCTTGGGCAGCGCGGAGTCGAGGAAGCCGCCGAGGTTGCCATGAGGGAAGCCGGCGTAATTTTCGACCTCGCTCGTCAGCGCGAGCTGGCCGAGCGGCAGCGTGCCTGCCATCCGGTTCTTCTCGCTGATCGCGCCCTCGTAGACCAGCGGCTGGAGCTGGGCCCGGGCCGCGTAGGTGGCGGCCGACCAGCCGGCCGGCCCGCTGCCGATGATCACGAGGTTCTCGACGGTCGCTGCTGACATCTCTTCCCTCCTGGAATCTTGCTCCCGCCGGGCCGGTCGGATCGACGGCCCCCTGCGGAAACGGCATGATGTACACGTTCGGGCTGCCGCGGGAAACCCTCGGGCCGCCGCCCCCCCGAAAACCCCGGCCGAGACCATCCGATGAGCCTGCTCGCCGTCCTCATTCCCGCGGCCGTGGCCCTGTCCGTGGCCTACCTCACCTACGGCCGCCTCCTGGCCCGGCTCTTCCGGCTCGACGGCGAGACACCCACGCCGGCCGTCGAACTGCGGGACGACGTCGACTACGCCCCGATCCCGCCGCAGCTGCTCCTCGGCCAGCACTTCTATGCGATCGCCGCCGCCGGCCCGATCGTGGGGCCGATCCTCGCGGGCGTGGCCTTCGGCTGGCTGCCGGCCCTGCTCTGGATCCTCGTGGGCAGCATCTTCATCGGCGGCGTGCACGACTTCGCGGCGCTCGTGGCCTCGATCCGCCACAAGGCTCGCTCGATCGCCGAGGTCGTCCGAGACCACATGAGCCACCGCAGCTACGTGCTCTTCCTCGCCTTCGTCTGGATCGCGTTGGTCTACATCATCGTCGCCTTCACCGACATCACGGCCTCGAGCTTCATCGGCCGCCAGACGCTCGAGAACGGCGAGACGGTGTCGGGCGGGGGCATCGCCACGTCGAGCCTGCTCTATCTCGTGCTGCCGCTCATCATGGGCCTCTGCATGCGGTATGCCCGGATGCCGCTCTGGCTGGCCACGGTGATCTTCGTGCCGCTCGTGGGCCTCGCCATCTGGGGCGGCCAGCGGATTCCGTTCGACCTCGCCGGCCTGCTCGGCACCACAGACGCCACCGCCCAAAAGCTCTGGGGCGTGCTCCTGCTCGGCTACTGCCTCGTGGCGGCGATGGTGCCGATGTGGCTCTTGCTCCAGCCCCGCGGCCACCTCGGCGGCTGCTTCCTCTACGTGGCCCTCGCGGGGGCGGCCGTCGGCCTCGTCGTGAGCGACCGGCTCGTGGCGGGTGACGCGGCGATCCGCTATCCCGCCTTCACGTCGTGGCAGACGCAGCGGGCCGGCGACCTGATCCCGATGCTCTTCATCACGATCGCCTGCGGCGCCTGCTCCGGGTTTCACTCGCTGATCGCCTCGGGCACCACGAGCAAGCAATTGCGCCGTGAGACCGACGCTCGCTCGATCGGCTACGGCACGATGCTCCTCGAGGGCATGGTGGCGGTGGTGAGCCTGTGCTGTGTGATGGTGCTCGCCGGTGACGACCCGCGGGCGGGCCAGCCGCCGAACTTCGTCTACGCCCTCGGCATGGGCCGGTTTCTCGAGATCCTCGGCGTGCCCGCGACGGTGGGCGTGTCGTTCGCCCTCATGGCCTTCACGACGTTCGTCTACGACACGCTCGATGTCTGCACCCGGCTGGGCCGCTACATCATCCAGGAGCTGACTGGGCTCACGGGCCGGGCCGGCGGCTGGCTCGGCACGACGCTCACGGCGGGGGTGCCGCTCATCTTTCTGCTCCGGCCGCAGCTCGACGGCAACGGCGTGCCCGTACCCGCCTGGAAGATGTTCTGGAGCTTGTTTGGGGCGAGCAACCAGCTCCTCGCCGCCCTCACACTCCTGGGCGTGACGGTCTGGCTGTGGCGCACCCGGCGGGCCGCCTGGGTGTGGCTCGTCACGGGCCTGCCCACGGCGTTCATGTATGTGATGAGCACCTGGGCCCTGGCCGCGATGACGCTGCCGAAGTTCCGCACGCCGGCCGGCTTCGTCCTGCCCGCCGACCCGGTGCCCTGGGCGGGCGTCGTGCTCTTGGCTCTGGCGGCCGTGATGCTCGTCGAGGCGATCCGCGTGATCGCGGAGCCGCAAAGCCCGTCCCGCCTTCGTGGGTATGTCACGCCGTGACATCCTGCCTTTTGCCGGTCACGGCGTGACCGGACTACGTCCATTCCGGTCACGGCGTGACCGGACTACCTTTCCGGCGTGACCGGGCTCCTTCACATGAAGCGCGAACACCTGCCCACGAAGCTCTGCGCGACCTGCGGCCGCCCATTCACCTGGCGGCGCAAGTGGGCACGCTGCTGGGAACAGGTTCGCTACTGCAGCGACCGCTGCAGGCGTCACTCGGCGCCGACGAAGGCCTCTTCGCCGATCGGCCGGCCGAACTGATCGCGGGCCACCGGCGTGAACCACCGCGGCAGGATCGGCAGGCCGGCGTCCTTCCAGATCTGCTCCAGGCGATCGCCCGCGAGCTTCACGATCTTCTCGCGGCCGCGGCCGGCGAGCGTGGAACGATCGGCCCAGGGCGTGACCGGCCCCTCGAAGCCCGCGGCATTGGCCTGCGAGAGGATGGCGGCAGCATTGATCGCGCCCGTCTCGCCCGGCATCAGACGCTGCTGATGCGTGAGGCTCGCCCCAGGCGTCTCACGCGGGGCGTCGGAGAGCCGCACCTCGACGAGCTTGCCGGCGGGAATCGTGCCGATGATGTCGGGCGACTCACCCGTGACGTGCAGCGCCCAGGCGTCGACAACGGCGCCGACCCGCTCGTGCGCCACCGCCACGAGGCCGATCAGGCCTTCATAGGTGTGGATGAACTGGGAGGCCTTGCCTTCGCGGGCCTCGGCCTCGGGCTGGATCGTCAGGCCGAGCATGATGCCGCGCGGGGCGAGCAGGTCACCGATCTCGTGCAGCCGCGTGCGATGCAGCTCGAAGAAGTCCTTGAACGAGTGCTCGTCGGAGGCCGGGGCGATCGTGGCCACGGCGCGGAAGGCCTCGGTGGCCTCGGCAAGTTCGAGCCGCGCGGGCAGCGCCTTCAGCTCCTCGGCGAACGTGGCATCGTCGGCGGCGAGCTGTACCGGCAGCTGGAACATGCCGCTCTTCAGCCGGGCACTCACCATCAGCCGCCGCGCGTGGGCCACGCCATAGACCTCGGCCTGCTGTTGGAAGTCGATGATGTCGATGTCCATGCCGTCGAAGCCGAACGAGAGGGCGAGCTCGATCAGTTCGCTGGGACGACCGGAAAGGGGCAGGCCGACGGTGCTGAGGTTGCGGAACATCCGGCGAGAATCTCCTGATACGGTGGTTTGGGAGCCCCGAAGTATGCCCGACCGCCCCCCGCACGCAAATATCCCCTCGTTCGGGCCCGGCGGTTGTGCCCGAACCCGCCCCCGTGGCCCTGTCACGCCAACTTCTCCGGTCACGGCGTGACCGGGCTACTTTGCCCCCGTGGCCCTGTCACGCCGTGACAGGATGCCGTTTCCCCGTGGCCCTGTCACGCCGTGACAGGATGCCGTTTCCGGTCACGGCTTGACCGGGCTACCAGGCGGCGTGACCGGGCTGCGCCCCCATCCGCTACGCTACCCCGCATGACGATCCTCGAAGCCGTCGTGCTGGGCGTGGTGCAGGGCCTCACGGAGTTCCTGCCGATCTCGAGCACGGCCCACCTCCGCATCGTGCCTGCCCTCCTCGGCTGGGCCGACCCCGGCGCGGCCTACTCTGCCGTGATCCAGTGCGGCACGCTCGCGGCCGTGATCGTCGCCCTGCGGCGCGACATCACGAGCCTCATCACCGGTTTCCTCGCCGGCCTCCGCTCGGGCCGGCCGCTGGCCACGCCCGAGTCTCGCGCCGCCGTGATGATCGCCCTCGGCACGCTGCCGATCGTAGCCGTCGGCTTCGCGGCCCGGCATCTCATCCGCGGCGAGGCTCGACGGCTGGAGGTCGTCACCGCTGCCCTCCTCGCCGCCACGGCGATCATGGCGGTGGCTGAACTGGTCACGGCCTGGCGGGCGCGGCACGGCCACGCGGGCCGTGACGGCCTCGAGCGGATGACCTTCCGCGACGGCCTCACGATGGGCCTCGCCCAGGTGCTCGCCCTCATACCGGGCACGTCGCGAAGCGGGGTCACGATCTCGTCGGGCATGCTCACCGGTCTCGATCGCCGTACGGCGGCCAGGTTCTCGTTCCTGCTTTCGCTGCCTGCGATCGGCGCCGCCGGGCTGCTCGAAGCCTGGCAGCAGCGGGCAGAGATCTTCGGCTCGACGGAGGCGATCACGATGGCGGCCATCGGCACGCTCAGCGCGGCCGTGGTCGGCTACGCCTCGATCCGCTGGCTCCTGAAACTGCTGACGAGCCACACGCTCTGGCCCTTCATCCTCTATCGCATCGGCCTCGCCGCGGTGCTCACCTGGGCGCTGGCGGCTGGACGCGTGACCGGGCTGGCTCCGGCGTGACCATGCGCGACTCGCCCGCCACGCCCGCCGCACCGCCCGCTGCCGACGCCACCGCACCGCAGCCGTTTCCATGGCTGCTGCTCGGCTGGGCCCTGCCGCTCCTGGCCGCCACGCTCGGCGGCTTCTGCGGCGACTGGCACTGGGGGCTCGATCTCATGAGCCACTTCCGCTGGTACTACCTGCTTGCCGCCGCGGGCGGCCTCGGCATCGCGGTCATGCGCCGCGTTGGCATCGCCACCCGCACCACGCTGGCCACAGCTCTCGCCCTCAACGCCTGGACGATGCTGCCCTACTGGCTTCCGGCCACGCAGCCTGCGGCACCAGCGGCCGGCACGGCCACCGAGCCCGTGTCGTTGATCTCGCTGAACGTGCTGCGATTCAATCAGGACACCGCCCCGACGCTCGACTACCTTCGCCGCCGCGGGGCCGACGTGGTCGCGGTGCTCGAGGTCAGCCCGGACTGGGGCCAGGCCCTCGAGACACTGGCCGACATCTACCCCCACCGGCGCATCGAGCCGCGGCTCGACAACTTCGGCATCGCCCTGCTCTCGCGCTGGCCGCTCATCGAGCCGCAGATCGTCGACTTCGGCGACACGGGCTATCCGAGCATCGTGGCCGACATCGATCGGCCCACCGGTCGCTTTCGCTGCATCGCCATCCATCCGTATCCGCCGTATAGCCGCACGGCGAGCGCGATGCTCGTGCGCAGCCTGCACGCCACCGCCGCCGCGGCCGCCCGCTCGCCGCTGCCCTGCATCGTGGCCGGCGACTTCAACGCCACACCCTGGTCGGCGGGCTTCCGCGCATTCGCGACCGGCAGCGGCCTCCGCGACACGGCTCTCGGCCGCGGCGTGCAGCCGAGTTGGAACGCCCGCAGCCTGTTCGTGCGGATTCCGATCGACCACATCTTCGCGCCGCCGACCGCGACGGTCGTCCGCCGCACGATCGGTCCCAACGTCGGCTCCGACCACTTCCCCGTCGAAGCCGAGCTGATACTCCCGGGTGGCCAAGTCACGCCGTGACTTGTTCCGGTATGGGCGAGTCACGGCGTGACTCGCGTTCCGGTGTGGGCGAGGCACGCCGTGACTTGCGTTCCGGTCACGGCGTGACCGGGCTACCCGTGACCGGGCTACCCGTGACCGGGCTACCGTGACCACTCGTACCGGTCATACCGATTGCACCGCGCCGCGGGTACCGAATTGGCAACCCTGTCGCCCTGCGGCGACTTTGACGTCGCCTTCCTGCGACCTATGCATGTGTGCCCCAGGAAACGCACCATGCCCGTCGCCCCTCGTCTCGCGTCGCCCGTGCCCGCCACTGCCCGCATCCTCGTCGTCGACGATGATCGCCGGTCGGCCTCGGTCCTCGCCCAGTGGCTCTGCAGCCTCGGCCACCACGCCTCGGCCGCCGGCAGCGCGGCCGAAGCCCTCCAGACGCTCGGCCGCGGCCCCTGCGACGTCTGCCTCATCGACGCTGCCCTCCCCGACGACGGCGCCGTGCAGATCGCGAAGGCCACCCGCGCCGCGAATGCCACCGTCGCCGTCATCGCCCTGGTCACGCCAGGGGCCGACGTCACGCCCGCGCTCGCCGCCCTGCGGCCCGACGCGCTCATCCCGCAGCCTGCCGCCGATGCCGACGTGCTCGCCACCCTCGACGCCGCCCGCACCGCGGTCGCAGCCCGCACGGTCGACGCCGCCTCCTGCCCCGTCCTCGGCGGCCACCCGTCGATCCGCCGCCTGCTCGACGTGGTCGATCGGATCGCCACCACCCCCGCGACGGTGCTCATCACGGGCGAGAGCGGCACCGGCAAATCGCTCCTCGCGCGGCTGATCCACGATCGCAGCCGCCGTGCCGGTCGGTTCGTCGAGGTGGCCTGCGGCAGCCTGAGCGAGACGCTGCTCGAGAGTGAACTCTTCGGCCACGTGGCCGGCGCGTTCACCGGCGCCACGAGCGACCGCAGCGGACGATTCCTCCAGGCCGACCGCGGCACGCTCTTTCTCGACGAGATCGCCACCGCCTCGCCGGCACTGCAGGTGAAGCTCCTGCGGGTGCTGCAGCAGATGCAGTTCGAGCCGGTGGGCGGCTCGCACACTCACTCGGTCGATGCCCGCATCGTGCTCGCGACCAACGACGACTTGGCCCAGCTCGTGGCCGCCGGCCGATTCCGGGAAGACCTCTTCTGGCGGATCAACGTGGTCACACTGGAGATGCCGCCCCTCCGCGAGCGGACGAGCGACGTGCTGCCGCTCGCCGCGCACTTCCTCTCCCGTGCCGCGGCGCAGGCGGGCCGCCCCGTCACGGGCTTCACGGCCGAGGCGGCGGAGGCCTTGGAGCGGCACACGTGGCCCGGCAACGTCCGCGAGCTGGAGCACGCCGTGGAGCGGGGCGTGTTTCTCGGCCGCGGGCGGCTCGTCGAGTTCGCCGATCTGCCGCCGTCGGTGGCTGCAGCCCGGGGCCGTGAGCCGGCCGGCGAGGCTGCACCACTCAAGCGGGCGCTCGCGGCACCGGAGCGGCAGCTGATCATCGACGCGCTGGAGAAGTCGGGCTGGCGCCGCGACGCCGCGGCGAAGGCCCTCGGCATCAACCGCACCACGCTCTACAAGAAGCTCAAGCGGCTCGGCATGGATCTCGCGACGCTCGCGCCGACGCCGTAGGCCCGTCACTCCGTCGTAGCCAAGTCACTCACCCGTAGCCAAGTCACGCCGTGACTTGTTCCGGTGTGGCCAAGTCACGCCGTGACTTGTTCCGGTCACGGCGTGACCGGGCTACCGTGACCGGGCTACCGTGACCGGGCTACCGTGACCGGGCCTACTGCCCTTCCTGGTCGCTGTTCACATCCCCGAGATTCACCGCGTCGGCGATCCGATCGGCCGCGGGGCCGAGCAGGATCTCACGGTTCTCGAAGAGCGCGTCGGGATCCTGGTCGAGCATCCGGATCCGCCGCTTGCGGAACGAGAAGAACGCGATCACGGCCAGGGCCACGAGGGCCACCAGAATCGCCACCACCGTGAAACCCCGCTCCATCGACTGGATCAGCCCCGTGATCCGGTCGCCGAACAGATAGGCCAGCCCGAAGAAGCCGCCGATCACCACCGACGCACAGATGAAGTCGGCGAACAGAAACCAGCGATACTTCACCCGCAGGATGCCGGCCGTGAGATAGAAGGGGCTGCGGAGGCCGACCAGAAACCGAGCCACGAAGAAGGCCTTGATGCCGTGCTTGTTGATGAGGGCCTCGATCGTCTGCTCCCGTTCGGGCGTGAGGAAGCCCGACCACCAGGGGTGTTCCTTGAGCACCTTGGCGCCGAAGAACCGGCCGATCGCATACATCAGGCTGTCGCCGAGCAAGGCCCCCACGAGACAGGCCGGCAGGGCGTAATACCAGTGCAGGGCCTGGGCCCGACTGGCCACGCCGGCGGCTACGATCGGCACCTCCTCGGGGATCGGGAGCCCGATGCCGGTGAGCGCGAGAAACACCACGATGCCGAGGTAGGAACCCCGCTCGAACCAGTCAAACATGGATGCAGTGGGTGGCGTGTGCGAAGTCCGGTGGTGAGAGTCGCGGAAGTCTACCTGACCGCGCACGGTCGGTCAGTCCACCCGCTCAATCGACGCGTTCCGCAGCGACTTCGACGCCGGCGAGCGTGTCGAGCGTGAGCGATCCCGCGGCCACGTTCGCCAGCCGCAGCCGCACGGCCCCCACGGCCGTCCCCGGCAGCACGAGCACCGCCGCCAGCGGCCCGCCCTCCGGCGCAATCCGCGCGAGCCCCGCCTCGCCCGACACATAGAGCGCCGTGGCCAGCGCATCGGCATCGGCGGCAGCCGGCGCAATCACCGTCGCCGAGAGCACCCCCTCGGCGGGCAGGCCTGTGCGGGGGTCGAGGATGTGGCCGAGTCGCTTCCCGCGGTCGATGAAGAACTGCGTGCCCGAGCCACTCGTGCCGAGCGCCTGATCGACGAGCGTGATCGTGGCGAGTCGCTGTGTCGGCCGCAGCGGATGCCGCAGGCCGACCCGCCAGCCGCTTCGGCCCGACACCGCCGGCCCCTGAATCCCCGCCGCCCGCACGCTACTGGAGCCGCCATGCACGAGCACGCTCGGCACGCCCCGGCCCACGAGCCGCTCGACGACCCGGTCGATCGCCCAGCCCTTCCCGATCGCGCCCGGATTGAGCTCCACACCGGGCCGCGTGAACCGCACGCGCCGCGCCTCCGCATCGACCTCCACCCACTGCATGCCTGAGGCCGCGCGGGCCGCCTCCAGCGCCTCAGGCTCCGGCGTGCGGCCCTGCCGCGCGAGAAACCCCCAGGCCCGCGTCAGCGCACCAGAGGCGATATCGAAGGCCCCGCCGGTCGCGTCGTAAAGCTCCCGCGCCCGCACGAGCATTGCGCAGACGTCGTATGACACCGGCTGCCAGCCGTTCGCGGCCGTTGCATTGAGCCTCGCCAGCTCACTCGTGTCGCGATACACGCTCAACCGGTTCTCGATCTCATCGACGAGGTCGAGCGCCTCGAGCCCCAGTTCCGTGGCGTCGGGCACTTCACCGACATTGAACGCCACCTCGAACCGACACGCCATCGCGTCGCGGCCCACCATGAGCGTATGCAGATCGAGGTCGGTCATGGGCTCACGCCATGCGAGAAAAATCGGCCGCATCATTCAGCATAGCTCGGGCCTACGGTCGCCAACCAAACGGCCGTGAGGGGTTGCCCACGCCCCAGGAGCCGGCGTTTGCTGACAAGCGCAGGCAGGATGCCGTAGCGCAGTCAGCATCGAGCGAGCGAAGGACAGGATGTCCGCAGCGAGCGTCCGGCTCCTGGGGCGTGGGCAACCCCTCACTTCCACCACAGGAGGTCGCCCCTCCGAGGAATAGCTTGGGCCTGCGGTGTGTGTACCGGGTGCCGCACACGGCGTGTGCGGACTACGGGTCGCACCTCAGCGATTCACCGCGGGGCAAGCCCGCGATCGAATGCATCTTGGTCGCGACGGAAGAGGGCGAGCTCGCGCTCGAACCGCTCCAGCGGGATCCGGTAGACGGGCTGCTCGTCGGTGTGCGAGTGGCAATGGGCCACGAGCAGCCGGTAGAGAAACTTGAACAGCTGCCGCGGCACGCGGAGGCTCCGCAGGCCGTCGATGAGCCGCCGCTGGTCGATGCTCTCGTCGAACAGCTGGGCAAGCGTGGCCGGCGGCGTGCCCACGCTTGCCGCCTTCACGCGGGTGGAGGCGATGTCGTAGAGCGTCTCGCCCGACCATTCGAGCGAGGGCACGAGGTTCTGCTTGTCGAGCCGGGCCCGCTGGTTGAACTGCTCGTCTTCCCGCTCGATGAACCGGTAGAGCTCGACGGGGAGGAGCAGCTTGAAGCCCATGGCGGTGGACTTCAGGAACTTGTTGTCGAGCATCGGCCAGATCACCTGCCGCATGCGGTCGGCCGAGCCGTTGATGAGGTGCGGCTCGTCGAGCCGGTCGACGATCACCACGAGGCCCTGATAGCCGGCGGCCGCGAGGATCCCCTGAAACTTCGCGAGCAGCTCGTAGCGGTCGTCACTGCGGGCATGGGCCGGGAGCGGCTGGCCGGCGAGATCGACCTCGGGGAATCGGGCGAGCGCCCGGGCGAGCTGGCCGACGGTGCGATTGCCCGTCCGCATGCTGCGGACGATCCGCCAGGCGAGCCAGGTGGTGCGTGCCCGCCGCAGCAGTGCCGGAATCCAGGCGCCGGCGGCGAGCAGCCATGGCCACCACTGCCGCGTCCAGCCGAGTTCACCGCGGATGACCCCGTAGACCACCGCCGCGACGAGCGCGGCCGTGGCGACGCCCGCCAGGGCCTGCGGCCAGAGGGCGAACCAGTTGCGGTAGCCGGTTCGGCTCCGCAGCCGCCGCCACCGCGTGGGAAACGACTCGGCGGTCGATTGGTCGTAGCAGGCGGCGAGCAGGGCGAGGTCGCGGGCTTGCGGCCGCGTGAGCTTCGCCGGCCGGCCGGGCGACTCGGTGAGCTGCGTCACGAGCTGCGTGACGGCGAGCGCGAGGATCGCGTCCATGTGGTCCCAGAGCTTCCACTGGGAGAGCACGCGATCGACGGGGCGGCCGGGGCCGACGCGGCTCACGAACCGATCGAGGAACGGATTGAAGTCGTCGTAGAGCACGACGAACACGGCCGACTCGGGATGGGCCGCGTTGTGCCGCTCGAACTGCCGCACCATCTGCAGCTTGAGCGCCGTCTTGCCCGAGCCCTTCTCGCCGAACACGATCGACGTGCTCGGGTCGGCCGGATCGCCGTAGATCTTGTCCCACGAGGGATGGAACGTCGTCTCCAGGCAGGTCCGCTTGAAGACGGTGTCGTTCTGCGCGTCTTCCTCGGCGAACGGGTTGCCCGCGATGCCGTGGTGTTCGAGAAAGGCCTGAACTTTCATTTGGCGGCCGCCGGCACCATGCCCTCGACCATCTTCCGGAAGCCGTCGGCATTGGCCGACACGGTGGCCGACGGGCCGTAGAACTTCAGGAAGTAGCTGCCGCGATCGGGCACCTCGACGATCGCCGCGAGCATCCGGTAGTTGGGCCGATCGACCGCCTGGCCGCCGGCGAACGGTCCGCCGGGCATGTCCTTGTAGGTGCCCGAGACATCGACGAGCGTGACGGCGGAGCCGCTCACGTTGAGCTTCTTGGTGGAGGCCTTGTCCTTCGTCGCGCTGCCATCGGGCTGCGTGAACTGGCCATACCAGCGGTCGATGTTGGCCTGCACGGAGCCGCCGGCGCCCATCACGGTCATCCGGCCCGGCGCCGCGTCCCCCTCGGCTGCGGGTATCGAGAACTCCGTCTCGATCATGTTCGACTTCGGCTGCACCCGCTTCCAGTTCGCGGGCGCCTCGAGAGAGAGCGCCTCGCCTGCGATCGTGAAGGCGAGGGCGTTGTCGGCCACGGCCGGCTGGGCCGCCGCATCTTGGCTCGGGCACAGGGTCGCCACGAGGCCGGCCGCCACGAGGGCCGCGCGTGAGAACGTCAGCAGGTGTGAAAGGCTCATGGGGATCGCTCCTGAAGGGGTGAACCGCGAACGAAAACTCTAGCACAGCGTCGGCCGGTGTTCACACGCGTTAGCCGCCCGCGGGCAGGCACTCGGGAAACACGAGCCGGATCGACACCCAGTCGGCCCAGCCCTCCCGCCAGACCAGCTCGGCGCCCGTGAGCCCACCGGCGTCGAGCACCGACTGCATCGTCTCGGCCGACATCGGCGCCGACGCCTCGCCGCCGGGCACGGCCACGCTCCAGGTCAGCTCGGGCCGCTCCGCGAGCGCCGGATGCAGCGACGTTCGCGCCGCCGGTTGCCCGCCCTGCCGCGCTGCTGCGTCGGCACCCGGAGGTGCAGGTCGTCCAACCTGCACACCGCCCCCTGCCCCGACTGCGGCCGCACGTGGAGCTGCAGGTTGTCCAACCTGCGCACTGCCCGGGGCCCCGGCCGTCGGCGCGACCGCAACGGCCCGCGGTAGTCCTGCCGCCACGGCCGGATCGAGCGACACCACGCGGGCCACTCGATAGCCCTCCGCTCTCCGCGCCGCGCCGCCGCCCGCCGCATCGCCACGCGGAATCCGAAACCGGGCCTGGCACTCCGGGCAGACGCCCTTCCGCCCCGCGAATTCGTCCTTCACCTTCACGCGGTGCCCGTTGGGGCAGTAGGCCACGATTCCCATCGCGTGTCTCCGTCCGCGTGTCGCGGGTGCCTGCTTGTGGACGCTCAAACGCCCCTTTACCTTACAGCGATCGGGCACGGCTGCCGAACGGCAGCCCCTTCATCCGCCCGCAGGGCCCGGAGCCGCAGCGATTCATGGCACGACGCGACACACCTCCCCAGGAGCCCGAGCAGGAGGAAGACCGGGGCCCACTCGAGATCGCCCTCGTCGGCGATCTCACCGACAATGCGGCCGAGTTGACCGACCGGATTCTGAGCATCGAGCCAGGCGGCGAGTGCACGATCTACTTCGACTCCCCCGGCGGCAGTCCGTACTGCGCGATGTCGCTCGTGGGTCTGCTCAGGCTGCGCGGAATCAGTGCCACCGCGGTGGTCACGGGCGAGTGCTCATCGGCGGCGCTCTGGCCGTTCGCCGCCTGCCGTCAACGCTACGTGACGCCGTACAGCGTCTTCCTCTTCCATCCGATGAAGTGGCAGAGCGAGGAGCACATCGGAATCCGCGAGGCGGCCGAATGGTCGCGGCACTTTGCGGAGCTGGAACGAGAGATGGACGTGCTCCTCGTCGATCTCTTCGGCCGCGAAGCCGACCGGATCAACGAGTGGATTCGCACCCATCGCTACGTGACGGGCCGTGAGATGGCGAAGGCTGGTCTCGCCGAACTCGTCGAACTCGCCCCGCTCCCGCACCTCGCGAAGCGGCCGTAGGCCGCCCCTGTGGGCAAGTCACGCCGTGACTTGTGTTCCGGTCACGGCGTGACCGGGCTACCGTGATGGTCTAGCGCCCGCGCGTCTTCAGCTCCGGTAATCCCCGTGACAGGCATCGCACGACTGCTCGAGCTTCCCGGCGGCGGCGCGGGCCGCTTCATAGTCCCCCTTGAGGCAGGCCTCGCGCACCTGCAACGCCGCATCCCGCATCGCAGCGGCGTAGCCCTTGTACGTATCGTCGTCGTGAAACTCGAAGTCGGGCTGCTGAATCACCTCACCAATCACCGCCACGATCTCGGCCGCGTGGAGCAGTTCATCGGCGAGTTTGTCGAAGTCGGCCTTCGAGGCGATGGCGGGCCGCATCGCGTCCTGTGCCATCTCCAGCCGCGTCATGAGCGGCGGCCGGCCGGTCATCTGGCTCCAGAGCTCGGCGGGCTCGATGTTGGGATTGGGCTCCGGCGAGTTGCCGTCGAGCATGCCCGTGAGATCGTCGAGCCGCGCCTTGGCTTCGGCGTATGATTGATCCGTGCCCACCTTGCAGTTGAAGCCCACCCGCGCGAAAAGATCGCGGGCGGTGGCCGCGTCTTTCCGCCAGCGGACATCGGACTGATCGTAGGCGGCGATCACGCCGAACAGCATCGCCAGCGAACTGTAGCCGCACCGCGCCTCCTCGAAGCCGCCCCCCTTGAAGTCGGAGAGCTTGGCACAGGCCGCTGCCAGCACGTCTTTCATCTCCTTCACTTCGTCGGCCAGCGTGTCGGCCGAGACGAGCGCCGACCACTTCAGGCTTCCAGTGGCAGCACCGCCTGAGGCGGCGGCCGCCGCCGTGCCGCCCGCCGCGGCCACGACGAGTTGCTTGGCAGCGCCGTAGTCGGGCCGCGTGCCCTCGAGGAGCACGAAGGCGTCGTCGACGAACGTGCCGCGGGTGAGCTTGTCCCACTGTCCTGCCGGCGGCGCGGCGCGGCGAATCGGCTTGCCCCGGCCACGCTGGCCGGGGGCCGCCAGGCCATCAGCCGCCATGAGGGCAGCGAACCCGCACGCAACCGCAATGACGACCAGCCCGCGGACAACGCTTCTTTGCCCAGCTTCAACAGCCTGCGCCGAATAACACGATCGATCGTGAAGCCGCATGCGCACACCCTCGAGAGTCGAGCCGAACATCGTCATGAGCAGCGTAGCAGACCCGGCACCCAGTCCGCTGCTGCGATGGATGCTTCAAACACGTCTTGACCAGGCTGGCCGGGGTCGTCAGTCTCCCGCCCCCGCGTCAGCCCGAGTCTGCCGCGGCCGTCGCCGAAGGAGTTGCAGCATGCCCGCCATTGAGACCGTTGTTGCCGGACCGTTCTTCAAGCCCACGACCTCGTTTCTACGGATCGTCGTATCCGTGGCGTGCGGTCTGGCCATCGTCGGCCCGACAGGCTGCTCAGGTGGGGGCGGCGGTTCCGCCGGCACGGAGCCCGCCAAGACGGCCGTCGTGTCGTTCCTCGACGCGATCAAGCGGGGTGACGACGCCGGAGCCCGCAACCTGCTCACGAAGGTGGCCCGCACGAAGACCCAGGAGCTTGGCATTTCGGTGGCACCGCCGGTGAACGACACCGCCACCTACTCCGTGGGCCAGTGCGAGATGGTCGGCGAGACGGACGACCTCGTCCACGTGGCCACGACCTGGACCGACGTGGATGCCGACGGCTTCAAATCGAGCGAGAACGTCGTTTGGGTCGTGCGACTCGACCCGGAGGGCTGGCGGGTGGTCGGCATGGCCACGCGGGTGTTCGAAGATCTGCCGCCGCTCCTGCTGAACTTCGAAGACCCCGAAGACATGATCGCCAAGCAGGAAATGGTGGCGAAGGAGCTGCAGGCCCGGGCCAGCAAGGCGGCCGCCGAGCAGTCCGGCCCCGCCCGCACCGCCCGCGGCAGCCAGCCAGCTGCCGTGAAGTAGGCTCGCGCCTGCCCCCTCGCCTCCATTCATAGGCACCCAAAAACTGCCGAACCGGCAGTTTTTGCGCGTTTTGCCCAGCTTTCTTGACAGAAGCCCCCTTCCGGATAGCCTTTTGCCTGGATTTCCCAGGCGGAAGATTCTGCCCAACCCGCAGCCCTTGCGGGGGAGTGCAGCGGGTTGTTCGCAGCCTGCCGTCCCGGGACGTCCAGCAAACACTCTGTGTTGGCTGCGGTCCGGTGGCCGTCCCGGATCGGGGTTTCTTGCGTGACGGCTTCATGGACGCAGGATGCGTTCGGTTCTTACCTGGAGGTCAGTGATGAAGCGTTTCCTCGGTTTTGCAGTTGCGATGTTCTTCGCGCTGGTGGCCATCGCCCTCGTCGGCGGTGACGCTGGTGCGGTCGCCGGCCACGGCTGCCATGGTGCCCGTCGTTGCCACGGCGGCCTGTTCGCCCACAAGCACCGTTGCCACGGTGAGCGCGAGCGTTGCCATGGCCTGTTCGGCAAGCACCGCCGTTGCCACGGCGAGGCTGCCCCGGTTGCCTGTGAGTCGGCCTGCGAGTCGGCCTGTGGCGACTGCGGCGCTGCCGCTGAGGGCTGTGGTGCCTGCGGTGAGGGTGCCGTCGTCGAGGGTGGCTGCGGCGCGTGCGCCGAGGGCGCTGCCGTCGAGGGTGGCTGCGTGGGCGGCGCCTGCGGCGGTGAGGCTGTGATCTCCGAGGGCGTGCCGACCGAGGCTGCTCCGGCTGCCCCCGAGGCCCCTGCGGCCCCGGCGAAGACCTGATCCCGTTCGCGGGCAACCTGGCTGCCGTGTGCCGACCCCGGGGCACGATCAGCTCGGCTGACCGCGATGGATCGGAGTGATCAACAGGCCGGGCCTTCCGCAAGGAAGGCCCGGCTTTTTCATGCGCCCGATCACGGCGTGACCGGATCACTTTCCCGCGGCGGCTGCGCCAGCCGCCGGAGCAACCCGCCCCGACGCGGCGGCACCGCCTCCGGGTTCGCGGCCTCCGCTGCCCGCCGTTCGGCCCGCCGCTTTGCCACCTCGTCGAGCACCCCGCCGACGAGATCGATCACCTGCTCGGCCGTCGGGTCGTTCCCCGTGGGCACCTGCCGGAGCGCCTCCGACGGCGTGGGCACCGCGCCCGGCTGAGCGACTTGCGGCTGGACGTTATCTGCCTGCACCCCCGGCTGCACCCCCGGTCGCGGCACGGCCTGTGGCCGCCACTGCGGTCGCGGCGCAACCTGACTCCCTGGTGCGGGGGCAGGGCGGGGACGGTTGCGGATGTTGTCGATGAAGTCGGCGAGCACATCACCGGCCGCCGCCTTGATCGAGCCGTCGAAAACCACCTTCGGCTCGCCGAGCACACCCGCGATCCCGACCGACACCTGCTTGCCTGAGAGCGCGGCCAGCAGCGGCCGATCCTGGGGCAGGTCGGCCGGAATCGGGAGCCGAAGTGCGAGGTCGAGCGAGCCGTCGTCGAGGCCCACCGAGCCACTCGATTCCACGTCGAGCCGCTGCCCGGGCTTGGCCAGCGGCAGTCCGAATTCGAGCCCCTTGTGCCAGACACGGCGGTCGGCGAGCCGGAAGTCGACGTTCGCCTCGTCGGCGAAGAGGATCGCCGGTGGAGGCGGGAGCTTGAGCGGCAGCGACTGCAGCACGTTGACCGCCAGCGGCCCCGGCCCGAGCACCACTTCGTGCATCGAGAGCCGGCCGGCAAGCGTGCCCGCAGCCGGCTCGCCGACGGGCAGCCGGGCCCCGTCGAGCCGTAGCGAAAACCGGCCGCCGGTGCGGGTCGCATCGGCGAGCACCGGCGCGATGTAGGCGAGCACACCTTGGGCGACGCCCGGCTCCAGCCGGGCGTCGGTGAGCAATTGCACCGGCTCGATCGTCCACTCACTGTGGGCGGCATCGGCTGCGGGCGCGAGCGCGGCCCGCACATGAATCGGATCGCTCACCCAGGGCTCGGGCGTCCACGGGCCCACGATCCTCACGATCGCGCCGTCGACGTCGAGCCGCAGCCGCACGGGGCTCCGACGCGGTCCACCCGATTCCACGCTGCCAGCCGCCGGCTCGGCTGGGGGCGGAAACAGCGTCGCCAGGTTCGACTGCCGCTGGGCGTCGTACACGACGTCGGTCTCG
>JAPOJV010000113.1 GCA_029978085.1 bacterium
ACCGGCCCCGACATCCGCAACCTCGTCAACGAGGCGGCCCTCTGGGCCACGCGGCACGACAAGGATGCGGTCGATTCCTCCGACTTCGACTACGCCCGCGACAAGGTGCTCATGGGGCCGAAGCGTGAGGAGATCCTGACGGGCCGCGAGAAGAAGATGACGGCCTACCACGAGGCGGGCCACGCGCTGGGCGCCTGGCTCTTGCCGGGCGTGGACAAGCTCCACAAGGTGACGATCATCCCGCGCGGCCGGGCCCTGGGCGTGACGCAGCTCGTGCCCGAGGAAGACCGGATGAACATCGGTGAGTCGGACCTGCTCAACCGGCTCGTGTTCATCCTGGCCGGCCGGGCTGCGGAGAAGCTCGTGTTCGGCGAATACTCGGCCGGCGCCGAGAACGACCTCGTGCAGGCCACGCGGATCGCCCGCAAGATGGTGGCCCACTGGGGCATGAGCGAGCGGGTGGGGCCGGTGGCCTGCGCCAGCTCGAACGAGCATCCGTTCCTCGGCCGCGACGTCTACGAACAGCGGGAGTTCAGCGAGCGGACGGCGCAGATCATCGACGAGGAGGTCTCGCGGCTGTTGAACGAGGCCGCCGAACGGGCCACGAAGCTCCTGACGGACAACCGCGACAAGCTCGACCGACTCTCCGATGAGTTGGAGAAGCAGGAGATGCTCGACGACACGGAAGTCGTGGCCATCATCGGCCCGGCCACGCCGCGGCGGGGTGTCGATCCCGCGGAGACGGGTACCGCGCAGGCCGCCCGCGAGCCGCAAGCCGGCTGACGTCACTTCGCAGCACACACTCACTCGCAAGGATTCGCCCGATGCCGATGCTCTCCCACGCCGTCTACTTCACGCTCAAGAACCGCACGCCCGAGGCGGCGGCCGCGCTCGTCGCCGCCTGCCGGAAACATCTCACCGGCCATCCGGGTACGGTCGCCTTTTCGGTCGGCACGCTCGCCCACTACGACCGCGAGGTGAACGACCGCGACTACGACGTGGCCCTCACCATCGTGTTCGAGTCGCACGCCGCCCACGACGCCTACCAGACAGCCGACCGCCACGAGCAGTTCATCGCCGAGGCGGCGCCGACGTGGGCCAAGGTCCGCGTATTCGACGCCGATCTGGCAGAATTCACCGCGTCGTAGCGTCGGTCACCACAACGCTGTGAGGGGCTGCCCATGCCCTGGGAGCCGGCGTATGCCACCAAGCGCAGCCAGGATGGCGAAGCGCAGGTGGCATCCGAGCGAGCGAAGAACAGGATGTTCGTAGCGAGCGTCCGGCGACGGGGCGTGGGCAGCCCCGAACTCCCCCGCAGGAGGTCGACCTGGAGGGGAATAGTGGGGGCCTGCGGTATTTTGACCGTGGGCCACATGCGGAGCATGTGGACTACGGGCGATCTTCACACCACGCGGAGCTTCGACGTGGCGATCGCGCCGCCGAAGCACACGGCGACGTCGCCGCCGGCCACCCGTGGCCGGTCGTGGTAGCTTGCCTCGTACCGCCAGCCCTCCGGCGTCGGTGCGTAGCCGAGCGTGAATGGTGACGCATCGGTCACGCACTCCACCACCGCGGGCATCGCGGCATCGGCCAGCAGGTCGGGCAGGTTGACGTTCCAGAACTCGCCGGGCTCCGTCGTCTCCGGAAGCCGGCGGAGCACCTCCTCCAGCCACCGCGCGGCCCGCTCCCAGTCGATCGTCGTGCCGCGGCGGTGGTAGTGCGACGCGGCGACCGCGCGACGGCCGTGCAGTGCCGCCTCACGGGCCGCGGCCACGGTGCCCGAATGATGGATGTCGGCCCCGAGGTTGCCGCCGGCATTGATGCCCGACACCACGACCGCGGCATCGCGTGCGAGTTCCGCCAGCGCGATTCGCACGCAGTCGGCCGGCGTGCCCTCTACCGCGAACCGGCCGCGGCCCAGGTCATGCACACGGAGCGGCCGATCGGTGGTGACGCGATGTCCACACCCCGAATGCGGCTCGGCAGGAGCGACGACGACCGTCTCGCCCCCCATCCAGGCCACGGCCGACTCGAGAGCCGCAAGCCCCGGCGCGTCGATGCCGTCGTCGTTCGTGAGCAGGATCTTCATGCCGCCAGCCGCTCCTCTTCCACCACCGCGTCGAGAATCGCCCGCACGCCGCTGATCGCGCTGGCCGCCATCCGGCAGACATCCTCCGCATCGGTCAGCGTGGCTGCGTCGGGCCGGGCCACGTTGGTCACGACCGAGCAGACTGCCACCCGCAGGCCGAGACGGTGGGCCGCCACGACCTCCGGCACCGTCGACATGCCCACCACATCGGCCCCGAGCCGCCGCAGCATCCGATATTCGGCCCGCGTCTCGTAGCACGGCCCCGAGAGCAGGGCATACACGCCCTTGCGGGCCACGGCGCCCGCCCGCCGTGTGGCCTGAAACGCCAGGTCGACGAGCGCGGGATGGTAGAGCGGCGCCCCCCGCGGCCGCACCGCCGGCCCAGCGGACTCGCCGAGCCCTTCTTCCCAGCGGCGGCGGACGAGATCGATGTGATCGGTGACCACCACGAGTTCGCCGCTTTGCATGTCGGGCCGTAGGCCGCCCGATGCATTCGTGATCACGAGCGTACGACAGCCGAGCGCCGCGAGGAGCTCCACGCCGCGGGTGAGCATCTCCGGCGGGCAGCCCTCGTAGCCGTGCACTCTGCCCTGCAGCATCGCCACCGGGAGCCCGCCGAGCCGGCCGCACACGAGCTGGCCGGCATGCCCAGTCGCCCGGGACGCGGCGAGCCAACCCGTCTCGGCGCTCGACATCGACCACCCATTTTCGACCGCCGTCGCGAGGTCGCCGAGGCCCGTGCCGAGCACCACGCCGACCCGGGCCCGCATGCCGCCCGCGGCGAGCACCCGCACCGCGGCCTCCATCGCCGCCCGTCTCGGTCGCGCTGCCATCCGCACCTTCGTGCCTCCATGCCGATCTGGCGGCCCGACCGCCCGCTTTTCGCGGCGGCCCGCGCCGCGTTTGCCGCTTTTCGCAGACCATCATATCCTCGCGCTACCGCGAGACGGCTCGGCCGCCCCGCGCAGCCCCACACCCGAGGAACCGTTCGTCCGATGGCCACCCGCCCCACCCGTGCAGAAGCGTTCGCCGGCCTCTCCGTCGCCATCGTCACGCCGTTCAAGGACGGCGCCGTCGACTCGGCCCGGCTGAAGGAGCAGATCGACTTCCAGGTGCGGGCGGGCACGACCTGCATCTGCCCGGTCGGCACGACGGGTGAATCGCCCACGCTCACCCACGACGAGCACGAACGGGTGATCGCGGAAAGCATCGCCGCGGCTGCCGGCCGGATCCTCGTCATGCCTGGCACCGGCAGCAACTCGACGGCCGAGGCGGTGCGGCTCACGAAGTTCGCGGCGAAAGCGGGGGCCAATGCCGCGCTCGTGGTCGGCCCCTACTACAACCGCCCCACGCAGCAGGGCATCTACGAGCACTTCAAGGCGCTCGCCGAGGCGGTGGATATCCCGATCTGCGTCTACAACATCCCGGCGCGGACCGGTCGCAACATCGAGCCCGAGACGATCATCCGACTCGCCGACTTGCCGGGTATCGCGATGGTGAAGGAGGCCACCGGGTCGATGGACCAGGCCTCGCAGATCCTCGCCGCCACCGACCTCACCGTGCTTTCCGGGGACGACAGCATGACGCTGCCGCTCCTCTCGATCGGTGGCCGGGGGGTGATCTCCGTGGTGGGCAACATCGTGCCGGCCGACATGAAGGCCCTCTGCGACGCCTTCGACGCTGGTGACCTGGCGAAGGCCCGGGCCCTGCACCACAAGCTGTTCGCGCTCGGCCGCGACCTCTTGGGCCTCGCCAGCAACCCGATCCCGATCAAGGCCGCGATGGCGATGCTCGGCCGCGACACCGGCGACGTTCGCCTCCCGCTCGTGAGCCTCGAGCCGCCGCTGGCCGACAAGCTGCGGCAGGTGCTCGCCGCCTACGGCCTCCTGAAGTAGGCAAGTCACGCCGTGACTTGTTCCGGTGTGGCCAAGTCACGCCGTGACTTGTTCCGGTCACGGCGTGACCGGACTACCGTGACCTACTCCAGCACGCGGAGCGTCGCGCCCTGCGGGTCGAACCGTGCGATCGTGATCTCGTGATGCCGGGCGAGATCGAGCGTTTCCAGCCGGTCGATGAGCTCACCGGCCGCGTCGAGCGACTCGCAACAGGCCATCACAGCCGGCCCCCAACTGCTCTGCGCGGCCCCCGGCGCGCCGAGCTCGCCGAGCAGTTCGAGCAGGTTCTCCGTGGCCGACGCATACGGCAGCTGCTGCGACGCGGCCTCGAACGGCTTGCCGGCCATTCGTCCATACGCCCGCACGGCCGCTGAGAACTCGGTGAACTTGCCCTCGACCGCCGCCGGCAGGAGCTCCAGGAGCGCGATCCGCGCCAGCTCGGCCGACACCTCCTGCGGCACCGGCGGAAGCCTGGAAAACGCCGCCTTTTCCGCCTCACCTGAAAGCCCAACGGCGTCGCGGCCGACGATCACGACGCACCGCCACGCCGACGGCAGCCGCACCCGAGCCACCATCGGTGAGAACTGGCGGGTGGCATCATCCTCGACGGGCAGTGTCGCGGGCACCGTGCGACCGGCTTCCACGATCAGCCCGCCGCGACTGAAGCCATACACGCCCACGCACGACCGCCGGCCGCGGCCCACGGTGCGGGCGAGCTCCAGCGACTCGCGGACGTCGAAGACTATTTCATGCTCTGCCGCATCCGGCTCCGGCAGCAGCGGGTGGGCCGGAGCGTGGGGCAGATCCTCCTCCGGCTGATGCACGAACAGCTGCCGGATCGCGGCCGCCACGGCCAGGCCCATCTGTGTGCCGCTGCCGAGCCCCACATGGCTGCGGGGCGCCGCCACGACCTCGATGGCACAGGCCGCGTCGTGCAAGCCCCAGGCCTGGGCGCAGGCCCGGGCAAACATCACGGCCCGCTCCGCCTGTGGGCCACGAGCCTCGAACCGAGCGGCCCGCCGCACCCGCAACACCGTGCCGGGCCGATCGACCATCACGCCGACGCCACCAAACGACCGAACGTGCGGTGACCCGAAGGCCATCATTCCGAGATGCAGCCGCGCAGGTGACCGCACTTCGACGGCGAACGGCGGCGTGCGTGGCGCAGGATCGGAGGGGGGCATCGCAGACATCATAAACGACGCGGGCCGTCCGTCGCGGCCACCCGCCCGCGCAGCAGCCCGAACGCCTCGTGTTCCCGACTGCCGCCTGTTTTTTCGACCAGCACGAAGAGCTCGTCGAGTCGCCGCCCGACCTCATCGACACCGATGAGATGCAGCCGCGTGACGAGAATCGCCCCTTCGATCACGGCATGCGCCGCCCGATTGAATCCGATTAACGGCCGCCCAGCATGCTCGGCCACCACCCGGGCATCGAGCCGCAGCCGCTCCGCCGTGGGATCGACGACCTCGGCGCGAAACTCAAATGCCCGACAGGCCGCCTCGAGCACCCAGCCGCGAATGGCGGTGGCAGGCCGTGCTGGTGGCGGCTCGTGCCCCCCCACCACCGTGCGAGCAAGCAGGAGCACATCGTCCACCAGGTGAAACACCCCCTCCGGCCGCGCGACCAGGTGCACGGCCGTCTGGCTCGTCGCGAACGGCCGCAGCACGAACCGCGTGATCCGTCCGGCATACACCTCCGCCTCATCGACAGCCGGCCCCATCGCCGCGACGTGCATCCGCCCGGCCTCATCCATCGTCGTCACGATGCCTTCAAGAATCATGACGTGAATGTACCCAAGGGCCAGGATGCCCGCCCATTAAACCGCGGTGAGGGGGTGCCCATGCCCCAGGAGCCGGCGTTGGCGGCAAGCGAAGGCAGGATGCCGAGAGCGCAGCCGCCATCGAGCGAGCGAAGGACAGGATGTCCGAAGCGAGCGTCCGGCGACGGGGCGTGGGCACCCCCGAACTCTCACCACAGGCCGTCGCCCCGCGGCGGAATAGAAGAGCCTATGGCGTTCAGACCGTGGTCCGCATGCGGAGCATGCGGACTACGGCGCAAGCGTGCAAGCAACGAGGCGGCGTACGGTAATCTACGATCAATAGCCGCCATCCCCATCCGACATCGCACCGTGACCGCCTCGCGCCCCCACATCCATTTCGTGACCGGCAAGCTCGCCGAGCACTCGCTGCGGCAGGTGCTCGAACGGCTGGCGCCGCGGGCGGGCTTCGACTATTCCGTCCAGGTGCTCAACATCACGGTCGCCGCACTCATGACCACGCCCTGGATCGCCAAGCGACTCCAGGTGCCGCCGGGCACGACCCGCGTGCTCATCCCCGGCGCGTGCCGCGGTCCGCTCGAGGCATTTGCCGACCTGAGCCCCGTGGCGGTAGAGCGGGGCCCCGATGATCTGCGCTGCCTGGACGAGTTCTTCGGTCAGCAGGCCCGCGACCGGGCCGACTACGGCCGGTTCGACATCGAGATCATCGCCGAGATCAATCATGCACCACAGCTCGCGCCGGCCGCGCTGCTCGCCGAGGCCCGACGGCTTGCGGCGGCGGGGGCCGACCGGATCGACGTGGGCTGCGACCCGGGCGACGTGTGGGCCGGCGTGGGGAACGCGGTGCGGATGCTCGTCGACGAGGGCTTCCGCGTGTCGATCGACAGCTTCGAGCCGCGGGAGATCGCGGCAGCCACGCGGGCAGGAGCGACGCTCGTGCTCTCGGTCAACTCCACGAACGTCGCTGCCGCAGTCGACTGGGGCTGTGAGGTGGTCGTCGTGCCCGACGTGCCGGCCACGATGGCGGGCTTCGACGAGACGGTGGAGCGACTCGCGCGGGAAGGAGTGCCCTTTCGGCTCGACCCCGTGCTCGAGCCGATCGGCTTCGGGTTCGCCGCGAGCCTCGGACGCTACCTCGACGTCCGCCGCCGGTATCCCGCCGCCGAGATGATGATGGGGATCGGCAATCTCACGGAACTCACCGACGTCGATTCGGCCGGCGTGAACACGCTGCTCATCGGCTTCTGCCAGGAGGCGGGCATCCGCTCCGTGCTCACGACGGAGGTAATCCACTGGGCGCGGAGCAGCGTGAAGGAATGCGGTCTGGCACGGGCGCTTGCCTACCATGCCGTGACCAATCGCACGCTCCCCAAGCATGTCGAGCCGCGGCTCGTCACGCTGCGGGGCGGCAAGCCGCAGGAGCACGGGTCCGAGGTGCTCGACCGGCTGGCCGCCGCGATCCGCGACCCGAACTTTCGCATTTTTGCCGAAGGGGGTGAACTGCACCTCGTGGGAGCGAACCTGCACCTGCACTCGCGTGATCCGTTCCAGCTCTTCAAGGATCTGGAGGCCGCGGGCCGCACCGACGTCGATCCCGGCCACGCCTTCTATCTCGGCTATGAAATGGCGAAGGCCGTCACGGCCCTGACGCTCGGCAAGGACTACCGGCAGGATCAGGCCCTCGACTGGGGCCACCTCACGCAGCCGGAGATCGGCCACGGGCCGTCGCGGGCGGCGGCCGAGGTGGCGGAGAAGGCCAACGCACCGGCGACATGACCCGCGACACCCCGATTCTTTCAGCCATGGCAGCTTCCGGCACTGCACGACAGCCTTGGATCGCACGGCAGTGGTTCACGGCCTCCGGCGGACTCGTTGCCGAGGCGGCAACCGGCGTCGATCCGGCCACCGTGTTTCGGCATGTGGCCGGCCTGTCGCATCCGCTGTTCCTCGACAGCGCGCTCGTAGACGCGACCGCCGACCAGCAGCCGACCGACGCGGCGCCTGTAGCGCCACGGCTCGGCCGCTATTCGTTCGTGGCCGCCGATCCGATCCACTCGGTGCATGTGCCTGCCGGCGCAGGGTCCGCTGCGGCCCACGGTCTGGCAGCGGCGTTGGCCCGGGTGCGGCACCTGCTGGCCGAACTCCCCTGCCCCACGATCCCGGGCTTGCCGCCGTTTCAGGGGGGCGTCGCCGGCCTGCTCTCCTACGAGTGCGGCCTCGCGCGGCTCGGCCTCGAGCCCCCGGCCGTCGCCAGCTGTGCCGTGCCGCTGCTCTCGCTGCACGTCTACGACGTGGTCTTCGCCTATGACCACGATCTCCGCCGCGGCTGGTTCATATCGCAGGGCGTGCCCGGGCGGGGGCCGGCAGAGCGGCAGCGCCGCGCCGCCGACCGGCTCACCGCCTTCACGACCGGATGCCCGCGGGCCACGGCGGACACTGTCCGTGCAGCGCAGCCGCCAGCGCCGGCCATGCCCGCCTGGGCCTCGCACCCGCTGGCTGGCCACGCGGGTGTATTCGCCAACCAGTCTCCCGAAAGCTATCGCGAGATGGTGAGCCGCGGCATCGAATACGTGCGGGCCGGCGACATCTTCCAGGTCAATCTCGCCCAGCAGTTCGGGGTGGCCGGGGGGGTCGATCCCGTCGAGCTGTACATGAGGGCGCGGGAGATCAACGCGGCGCCGTTCGCCGGGTTCTTCGACGCGGGCGACGTGCAGATCGCGAGCATGTCGCCCGAGCGGTTCCTCCAGGTGACCCGCGGCAGCGTGCGGATGCATCCGATCAAGGGCACGCGGCGGATGATCGCCAGCCCGGAGGCCGATCTCTTCGCCGGCGACGACCTCGAGGCGAGCCCGAAGGATCGGGCCGAGAACGTGATGATCGTGGATCTCGTGCGAAACGACCTGGCCCGCGTGTGTCGGCCCGAGAGCGTGCGGGTGGAGTCGCTGTGCCGGCTGGAGCGGTATCGCTACGTGCAGCACCTCGTATCGATCGTCGCGGGACGGCTGCGGCCCGGACTCTCGGCCGTCGATGCCCTGGAGGCGGCGATCCCCGGGGGCAGCGTGACCGGGGCCCCGAAGCACCGTGCCTGCGAGATCATCTCGGAACTGGAGGGCGTGGCCCGCGGGGCCTACTGCGGCTCGCTCGGCTACATCGGTTTCGACGGCACGGCCGACTTCAACCTGTTGATCCGCACGATCGTCGCCTCACCCTCCGGACTCACGTTCGCCGCCGGCGGCGGCATCACCGCCGCGAGCGATCCGGCCGCCGAGCATGCCGAGTCGCTGCACAAGGCCGAGGGCATGCTCCGTGTGCTGGCAGCCATCCCGACGCGGCCTCAGGCCACGGAGCCCTCGGCATGATCATCGTGCTCGACAACCGTGACAGCTTTGTCTTCAACCTCGCCCGCCACATCCAGCTCTTGGGCGTGGAGGTTTCGGTCGTTCCGAGCCATGCGACGACCGCCGCGGACCTGCGGCGGCTTGCTCCGGCGGCCCTCGTGATCTCACCCGGACCGTGCACGCCCGCCGAGGCGGGCTGCTCGGTCGAGGCCGTGCAGCTGCTCCGGGGCAGCGTGCCGATGCTCGGGGTTTGTCTCGGCCATCAGGCGATCGCGGCCGCGGTCGGTGGGCGGATCGTGCGGGCCCGCGAGCCGGTGCACGGCCGCGTGAGTGAGATCCACCACGACGGCATCAACCTCTTCGCGGGCATTCCGAGCCCGATGACTGCCTGCCGCTACCACTCGCTCGTCATCGATGCAGTCACCTTGCCGCCGGGACTGACAGCGATCGCCCGCGATGTCGAGGGCACGATCATGGCCGTCGCCGACGAGGCCGCCCGGATGTACGGCGTGCAGTTCCACCCGGAGTCGATCCTGACGCGGCACGGCTTCCGGCTGCTCTCCAACTTCCTGGAACTGGCGGGCGTGCCCCACCAGGCGAGCCTCGCCGCCGCCCTCGACGACGACCTCGCCCGCCAGGCCGCCCCGCCGGCCGCCGAGCCGTCCCCCGCCGACCGCGTCGTCACGTTCTGACGCCGGCTCCTCGTGGACGTGTCACGCCGTGACATGCTGCCTGTGTTCCGGTCACGGCGTGACCGGGCTACGTATGGCGTGACCGGGCTCCCC
>JAPOJV010000204.1 GCA_029978085.1 bacterium
CCGGGAAAGCACACCGCGGGAAAAGTCGGTCGCTGGCGGCCCGAAATCTCCAGGCACAGGATTGCCCGAAAGAGTAGCTTGCGTGCGAGTAGGCCTCAACGTTTCGGTCGCTGGGCGGTTGCCAGGCCGGAACTGCAGCATAACGCTGGCTGGTGCGATTCCGGGAGATCACCGACGGGCTCTCGAAGACCCTGTCCTTCGTCGAGCAGGCGGGCTTCGGGGGCGTAAACGTGCTCAACGACGATCCCTACTCGTTCCATCCCGGGGCCATGTCACGGCGGGGCGATCTTCCAGAGTGTGGTTTCACTGCGGAGATAGAGACTGCCGTCAGCGATGGCGGGCGTCGCGGTGAACGTGCCCGGCAGCTGATTCTCTGCGGCGACCTGCGGTTTGCCGACGATCGAGACGAGGAACGTCGCCCCCTCCTTGTTGGCGGCCACGACCGTGTCGCCCACGACGATCGGGCTGGCCCAGAACGAACCGGCGAGCCGCACCTGGCCCCGCAGCGCGCCATCAGACCGTGCGGCGACGGTCAGCACACCGGCCCGGTTGATGGTTGCGACGGCATCTCCCCAGGCCAGTGGACTTGCGATGCCGCAGGCGAGCTTCGTCGATCGCCAGACAGGCTTGGCCTCTGCGGCCGCGGGAGTCACGGCAGCCAGTCCGTCGTTGGGCACATAGAGCGTCCCGCCCGCCTCGGTCGTCATCGGGATACCGCTGCAGTCTCCCTTCCACGACCAGATGAGTCCGCCGTCGCGAGCCCGCCGCAGCTCCAGGCCGTTCGGGTTTTGCAGGGCCACACAGCCGCCGTGCTCCGGCATTTCAATCGCCAACGGCGTCGACCAGCTGGCGATCTTCTGCCGCGGCACGGTCCACCGATCGGCTCCCGTGACGGCGTCGATGCCCGCAGCGAACGCATCCCCCTGGCAGTCGATCTGCACCACGACGGTGCCATCGACGATCCGCGGGCTCGTTCCCATGCCGACATCGTTGCCGCTCCGCGGATGCTCGACGGCGAGGTTCCGCTGCCAGAGCAGCCGCCCGTCGCGATCGACCGCGAAGAGATCGCACGACGAGAAGAGGGCGACGATCCGCGTGCCGTCACTGGCGGGCGTGCCCGCGGCCACGGCGCTCGTGGGATGGCAGAGCGTGCGGCCGGTCGCCCAGAACGTCCGCTGCCACCGCAGGCCGCCGGTCGCCCGGTCGAATGCGAGGACGTGCAGCCGATCCTGTTGCGGGCCGCTCGACGCCGTCACGACGACGAGATCGCCGACCACGATCGGGCTCGACGCCCCCTTGCCCGGGAGATCGGCCCGCCAGGCGATGCCGTCGGTCTCGCTCCATGTCGTGCGGATCGTTTCCGCCGGCGCGGCCCCGCGGCCACCGGGGCCCCGAAACTCGGGCCAGTCGGCGGATGAGGCAGGGACTGCGTGAAAGAGCAGGGCAAGAGTCAACACAGACGTGGCGACACACTCGCGAACACGGAGATGTGCTTGGAAGCCCGGGGCGCGAGCCGAGGGAAAACGCGTTGCGATCGAGAATGACCGACCGTATTCCCTTAGCTTGCGCTGCGGGCTTCCACGAAGGGAGTGCGGGTGACTCACTGAAGGTGGGGCATGCGCACAGTGCGTCATTGCGGGTCTCGCTGCGTGGCCAGGGGCGTGCCGAGGCGGTCGCAGATCCGCAGTTGGAACTTCCAGTCGGCAGCCCAGGCCTCCGTCTGCTCGTTTTGGCAACATTTGACGAGCACCGTGTTCGCCCCAACGCGGAAGTCGGCGGTGGCGACGTATTGATCGATCGCCTCCGAGGCGTGGTAGATCTCGTGCTGCATCACGGGCTGACCATTCACCCAGACCTGCACGGCGCACGGACTGCCAATCCGCACCTCGGCCGCTCCGGCCACTGGCATCTCGACGGTGGCGAGTGCGTAGGCAAGCACGCCCTTGTCGGTGGCCACGGCCGCATTGAGGTCGACGCCGCCATGCTTGTCGGTAGAGACGACCGGCTTCCAGCCGGCCGTGTCGGGGGCTGGCGACTCGGGCGGGTAGGTCTTCGCAAACCCTGCGCCCTGTTTGTTGTCGAACGCGGGGCTCACCAGCCAGCGCCGGACGAAGCCAAGCGTGGCGGCGAGGTCGACGGGGTCGCCATGCTCGGCCAGCCAGCCGGCGATCCGCTCGATCTGGTCGATGTCGCGGGCAGCGGTAAGGGCCTGGCGATGAATCGCTCTCTGTGCGGCGTCATCCCGAGCCGTGGCCGACGCGAGCAGCTTGTCGACTGCCTCCCGCCGCAGTTCGAGCGCGGGATCGTCGAGCATCGCGTCGAGCAGTGACTCCGCGGTCTGCGGCTGCCGCGCCTTGAGCCAGACATAGGCGAGGCCGCGGGCCCGCGGCGGACGGGCATGGTCACGGGCGACGGCAGCGAGCTGTTCGGCAGGCAACGCATCGCCACCGCGGTCGGCTGCCCGTTCGAGGCCGCTCCGGAGCCAGTTCGCGCCCGCTGGCGTCGCCTCCCGCAGGGCATCGAGGCAGGGGACGACCCACTCCGGCGGGATCGCGGCAAGGGCATCGGCCTGGGCCGCGAATCGGGCCTGGCCGTCGATGCCACTGGCCTTGGCCAGATCAGTCGCGAGGGCGACGGCCGCTGCGACGGACTGCGGCGGCGGGGAGCCCGATGCGGCGGCTCGACCGGCCAGACTACAGGCCGCGACGGCGAACCACATCGTTCGGTGGAACCGCATGAACCGACTCCGCCTTCCGCCGCCGGACTCCGAACCGTGACGTCGCATGTCGGGATTGTAGTCGGTCGTCGCCCCACGGTGGCAGGCTTCCACAACCTGCCATATCCTGCTTTGATTCCGAACCGACTCCGATAGCAGTCGGAACACTCTTCACACGGATGTCCCTTCGATGAAACCCACACTCGTCGTGCTCGCAGCCGGCATGGGCAGCCGCTACGGCGGCCTCAAGCAGATCGACCCCATGGGGCCCTCGGGCGAGACGATCCTCGACTACTCCGTGTTCGACTGCCTGCGGGCGGGCTTCGGGAAGGTGGTGTTTATCATCCGGCCCGACTTCGAGGCCGCGTTTCGTGACCGGGTGGTGAGTCGCTTCGCCGGCCAGATCGACACGGCCCTCGCTTTCCAGACGCTCGATCGTCTGCCGCCGGGCTTCACTCTGCCCGCCGGCCGCGAGAAGCCGTGGGGCACGACCCACGCGATCCTCTGCGCCCGCGACGCGGTGACGACGCCGTTCGCCGTGATCAATGCCGACGATTTCTACGGCCGTGATTCCTTCGCCGTGCTCGCCCGGAGGCTCTCCGGTCAACCGGTCGATTCGACGGCCTACAGCATGGTCGGCTTCACGCTCAAGAACACGCTCTCCGATCATGGCACGGTCACCCGGGGCGTCTGCCGGACCGATGCCCGCGGCTTTCTCACCGACATTCAGGAACTCAGCGGCGTGCATCTCACAGGCTCGGGTGTCGAATGTGCGGGGCCAGACGGGCCGCTCTCACTCACGGGCGACGAGCCGGTGTCGATGAACTTCTGGGGCTTCACGCCGCGGATCTTCCCGCAGCTCGACGCGGAGTTCCGCGCATTTCTCGCGGCGCACGGCGGCGAGGTGAAGAGCGAGTGCTACATCCCCACGACCGTGGGCAGCCTCGTGAAGCAGGGACAGGCCACCTGCGAGGTGCTGCGGACGACGTCGCCGTGGTTCGGGGCGACGTATGTGGAGGACAAACCTATCGTGCAGTCGAGCCTCGCCGCGCTCGTGCAGCAGGGCGAGTATCCCGCCAGCCTCTGGGGCTGACGGCGTTACCGGTCACGGCGTGACCGGGCTACCGTGGGCCTGTCGCGCCGTGAAAGGTAGCTGCATTCCGGTCACGGCGTGAACTGGCTACCGTGGGCCTGTCACGCCGTGACAGGTAGCTGCATTCCGGTCACGGCGTGACCGGGCTACCGTGGGCCTGTCACGCCGTGACAGGTAGCTGCATTCCGGTCACGGCGTGAACTGGCTACCACGCAG
>JAPOJV010000089.1 GCA_029978085.1 bacterium
ACCAGGAGCGGCCGCTCGCCGTCGCCCTGCCGAAGTCGGAGGCCGACATCGCCGAGCTCGTGCGGTTCGCCGCGGCCACCGGCACCGGCCTCATCCCCCGGGCGGCCGGCACATCGCTCGCCGGCCAGGTCGTCGGCGGCGGCATCGTGGTGGACGTCGGCCGGCATCTGAACCGGATCATCGCCCTCGACGTGGAGCGACGCCGCGTCCGCGTGCAGCCGGGCGTGGTCCGCAACGAACTCAACCGGTTCCTCGAACCCCACGGCCTGTTCTTCCCTCCCGAAACCTCGACCGCCGGCTGGGCGATGATCGGCGGCATGGTGGGCAACAACTCGTGTGGCTCCAACTCGATCGCCTGGGGCACCACCCGCGACCACCTGCTCTCGGCCCGAGGCTTCCTCGCCGATGGATCGGCGGCGACGTTCGGTCCGCTCGATGCCGCCGAGTTTGCCGCCGCCTGCGTGGGCGACTCGCACGCCGCCGGAATTCACCGCAGGCTCCGCGACATGCTCTCCGTCCCCGCCACACGGCAGCTGATCCGCGATTCATTCCCGCGGCCCGAGGTCACGCGTCGCAACACCGGCTACGCACTCGACGCGGTGATGGACGCTGCCTGCTTCGATCCGGCGAGCAGTCAGCCGTTCAACATGTGTCGCCTCCTCGCGGGCTCCGAGGGCACGCTGTTCTTCGGCGTGGAGTTCGAGCTGAACGTGATTCCGCTGCCGCCGCCAGGCGGGCTCCTGTGCGTGCACTGCCAGACCGTGGACGAGGCGCTGCGGGCCACGGTCGTCGTCATGGGCATGCGGGCCCGGGCCGGCCTCGAGCCCACCGCCTGCGAACTCATCGACAAGAAGATCCTCGATTGCACGAAGGACAACCTGGAGCAGTCCCGGAACCGGGCTTTCGTGGTGGGCGATCCAGGGGCGGTGCTCGTCGTCGAACTGCGCGACGCCGATCCCGCTGCACTCGAGCGGAAGCTCGATGCAGTGGCCACGGAACTGAAATCACACGGTCTCGGCTACGCCTATCCCACGCTCCTCGGCGCCGACGGCCACGCCGTCTGGGAGTTGCGGCGGGCCGGACAGGGCCTTGTGAACAATCTCCCCGGCGACGCCAAGCCGCGGGAAATCGTGGAAGACACGGCTGTCGCGGTGGACGACCTGCCGGCCTACATCGCCGAGTTCGACCGGCTGCTGGCCGAGAAATACGGCATCGACTGCGTGCATTACGCCCACGCCGGTGCGGGTGAACTGCACCTGCGGCCGCTCTTCGACCTCCACTCGCCGGCCGGCCTGAAGATGTTTCGTGACGTGGCCACCGACGTGGCCCGGCTCGTCAAGAAATACCGCGGCTCGCTCAGCGGCGAGCATGGCGACGGCCGGCTTCGCGGCGAGTTCATCAGGATGATGGTAGGCGACGACTGCTACCGGCTCTTCGAGCAGGTGAAGCGGGCCTTCGACCCACAGGGCATCTTCAATCCCGGCAAGATCGTCGCCACGCCGCCGATGGACACGAGCCTGCGGATCCTGCCGGACGTGGCCGAGCCGCACCGCGAGACGGTGTTTCGGTTTGCCGATACCGGCGGCGTGCTCAAGGCCGCGGAGAAGTGCACGGGCGTGGGGCAGTGTCGCAAGACGCACCTCATCGGCGGCACGATGTGCCCCAGCTACATGGCCACCCGCGACGAGCGGCACACGACGCGGGCCCGGGCCAATGTGCTTCGGCAGGCGCTCGCCGATCCCGCCGCGGCCGACCCGTGGACGCGGCCGGAGCTGGCCGAGGTGATGGACCTCTGCCTCTCCTGCAAGGCCTGCAAGAGCGAGTGCCCGTCGAACGTCGACATGGCCCGCCTCAAGGCGGAGTGGGAGCAACACCGGCAGGACCGTGAGGGCATCTCGTTCCGCTCTCGGCTGGTCGCCGGTACGGGCCGCGCGATGCGGCTCGCGAGCCGGGCGCCGTGGCTCTACAACTTCCTCGTGCAGACACCGGCCCTCGCGGGAATCATGAAGCGGCAGGCCGGCTTCGCGGCGGGCCGCTCGCTGCCGACGCTCCCGGGCGTCACGCTCTCGGGCTGGTTTCGGCGGCATGTGCCGGCGGCCACGGTGGGCAGCCACGGCCGTGTCTATCTCTTCTGCGACGAGTTCACCGACACGCTCGACGCCCCGATCGGCATCACGGCCGTCAGGCTCCTCGAGGCGCTCGGCTATGAGGTCGTCATCCCGCGGCACGTCGAGAGTGGCCGGGCCTGCCTCTCGAAGGGACTTGTCCGCCGGGCCCGCGACCTGGCGGCCCGCAACGTCGAGTTGCTTGCCGACGTCGTCACGGCCGATGAGCCGCTCGTCGGCATCGAGCCCTCGGCGATCCTCTCGTTCCGTGACGAATACCCCGATCTCGTGCCCGCACCGCTCGCTGCAAAGGCAGCCGCCCTCGCCCGGCACACATTTCTGATCGACGAGTTTCTGGCCCGCGAGATCGAGGCCCGACGGATCACGTCCGATCGCTTCGACTCCACGCCGCGGCGGATCCTCGTGCACGGCCACTGCCACCAGAAGGCGCTCTCGTCGCTCGCTCCCACGACGACGATCCTGGGCCTGCCCCGCGGCCACGCGGTGGAGGTGATCCCGAGCGGCTGCTGCGGCATGGCCGGCTCGTTCGGCTACGAGGCCGAGCACTTCGACCTTTCGATGCAGATCGGCGAACTCGTGCTCTTCCCCGCCGTCCGCCGGGCCACGGCCGACACGCTCTTCGCCGCCCCCGGCACGAGCTGCCGTCACCAGATCAAGGACGGCACCGGCCGCACGGCCCTGCATCCGGTCGAGATTCTCCATGCGGCCCTCGCGCCGATTCCCTGAACACGTTCACCCGCTCGCCGCCGACCTCGCCCGCACCTCCGCCGCCTCCGCCTACGGCGGCTGAACAAGGTGACCAAGGCCGCGGAGGGTGCGGAGTGGACGTGCGCCGTCGGGGCCCGCAGCGTCGTCGTACGTGTCGGGCCGCGGGGCCGCCGGCTCGATCGCGGCGGCTGCGGCCGATGTGAACCGTGGCCGCTTCACGAAGGCGGGCTTCCCGCCACCCGCATCGAAGAGCGCGCGGGCCCGCCGCTGGCCAAAGCCGAATTCCTCCACGCCCGACAGCCCGCGATACTCGATGTGGCTCTCGAACTCCGCGTCGGGATTGATCTCCATGTCGGCCCACCACTCGCTCCGCTGGGCCACCTCCTCGCAATCGGCGAGCAGCCAGTTCTTCAGGAGCGTGCGGGCGACGAGCGGATTGTGCCGCCAGCCTGTGCCGAGCACGCGTATGCCCGGCAGCATCCGGCGCACGTCGTGCGCGGGCATCGAGATGATATAGCCGCCGTAATAGGTTCGCTTCCGCACACGGCGCAGCACGTCACCGCCGTCGGCCGCCAGGATCTTCTCCGGATGCGGGTCGACCACCACCGGAAAATAGGTCGGCTCCGATGCCGACGCGAGAATCGCCAGCGCCACGTCGGCCGCGTCGGTCATCAGCCGCAAATCGGCGATCCGCTCCTTCGCCGGAATGCGGGAGAGCAGGTCGTAGAGCGATTGGTCTACGAAGAACGTCACGCCGCGGCCGACGGCACGGTCGGCGCCGAGCACGAGATCGGGATGGTCGCCGCGAAACTGCTCCGGATGACGGCGGTACCAGTCGTGCACCTCCGGCTTCCACGACACCTGCATCGTGTCCATGTCGAACTCCTTGAGCCGGCCGGCCGCAAACCGATCCTGCGGGTGCACATCCTCCAATACCTCCTTGTTGCAGGCCACGATCAGGCAGGGATGCTGCGGCCGCCGGGTGCTCCGCCGCACGATTTCGTCGATGCTTCGTGTGTCCTGCCAGCGGGCCACACCGAGCGCGAAGGCCACGAACTCCCGGAGTTCAGCATGCTCGATCTCCGTGCTCTGACCGCGAGAGAGCTTGGAGATCTTCGTGGCCACGTTCTCCATGTTTCGCACGGCATCGCGGTTGCCGTATTGCAGCCGCTCCTCGGCGTGACGGACCGTCGCGTCATTGAACCCATGGCAGCCGAAGTAGGCTGCCGGAATCGCCCCGCTGCTGTTGCCCGCCACGATCACGCGGCCCTGCCGAAACGCGGGGATGCGGGCATAAGCCTCGTGCAGGACGCCGCCGTCATAGGGGAGGCACGATCCCTTGCCCTGAAAGCAGAAGAGCAGTTCCATCGGCGCGAACCGGGCCGCGAGGTCGCCCGTCGGCGGTGGCACCGGGGCCGGCGGCAGTGACGATGGCGGCCTCTCGACCGGCGCACGCGGCGCGGATGTCGGCTCGCGCCGATCGTCCTCCGTCGCGGCGACGGCGAGCCAGCCGTCCCGCAGCTCCAGATGGGCCACCTGGAGAAACTTCGCGAAGCCGGAGGTGCGATACCGCGGCAGCGGCCGAATCGTGCGGCCGAGAAACAGGCCGATCGCTTGCTCCATTTCGCCGCGATCCTCGGCGGGCGTGCCGTCCGCCCAGGAGAGCGACGCGCGGGTGAGCACGGGCCCGCGCTCGTCGCGGCCGAGTCGGTAGGCGAGCGACACCTCGCGGCTCCCCGTCGCCACCGGCCGGCCCGCATGCTCGCAGGCTTTCATCCGCAGACGCACGTCGAAGCCCTCGCGGGTGAACCGCACGCGCAGCGGCTCGTCGTCGGCCAGCGTGATCGCCGACGGAATGCGGGCCGGCGCGAGGTCGGTCCATTCGTCACAGGTGAGCTTGCACTGCACCTCCCACAGGCCGCGCACCGTGGCCTCGTCGAGGCGGATGCCCCCCAGCCGCGCGAGGCTGTTGGTGATCGCCGACTCGTGCACCCACGTGGCGACTGCGACCGGCTGCGTCAGACTGGTCGGCAACGGCGGCCGCGGCCGCACCGCGCCGAGCTGCCCCGGCCCCGCATACCAGGTATCGGAACGGGCGCCCGCCTCGTCATTGCACAGCCACACCTCCGGCGTGAAGTCGATCGCCGCCAGCCGATCCCACACACCCCACTGCAGCAGTCCGTTGAGCCGATATGCGAGGCTCAGCGACTCCTCCTTCACCCGCGCAGCCACGTCGCGCTCGATCTGCCGCGAGACCTGCGGATCGCTCTCGGCGAGCCGATCCTGGATGGCCCGGCTCGCAATGGCCTTCACCAGCCGGCAGCGGCCGATCACCGCGTCGATCCGCACGCCTGCCAGCTGCGAGCGAAACCGGGCCTGCACGTCGGGCTCGCCACCGACGACACGATCCCACAGGATCCGCACGTCGTCGGTGCCGGTCACATCCGGCGTCGCACGGGCCCGCACATGCACCCGCCGGCGATCGGCCGTCGCGTCGATGCGGCCCGTCCCCACGGCGTGCATCCGCAACACGCTTGCACCGTCGGCCGGCGGCAGTGTCGCCGCGAGATCGATCCGCACGCTCCCCGTCCCGGAGACCGTCGTCCCCTCACTCCGGGTGCGGGATCCGACCGGCACCGTGAAGCTCTGTCGCGCCGCCGCCTCCACGAACGAGCGGCCGACGAACACGCCCTCATTGGGCGTCGAGAGCCTGCGTCGCACGGCCACGGTCGTCTGCTCGTCTGGCACGAGCCGCGCGAGCGTCGCGAAAGCAGCGCGCAGCGTTGCGTCGGTTTCGTCGTCGCCGTCCGGCGTGGTGGGATCGGAGAGATGCACGCGGATTGCGTCGAGAGCCCGCCGGCCCTCCGCCACCGTGCCATCATCGAGCCGTGCGAGGCGGGCGAGCCTGGCCACGCTGGCGCGGAGCCGGTCCACGAGCCTGCCTGCGTCACCGGGCACCGTTCGGCGCAGCGACACCTCGATCTCGTCGAGCACCTCGGGGGCGATCGCCGGTGCATCGAGCGCCGCGATGAGCTGATCAAGCTTCAGCTCGGGCGTGAGCACGACGCCGATCGCCCGATCCGCCAGCTCGTTGCGCAGCCTGGTGAGTGCCGCACGGGCCTCCGTCCTCGCCGCATCGATCTCGGCTGGGAGTGGCGTCCGCATCTGACTCGCCACGGCCTGGAGCGGATCGGCCCACGCGCTGCTCGCCACCGCCACCAGGGATACCGCCAGCGACACCATGACCGCATGACGGAACCATGCGCGTGTTCGTACGCCTCTCACGCGTGCAACTGTCATGCGAACGACTCTCCGGCAGTGTGTGGGAGACGCCATCCGTGGCGGACGATGGTACGTTTCGCGGAAGTGTCCATGCGGCCCCGACGAGCCCCCGCCGCTGATTGAATCCCGCGACGCCATACCCTATCGTGGAATCCGAGCGGTCGCATCTCGCGGCGGCGCGGGGTGAGTGCCGTGATCACCGCAGGGGTCGCCCGATGGACGTCTTCCGCATCGCGCTCTGCCTGGGGCTCGCGGTCCTGCTCTGGAGGCTGGAGATCCGCGGCCGGCGGCCGATCCGCGACTTTTTCCTCTGGGGTGTCGACTACCCGTTTCACTTCCTGCTCACCGCCACGCTGATCCTCGTCATCTGGGGCGTGGTCGGCGCGGGCTTCGGGCTCCAGGGACTGTTCCTCGACGAGGATCCGCTCACGCAGGTGCTGCTCGGCGCCACGGTGATGCTGCTCTTCGCGGCGATCACCGTTCACTACGTCGTGCTCGGCACGTCGCGGCACGGCTGGTGGTCATCGCTCCAGCGACTGGCCGGATTCCTCCGGGGCTTCAACGCGATCACCGACCCCGCGCATCCCGTGCAGACACTGCTCGCCAACGGGTTTCTGGAGCAGCTCACCGCCGCCGACATCGAGCGGATCGATTCCCTGGCTGAGCGGGAACGAACCGGACTTCCGCTCGACGCCGGGCTGCGCGAGCAGCTCGAGGGCGAGCCGTTTCGGCTCCTCATGTCGCCGGCGATCCTGCTCGCCAAGGGCTTCGGCCTGATCGTGCTCGTGGGCGTGGTGCCGGCTCTGCTCATTCCGATTCTCGACCGGGATCCGGCCGGCTGCCTCGACCGGCTGCCGTGGCTGGTGGGCGTGTGCATCGGCGACGTGCTCGGCATCATCCTCGGCTGCTGGACGACGGCCTGGGCCGCCGACGCCGCCGACTGGCGCAGCCACACGCAGGCGCTTCTCGCGAGCCTGCGGTCCCACGCCGACGCGGTCGTGCCCACTCACGGCCCAGCGGCCAGCACCGCTGACGCCCGGCCTCCCTTCTGGCTGGCTGCGCTCTCGTGGTTCTTCGCCATCCATGTCGTCGTGAACGTGCTTCTGCCCGACGACGTGACCGCACGCTGGATCGACTGGCCCGAGCAGACGCTCCCCGGCCCCTCCGGCACCGCGTGGCGCAGCCCGCTTGCGGTCTGGCGGGCGATTCCGTGGTTACCCCTGGGCGTGCTCACCGCCGAGGTCGCGGTCGCCATGCTCGCCGCGGCGGGCCTCCGCAGCCTCCGGGGCGGCGAGCTGCGTGACCGCCTGATCGGGCCGTGGTCGACGCTGCTCTCGTCGGGCGTCGCACTCGGGCTGCGACTCCTGCAGGCCAGGTGGGTGCATCGCGCCGCGTGGATCGGCGCAGGCGTGATCGGCATCGCCTCGGTCGCCACGACGATCCTGTTGTCACCGGAGGCCACGCAGTCGGTCTGGATCGGCCTCCGCGGCTACGCCTCGCTCGGCGCAATGCTGCTCTGCTGGCTCGGAATCTTCTGGCTCGCCACCCATGTCACTGCCTTGAACCATAGCAGGCTCGCCCGTGCGGTCGTGCGGCAGCCCGCCCTCCTCTATCCGCTCACGGTGCTGCTGGGATTCGTCGCGTTCGCAATTCCCTACGCGGGCCTCGATGAGCGGTGGAAGTCGGCGATGCCCGCGGCCGGCTCGATCGCCTGTGCGGTGGCCCTGCTCGCCGCGGGCTATACGATCCTCGCGTTCGCCCGACCCCGCAGCGCACTCCTGACCACCGTCGCCGTCGCGGCGACGGCGATCCTCCTCAACGGCGCCGCCTTCTTCGTGTCTCCCAACGAGTTCAAGGGCAGCTTCCCCAATCTGGAGGCCTACTACAAAACTCCGATCTATCTCGACTCCCACGATTACTTCCGCGACACCACGCCCTCGACCGCCCGCCTGCGGAACCGGCGGGTCACGGAAGATTTCGACCGCCTGGCACGACAGGGCGTGAGCGAGCGACTCGCGACGGTGTTCTTCGCCATGCGGCCGCTGACCAGCCGGCCCGATGGCACCCATGCCGTGACGATCGACGTGGAGGATCCGCGCGGCCGGCTGCGGGCCGTCCGCGGCGACACGATCCGCCTGGCCGCCGAGGAGTGGTTCACGATGCGGATCGACGGCGGCGACTGCATCGCACTGGCGGAGGAGCCGTTCTACCGCCGCATCTTCCCCTGGTTCCGCTACGACACGCTCCACTTCATTCGGAACGGCATCATCCGCGGCCCCACCCACCGGCTCATCCGCGACGACGAGCCCCAGCCTGCGGCGCCCGCCCGACCGGCATCGGCCACGTCGACACCAGCCCCTTCCGTTCCGACCACCTATCGCTTGATCACCGGTGATGCGCCGGTGGGTGGCCCACGCGACACCGACGTGCTCGGGCTGCGGCTGCTCGACCTCGCCGCGGCCTATTCGGCCGCCGGCGCCGATTACGCGTTGATCGCGATGAACTGGGTGGGCGAGGTGACCCGCGCGCAACACGCCACCCAAGGCGATCGCTACACGGTCGAGTTCACGATCCCTGCCGGCAGCACGCCCCCCGACGCACCGCAGCTCCGCACGATGCAGTCGTGGATGGAGCGGTGCCACCTCGACACACTGCGGCCCGCGCAGCCCGCGGCGCGGGCCGACGCCGCCGCACCGGAACGGTTCGGGCTGGTGCGGTTTCCGGGCGAGCGGGCGGGAGACTGCCTCGTGATCGAGGATGCACGCACCGACGCCCCCGTACCGATCGGCATTTTTCTCTCGCCGAACGACGAGCCACAGCGGCGCCACCCGGCCTTCGGCCCCTACTGGCCCACGGCCGATGCGATCGCCCGCACCGCCGCCACGGCGCCGGCCCCACCCGGCGCGGCCGATCCCGCCGGCCGGTCGCCCACCGACCGCTTCACGCTCCGCCCGGCCCACGATCGCGGGCTGTTCTGCAGCCCGGATGGCGCGGTGCGGCGGCTCGTCGCTGGCAAAGCCGCGACCGAGCGGTCCACCGTGCCCGTGGCCCTCTATAACGCCGGCCGCCTGCGGCCGGGCGACCGGCTCATCCTCACCTGGAACGGCCGCAGCGGTTCGGCGAGCGGCCCCGACCTCGCCCACGGCGCCGTCTTCGAGCTGGTCGAACTCGACGGGCAGCCGACCGACGACGCTGCGGCCGACGGCTCGCTCGCGGCCGGCGCTGTCCGCGGCACACTGCGGCTCGTGAGCCACCGCGGGGCGCCGGCGGCAGGCCCCCAGGCCGATCCACTCCGGGATCCGTTCCTCGTCGGCCAGTGGCAAACGGTCAACCTGCTCAACAACACGGAGGTCCTGCTCGCCTGGAAAAACCTCGTGGGCGACCGGTGGCGCGACCGCAAGCCGAAGCTCGTGATCGTGACGGTGAGCGGCGGCGGCATCCGCGCAAGCGTCTGGACGTCGGTCGTGCTCCGCAAGCTCGAGGCCACGCTGGGCGCCGACTTTCCCTATCACATCCGGCTCGTGACGGGGGCGTCCGGGGGCATGGTGGCCGGCTCCTACTACGCCGCCTCGCTCGTGCCGCCCCCGGAGCACGTGCTGCGCGGGGGCCGGGCCGACTTCGCCGACCTGCACGGCACGAGCATCGAGGAGTTCGTCGACCGCATGGCCATCGACCAGCTCGACGCCGTGGCCGGGCGGATGCTGTTCGCCGATCTCCCGGCCACGCTCAGCCCGCTCGCCCGCCACCGCGACCGGGGCCGCACCCTCGAGAGCACGTGGATCCGCTGGACGGGCGGCACCGCGAGCCCGCTCGGCCGGCCCCTCCAGTCGTATGCGGCCGACGAGCGGCTCGGCTGGCGGCCATCGCTCGTCTACACCCCGATGATGGTCGAGGACGGACGGCGGCTGCTCATCAGCAACCTCGATCTCGCCTTCGCCACCCGCAACGTGGGCGGCCTGCTGCTCGAGCCGTCGTCGCGAAAGATCGACCGGCCGGCCTTCCAAGGGGGCGACTTCGACCTCAGCATCCACGAGGAGGACGAGGTTTTCTCGCTGTCGGCCGTCGAGTTCTTCCGCCTCTTCCCCCAGGCTCACGACTTCCTCGTCTCGACGGCGGTTCGGATGAGCGCCTCGTTCCCCTGGGTGTCGCCGGCGATCAACCTGCCCACGCTGCCGCCCCGCCGCGTGGTCGATGCCGCCTACTACGACAACTACGGCGTCAATCTTTCGGCGCTCTGGCTCTCGAAGCTGGGCGGATGGCTCCAGGCCAACACCTCGGGCGTGCTCGTCGTGCAGGTCCGCGACAAGGTGAGCCAGGGGGCCCGGACGGAGATCGACTTCGACCGCCTCTCCGGCACCGACTCACTCCTCGACCGGCTTGTCTGGCATGGAGGCAGCCAGCTCATCCGGCCCGGCCTCCAGGCGCTCGCGACGCCGCTCGTCGGCGTGACTAACGCCCGCAGTTGGACGATGGCCTTCCGGAACGACGAGCAGGTCGATCTGCAGGACCTCCTCTTCGACGAACTGAGCGGCCGCGACTTCTTCCGCACAGTGGTCTTCGAGTGCCCGGTCGACGTGTCACTCAACTGGAAGCTCACCGCCCGCGAGAAGGCGATCCTCGTCGGCGGCTTCGGCCGGCCCGATGCGAAGCCCGACGACGAACTGGCGCGGGTGCGCGACTACCTCACGGGCCGCGACTCCTACGAGTTTCACAAGTGGCGGATCGACAACCGCAACTCGCCCACGTTTCAGCGGGACCTCAAGGAGCGGTATGACCGCGAACTGCGGGCCCTCGGCATCGCGGGCACGGAGCGGCTCACCGTGCAGGAGAGCCAGAGCCTCTACGAGAACGTGATCAAGAACCTGAAACGGCTGGAACTGCTGGCCGACTGGTGGGAAACGGGCCGCGTCGCGCCGGAGCCTACGCCGCCGCCGACCGCGGCCGCTGGTGGATCCCCCGTTCCGCGGCCGGACCGAGCAGCTCGCGAGCGATGAACCGCCGGTGCCAGACCGTGAGCGACTCTTCCCAGGCCCGCGGGTAGTTCATTTCGGCGGCCCGTTGGTGCCTGGCTTCGAGGTCTTCGCACCGGCGGACCGCCTCGGCCAGCCCGGCCACAATTGCATCGAGCCGCGGTGCGGCCGGGATGATGTTCTCGGAGATGCCGCGTAGGTAGTCCGCGGTCTTCGTCTTGAAGGTGTTGGTCACGACGAGTGAGCCCGACCCCGGAACGAGATCCCAGGCAGGCCCCGGCTGGCGAACCCGCCGACGTCGTTGTCGACGAACAACCGTCGCAGCGGCTCCGTCGAGAGCAGGGCGACGTAGTCCATGGCATACGTCTCCTCCGCCAGGGCATGCAGCGAATTGCCGGCGTAGAAGGTGGTCTCGTAGTCCTGGATGAGGTAGAGAAACCGCCGGCCGCCCAGGGCGTCGCCGATCTTGCGGGCGAAGTGGGCCGAATACCACACGGTCGCAACGCACACATCGGCGGGCGACACCCGCAGCGGCCGCCTCCGGTCGCCGATGTATTCGACCTCAACCTCGTCGAAGAGCCGCTCCAGGCCGGGGATGTCGCCGAACCGCTTCCGGCAGGCCTCGGCATCGAATGCAAACTCGTCGAAGAGCACGAGCCGCACGTTGTGACCGGTCGTCCGCAGGAACCGGGCCAGCTGGAACACCCCGAAGAATCCGGCCGACATCGACTGGAAATCGAAGGCCGGCACGAGCACGTTGATCGTGGGCTGGCGGTCGGCATCGACGACCACGTCGGGCAGGTCATAGACGCGTTGCAGCGCCCGGTGGAGCGACCGCTCATCGGAGGCGTGGTCCGCCGCCTCACCTGCGGCACCGGCGACGCGTCGGCCGAGGCAACCCCTGGCGTTGCCTCCGGCCGACCAAGCGGGAGCGGGCCAGGGATGGCCGCTCCCGCGTATGTCTAGAAGCAGTTGTTCCGCACCTCGTTGCAG
>JAPOJV010000134.1 GCA_029978085.1 bacterium
CTGGCGTGGCGCGGCAACCTGGGCATGGCCATTGCCTACGTCGGCTACGCATTCGCCAACGTCGGCCTCTACATCGTGGCGACGCGGTAAGAAATCCGCGCACGTTTTTCTGTCACGCAATGTGACAAAACCTCTGCCCGTTTTCGTTTTGGCAGACGTTCCGTAACGCCACACCCCCTGCGGCTCGCGCTCGCTCGCCCGTAGTTTTCGGGCATGAGCGACTCTATCCGCCAGCAGCTCGAGACGGCAGCGGTGCAGCCCGCCCGTGTCCGCACGGACGCCGGCGAGGTCGAGCAGCACGACCTCAAGCAGCTCATTGAGGCCGACAAGTACCTCTCAGCCAAGGCCGCCGCCACGCCATCGGCCGCCAATCGCCGCCGCTGCCTGCGATTCAATCGCCTGATCCCGCCGGGGACCGCCGACTGATGGGTCTGTTTTCCGTTTTCCAGAAGCGGGCGCAGCCGCAGCAGGTGGCCGTGCCGGTGCGTGCCCGCTACGACGCGGCGCAGTCGAGCGACGACCGCAACCACTGGGCAGCCGCCGACGCCTTCGCCGCCGACGCCGCTCTCTCGCCCGTCGTGCGCAGAACGATCCGCAACCGTGCCCGGTACGAGCGTGCCAACAACTCCTACCTCGCCGGCATTTCTGCGACGCTGGCCTCCGACCTGATTGGCACCGGTCCGCGTGTGCAGATGCAGACCGGCTCCGACGACCTCGACCGGGCTATCGAGCGGGCCTTCTTCGACTGGACGTGGTCGATCGACCTGCCGGGCAAGCTCCGCACCATGCGCGAGGCCCTCGTCACCGACGGCGAAGCATTCGCCCTCATGGTCAACAACCCGCGGCTCGCGGGCGTGCAGCTCGACGTGCGGCTGATCGAGGCCGAGATGGTGGCCACGCCCACCGAGCTAATGCGGCAGACCGTCACGCCCGAAGGAAACACGGTAGACGGCCTGGAGTTCGACGAGATCGGCAACGTCGTCGCCTACCAAGTGCTGAATTTTCATCCAGGCAGCAACTACCGCGTCAACAACCTGCAGTTTCAGCGAGTGCCGGCGGCGTCGATCGTGCACTGGTTCCGGCCGAGCCGTCCCGGCCAGCACCGTGGCGTAGCCGAGGTGGCCCCCGCCTTGCGGCTCTTCGGCCAGCTGCGTCGCTACACCGAGGCTGTCTGCGCCGCCGCCGAGACGGCTGCCGACTTCGCTGGCTTCCTGCGGACCAATTCGCCGGCCGCCGAGATCGACGAGGTGGACGCCTTCGCGGAGATGGAAATCCAGAAGCGGGCCATGGTGACGCTGCCGGACGGCTGGACGTTTGAGCAGCTCAAGGCCGAGCAGCCGACCAGCACGTACGCGATGTTCAAGCGCGAGATCGTCAACGAGATGGCGCGGTGCCTGCAGATCCCCTACAACGTCGCCGCGCTCGACAGCAGTTCCTACAACTACGCTTCCGGCCGGATGGATCACCAGGTCTACGCCGGCACCGTCCGCGTCTACCGCGACGAGCTCGAGCGGGTGATGCTCGACCGCCTCTTGGAGGCGTGGGTCAACGAGGCCACGCTAGCGGGCGTCCTGCCGGCCGGCACCGCGCCGTTCTCAGAGTGGAATTGGTCGTGGCAGTGGGACGGGCGTGAGCACGTCGATCCTGCCAAGGAGGCCAACGCCTCAGAGACGAGGCTTCGCACGCACACTACCACGCTCGCGGCCGAGTACGCCCGCCAGGGCAAGCAGTGGGACGTGGAGTTGCGGCAGCGGGCCGCCGAGGTCGCCTTGATGAAGGAGCTCGACCTCTTCCAGGACTTCACGCCCGAGGTGAACTACGGCGGCACGCTCGACGAAGACGGCGATGCCGACCCCGAGGCCGAGGAGGCCCGTGCGGCCGACGGCTACGCAGCGCCGCAGGGTGCTCGCGACGAAGCCCGCCGCGGCCTGGAGTGGCGGCGTGAATACAACCGCGGCGGCACGGCCGTGGGCGTGGCCCGCGCTCGCGACATCGCCGGCGGGCGTTCGCTGTCGCTCGACACGATCGGCCGCATGGTGAGCTACTTCGCCCGCCATGAGGTTGACAAGCAGGGGCAGGGCTGGTCGCCGGGTGAAGAGGGCTATCCGTCCGCCGGGCGCATCGCCTGGGCGCTGTGGGGCGGCGACGCCGGGCGGCGCTGGGCCGAGTCGATCCTCGATCGCGAGGAGGCCGCCGCATGACCGCAATCGACTTTGAAGGCTTCGACGAAGAGATCGAACCGCTCATGGAGTTTCACTGATGGCCGACAACATCAAGCTCGCCTCCGAAGTTACGTTTCTGCAGGCCGCCGAAGGCGACGCCGCGCCGGGGCCGAAGCGGTTCCGCATCGTCGCCTACACCGGCGCGCCGATCCGGCAGGCGTGGAGCCGTGAGCCGGTCGTGATCGACCTGGCCGGTATGACGCTGCCATCGACGATCCCGATCGTCATGGGGCACGACTACTCGCTCGGCTCGATCCTCGGGCAGGGCCGCCCCAGCGTGCAGGGCGGGCAGCTCGTCGTCGAGGGCGAGATCCTCGCCGACAGCGAGACCGCCCGCCAGGTGCTCGCCCTGGCCGCCGCCGGCTACGAGTGGCAAGCGAGCGTCGGTGCCGATGTCGGCCGCCATCTCCGGTTTGGTGAGGACCAAGCCACTACCGCCAACGGGCAGGCCCTCGTCGGGCCAATCCGTGTCGTACGGGCCTCCACGCTGCGGGAGACCAGTTTCGTCACTTTGGGCGCGGACCGCAGCACCGCGATCTCTATCGCCGCCGAAGAGGTGGCAGAGGAGCAAATCATGGCGGACACCGCCAACGAAAAGCCCGCGGACGAGGTCATCGCGACCCCGGTCGTGGAAGTCACGGCGACGGTCGCCGTGGAGCCCAAGGTCGAAGCCGACGCCGACGTGCTCAAGGCCGAGATCGCCAACCTCAACGAGAAAGTTTCCAAGATGGAAAAGCTGATCGCGACCCGCGACGAGCGCCCCGCCGTTCCGGCTGTGCACGTCGCCCAGCCCGCCGGCCTGACGCCGGAGGTGATCGAGGCCAGCTTCGCCCTGCAGGGCGGGCTGCCGAATGTCGAGAAGCACTACGACGAGAAGACGCTCGAGGCGGCCCACAAGGCCCGTCGCGAACTGTCGATCGGCGAGGTGCTGGTGCAGGCCGCCGTGGCCAATGGCTACGACGGCAGCCGGCGGGTGACCGCGTCCACCCTGCGGCCGATCCTGGCCGCCGCGTGGGCCACGCACTCGATCTCGGGCATCCTTTCCTCGACCGTCAACAAGTTCCTCCTTGCCGGGTTCGACGGCGTGGAGAGCGCGTGGCGGCAGATCTCCTCGGTTCGCAGCGTCAACGACTTCAAGACGCTGACGAGCTACCGCCTCAACGGCGGCATGAAGTTCGAGAAGGTTGCCAACGGTGGCGAGCTCAAGAACGCCGCGGCCTCCGATGAGAGCCGGACGATCTCGGCCGACACCTACGGCATCATGACGAGCGTGACCCGGACCGACCTCATCAACGACGACCTCGGTGCCCTCACCGCGGTGCCGCAGCGGATCGGTCGGGGCGGCGCGCTGAAGCTGAACGATGTTTTCTGGACCGAGTTCCAGGACGACGCCAGCTTCTTCACCACGGCTCGTGGCAACAAGAAGACCACGGCCGGGGCGCTGACGCTCGCGAACCTCAAGCCGATCGTCACGCTCTTCAAGAAGTTGAAGGACGCGGACTCCAACCCCGTCGCCGTCGAGCCGCGTCTGCTGCTCGTGCCGGTCGATCAGGAGCTGGCCGCGGCCGAGATCATGGGGTCGAGCCTCATCCAGAGCGGTGCGACCTCGGGGCAGCCCGACCGCAACGTGCTCGCCGGTCGGTACCAGGTGGTCAGCACGACCTACCTGAGCAACACCGACGACTACTACCTCCTCGCGTCGCCTGCCGACCTGCCGGTGATGGAGGTGGCGTTCCTCAACGGCGTGCAGAGCCCGATCGTGGAGACGGCCGAGGCCGACTTCAATACGCTCGGCGTGCAGATGCGAGGGTATTTCGACTTTGGCGTCGCCAAGGCCGAGTACCTCGCCGGCGTGAAGGCCGACGTGTCGTGATTTCAACCGGCGGGGCGGTGATCGTGCCGCCCCGCCGGATTCGCTCGCAACTCATTCAAAAGAAAGTAGGTGATCCAAATGGCTTCCTCTGTTTCTGACGGCAAGTACCTCGACTACACGCCCGGCTCGGCCGTGGCTGCCGGTGACGTGGTCGTGCTCGGTTCGCTCGTCGCCGTGGCTCCTCGCCCCATCGCCGCCAACGCGATGGGCGCCGTGGCCATCGAAGGCGTTTTCTCGATGCCGTGCGCCTCGGGTGCGACCGGTGCCCAGGGTTCGGCGATCAACTGGTACGCGACCTCCGGCGTGGCTCATGCCTCGACCGGCGCCGCGGCCGGCAAGCTCGCCAAGGCCCGCCTGGCTGACGACACGACCGTGCACGTCGTGCTCAACAAGTAGCCGATGGTACCAAGACGCGCCCGCCCCGGCCGGCCATGTTGCCGGCCGGGGCCGGGCGTGGGTGGAGGTTTTCGTGGCCGATCTCATCCGCACCGGCGCCGCCTGGCTCACCGACCAGCTCAAGGCTGCGGCGGGCACGACGGTCGCCTACGTGCGTGGCGCGAACACGGCCACGCTCACGGCCACGGTCGGCCGCTCCGTGTTCGAGGCCCAGGCCCAGAGCGGCGTGATCGAGCAATGGGAGGCTCGCGACTTCATCATCAAGACCGACGAATTGCCCTACGGCGAGCCGCAGCGTGGCGACCGGATCTACGAGCAGTTCGGAACGGTCTCGAATATCTACGAGGTGACGACGCCGCGGGGCGTGCCGCTCTATCACTACGCCGACGCCTTCCAGACGTGCGTGCGGGTGCATACGAAGAAGATCGACGCCGATGTGCAGTACCTCGTCACCGAGCAGGGTGACGAAATCGTCGTTCCCCTGCAGGTGAACTGATGCCGATTCAAAAGCGCGTCAGCGACCTGCCGGCCGTCACGGGCGTGACGGGCACCGATCTGCTCATCATGTCGAGCAGCTCGGCCACGAAAAGGGTGACGGTCTCGCAGATCGGCGCCTACTTCCAAGCGGCCGGCGTGGCGGGACCGACCGGTGCTGCCGGCGTCGGCAGCACAGGCCCGGCCGGAGCTGCTGGCGTGACTGGTGCCACGGGAGCCGCCGGCAGCGTCGGCGCCACCGGGCCGCAGGGGGCCGCGAGCACGGTGCCCGGCCCGACGGGCGCCACGGGTCCGCAGGGCGAATCGATCACGGGTCCGCAGGGCGCAGCCAGCACCGTCACGGGACCGACGGGCGCAGCGGGCCAATCGATCACGGGACCGGCCGGCATTGCCGGTGCTACCGGGCCAACCGGCGCCGCCTCGACCGTCGCCGGCCCCACGGGTCCGGCAGGTGAGTCAATCGTCGGACCGACGGGAGCAGCAGGCGTCGGCGCTACGGGACCAACGGGCGCCCAGGGTGCCGCGGGCAGCGTTGGTGCCACTGGGGCGGCCGGGCCGCAAGGCGCGGCCGGCAGCACGGGTCCGACAGGCGCGGCAGGTGCTCAGGGCGATGCCGGCCCGGCCGGCGCGCAGGGCGTCGCCGGGGCAACCGGGCCGACGGGTGAACAAGGCGCGGCGGGAGCCGTTGGTGCCACGGGTCCGGCTGGTGCAGCCGGCTCGCAGGGCGAGCAGGGCATTGCCGGCGCGACGGGACCGACAGGCGCCCAGGGCGCTTCTGGCGCGGCTGGTGCCCAGGGCGACGCCGGAGCCACCGGCCCTACGGGTCCATCGGGGGCGGCCGGAGAATCAGGCAGCGTCGGCGCTACCGGGCCGACTGGCGCATCAATCACAGGCCCGACGGGGCCGAGTTCGGGCGGCATGTCCAGCGTGGCCGCCGCGCTTGTGTTCTAGGAGCAACCAATGGCAGCCCCAAACATCGTCGGACCGACAACCATCACGGCGAAGACCGCCGTACTCTCCAGCGTCACCGGTGCGACCGGCACCGTGGTGCTCTCCAATGCGGCCAGCAGCGGCAAGGCCATGCAGATCGTCTCGCTCTATGCGGCCAACGTCGATGGCACCTCGGCTGTTGACGTGACCTTCAAGCTGCACAGCGAGGACGACGGCGGCGGCACTGGCCGGGCGATCTGCTCGACCGTGAGCGTGCCAGCGGATGCCACGGTCATCGTTGTGGACAAGAACGCCCCGATCTTGCTGGAGGAAGACCGCTCGATCACGGTGAACCCGTCGGCGAGCAACGACATCGAGGTGGTCTGCAGCTACTTGGAAATTTCCTGATCGGTCACCACACGAGGTCACCCCCATGGCACAGATCGGCGATCCCTGCTGGCGGCGTAACGGCGTGGCCGCTCTCATCCTGCCCTTCCGCGTGCGTCTGCCCGATGGCAGCACCCGCACCGACCCCGAGCAGTGGTCGCAGGATGCCGCCGTGCTGGCCGCGACCGGCTGGGCCGCGTCTACGCTCACGCAGGCCGACCTGGACGCCCTGTTTCCGCCGCCGCCTCCCCCGCCGGAACCGTCGCCGTTTGAGGCCGGCTGGGAGACGCCGGCCGGCTGGCGGCTCGCGTGGCAGCCCGACGACGTGGCACTGCTCACGGGGCTCTACGTTCTCGCCCAGCGTGCGAACGAGCTTGGCGTTGGGCAGCCGGTGGTCGTCACCGATATGAGCGGCGAGCGGCACACCATGACGTTCGCGGAGTTTGAGCCGCTGATGCTGGCCTACGGCGCGGCTCGGGCGGCCCTGAGTGCTGGAGGTGCGGAATGAGCCTGCGGAGCAACGGGTCGTACATCGGGCCTCGGCCGGATGGGCCGACCAATGGTTTTGGCGGCGTGGCATCTGGTATTTGGGATTTGCGGACGGCACAGCGGCAGCGATCGGCTACGGCGTGGCCGTTTCCGTTTGGCAGCCCAACACACATCACCGGCCTCCAGCTCTGGCTAGACGCCTCCGACGCCTCAACGCTTTACGACGCCACGTCGGGCGGCTCGCTCGTCGCTGCGGATGGGTCTGTCGCTCGCTGGGAAGACAAGAGCGGCAACGCGCGGCACGCTACGCAAGGGACGAGCGGCAGCAGGCCGCTTCGGAAGGCGAGCGTGCAAGGCGGGAAGGACGTGCTGCGGTTCGATGGGACCAACGATTGGTTCTCTGTTCCTAGCAGCGAGGGGACGTTCAAGTTCCTCCACAGCGCCGATAGCACTGTGTTTGTAGTGATGGAGCGATCGGCTACGGCCGATTCGTGCGTGCTAGACACTGCCGCGGGCGACACGGTGACTCGCGGATTTAGTGCGTATTACGAGGGCAGCGGCGGGACGTTCACTTCACGGACTGCAAACGGATCAGCCCTGGCGACTTCGAACACAGCCACCAGCCTCGTCCAGGCCGGATGGAACATAGTAACTATTCGGACGCGGCCTACACAGGGCACCGCTTCGGCGCGGTCTTCTATGCGCCGAAATGGCGGATCGGCAGTAGAGAACAACACGCTGACGGCGACGGCTTCGACTTCCAACGCAAGCTACCCGCTCAATATAGGTCGATTTGAAGGCGTAGCGTCTGGCTACGCCCACGGCGGCGACATCGCTGAGATCATCATCTACGACTCCGCCCTCTCCGACGCCAACCGCGAGGCGGTGGAAAACTACCTGCTCGCGAAGTGGGGGATCTGACGCGAACATGACACACAGCCTCCTGACGGGGCAGGCCCGGCACTGATAAAGCCGCCCGCCGAACCCCGCCGGGAGGTTCCAACATTTGGAAAATGGAAACATGGACATCCTGGCCGACTACCGAGAGTGGCGATCCCAACAGGAGGAACGCATCGGCACTCACGGGACGCGATGCCACCTGTGGCATGAGAGGTGCTTCGTTCACCGCCTCGCCCGCGAACTGGAGCGAACGCGAGCCGCTTTGGTCGCGGTGGCGACCCAGGACGGGACGCTGTCCGTGAGCGGCGGTCGGCTGTTTGTGGACGTGGACGGCGTGGAAGAGTTGGCGTTCGACTATGCACCGCCGCCGCACGCTACACCGGACGAGGGTACTGTGCAGGAACTAGGCAGTACCTGAAATGCCCACCGTCACGCTCCGCTATCGCCTGCCCGACGAGCAAGCCGAGTACGACGCGGCCCGCCAGGGGGCCGAGGCGAAGTCGGTGCTGTGGGACATCGACCAGCGGTGCCGGTCGCTGCTCAAGCACGGCGAGCCAGGCAAGGAGGCGGCGGCGCTGGCCGAGGAGATCAGGCGGATGATCTGGGACAGCCCAGAGCGGTTGATCAACTAAGCAAAAGGTTGCGGAAACCGACAGGTTCTGTATTGAGCGAACAGGCTGTCGGCCTCCGCTCTTTCCTCTTGTTTGATCTTGTTTGACGCCCGTTGACGCGCTTGCAAGCCTGTTTTCGGCCGCTATGGTTCGCATGTTCCTATTACTGAAAGGGCATGCGATGGACGCTTTGGACAAGCTCATGACGCGACGGGAAGTGGCGGCCTATTTGCAGGTGCAGCCGCAGACGATTCAGGCGTGGCACTACAGGGGCCAAGACGCCCCGCCATTCATCAAGGTCGGGCGGTCGGTTCGGTATAAAAAGAGCGACCTGTTGGCATGGCTCTGGAA
>JAPOJV010000207.1 GCA_029978085.1 bacterium
AATGCGATCAGCCGGATGTCGCCGCCGCAGTTCGGGCACGCAAGCGGAAACTCCTCCCCGACCCTCGCCATCAGCTTGGCCCAGGCAATCCGTGACGTGTCGTGGGAGCGGGGCTTTTGATTCGCGTCGCAGCAGCCTCCCGTGGCGTGACCGTCACTCGCATGCCCACCGGTCACAGCCTCGCGACGCTTGCCGACGTTTCCGATCGCCAGAGCCGTCACGGCCCGCCTGAGCTTGTGGTTGGGTGCAAACACTCCGTGATACCTGTGCCGATGCTTGCGCGGCGGCGGGACGAGATCGGCGAGCCGGTCCAGGAACTCAAACGGGGAGAGCTCGACGACGCCGTTCGCTCCCGGTCGCGTGGACTATCGGGAAGCCCTCCGGCAGCGGCACGGCTCCGCCGCCTCCCAGGCCCCCAGACGCTCCCCGAAGAAGGCGATCACGGGAATCAGCGGGATGCTGAAGGTGGGCAGGATCTACTGGTCCTCGTGACGCTCGACCGAGCATGCCCACGATTCGCGTTCTTGCGGTCGGACGTTGCGAGGCTGGCGAACCGCTGCGCCTGTGAATAGTGTACGGCTGTTTACTCACGCCGTCCACCTGCCGGTCCGCCCATGGTCGCCGCGGTCACAGGGTTTCCCACGCGAAGCCGACGCCGTCCGCACGGAGGCCCCGCGGTGTCTCGCCGTTACGAGCGACGTCGGCCCGAGAAGACGCCGCTCCACAAGGTCGTCTCCGAGAACCTCGAGAGCTGGCTTGAGTGGCGAGAAGCCGCCGAGCGGCCCGTGCCGGGATACGTCGAGGACGAACTCCGCGGCTATCTCGCGTGCGGACTGCTCTGCTTCGGATTCGCCCGCGCGGTCTGCATGACGTGCCGCACGGGCTTCGTCGTGGCCTTCTCCTGCAAGGGCCGCGGCGCGTGTCCGTCCTGCAACGGCCGCCACATGGCACAGACCGCCGCACACCTCGCCGATCACGTCATCCCGCCGGTGCCCGTGCGGCAGTGGGTGATCTCCGTGCCAAAGCGATTGCGCGGGTTTCTCGCCGACCGCCCCCGAGCCGTCGCAGCCCTCACGCAGATCTTTCTTGACGAGATCGAGCGGCTGCTATGCGCTGCGGTAGGTGTCACGAGAGATGCCGACGCCCCCGCATCCGCCCGCCCGCGGCTGGGCGGCATCTCCTTTTTGCACCGCTTCGGTTCGGCGCTCAACCATCATGTCCACCTCCACGCCTGCGTCACCGACGGCGTGTTCGTGCCGGCTGCTGATCAAGCAGGCTGCGACTCCCCGCCGATGTTCCTGCCGGCCCGGCCGATCACCCCGGCCGATCTGGCCGCGCTCACCGAGCGGGTGCGTCGCCGCGTGATCCGGTGGTTTCGCATGCAGCGGCTGCTCGACGCCGATGCGGCCGCCGACATGCTCCGCTGGGAAAACAGTGGGTTTTCAGTCGATGCCAGTGTCCGGATCACGCTCGTCGACCGCGATGTGCCCAGCTATTTTCGGAGTCTGGAACACCTGCTGCGCTATTGTGCCCGGCCACCCTTCGCTCTCGACCGACTCTCCGTGAATCGTGACGCGAGCGGCCGGATCGCCCGCATCCGTTACGTGCTGCCCAGACACAAAGCCGCCAACTGGGTGGGGCCCGGCCACGGCCGCAAGTCAACGCGGCCGGGGGCCAACGGCGTCGTCGAACTCACTCCGGTTGAGTTCCTCGACCGGCTCGCCGATCTCGTGCCGCCGCCGCGGAAGCACCGGCATCGGTATCACGGAGTGTTTGCGCCGAATCACAAGCTCAGACGGGCCGTCACGGCACTCGCGATCGGGAATGTCGGCAAGCGGCCCGACGCCGCTGCCGACGGGCATGCCGAGACTGCGCATGCCACGGGAGGCTGCTGTGACGTGAATCACGCACATCAAAAGCCCCGCTCGCACGACACGTCTCGGATTACCTGGGCCAAGCTCATGGCGCGGGTGGGGGAGGAGTTTCCGCTCGAGTGCCCGAACTGTGGCGGCGACATTCGGCTCATCGCGTTCATCACGGAGCCAGGGCCGATCCGGAAGATTCTCACGCACCTCGGCGAACCACTCGAGCCGCCGCCACTTTTGCCGGCACGGGGCCCGCCCACCGACTGGAGCGAGTTCGTGCAGGCCCATGACGACCGGGCAATCTTTCAGGCGTCGCCGGATGAACTGCCCGTATTCGACATCCACAGCCTCTGACCGATGCCGGCCGCCAGGCTCCGAAACGCCGGGAACGTCCGACTGGGATGCGGTCTGCGCCGAGGCGAGAAAAACGCCACTGCAGAGGGGTTCGGGGAGCTTGCGGCAACGGGCCCGAGCCGCCCGAAATGCCCGCTCTCGCTACTTATGAGCAGTCCGTAAGCCCCGAGTCCGTTGCGAAAGTGCCATTGGCCGGGCTATCTTTACGAGTACCACGACTGACGAGCGGCCGGGCCGTCAGCCGGGCCTGTGTCCCCGATCCATCACCCCAGGAGACTGTCGCATGAACGCCCACGTCCGATCCCTCGTCTGTGCCGCGGTGCTCGCGGCGTGCCCGCTGCCCGCGCTCCTCGCGCAGACCGCCGTCGCCCCGCCGCCACCGGCCTCCAAGGAGCGGGAGACGGTGGCACCCGTCCCGCGGGATGCGAAGTGGATGCAGCGGCATGAGCTCATCAACTCGCGGGCCGTTCCCGGCCAGGTCGACCTGCTCTTCATCGGCGACTCGATCACCCAGGGCTGGGAGGGGGCCGGCAAGCAGGCGTGGGAGAAGTTCTACGGCGGCCGCAAGGCGATGAACGCGGGAATCGGCGGCGACCGCACGCAGCACGTGCTCTGGCGGCTCGACAACGGCAACGTCAAGGGCATCGCCCCGAAGGTGGCCGTGCTGATGATCGGCACGAACAACGCGAAGGCGAACGAGCCGGTCGACACGGCCGCCGGCATCGAGGCGATCGTGCGGTCGCTGCGGCAGAAGCTGCCGGGCACGAAGGTGCTCGTGCTCGGCGTCTTCCCCCGCGGTGCGACGCCCGACGACCAGCTGCGGAAGAAGAATGCGGCGGTCAACGAGATCGTCGCGAAGCTCGACGACGGCAAGGACGTCTTTTTCCTCGACATCGGGCCGAAGTTCCTGACGGCCGACGGCACGCTCGCGAAGGAGATCATGCCCGACCTCCTGCACCTCTCCCCGCGCGGCTACGAGATCTGGGCCGAGTCGATCGAGCCGAAGCTCAAGGAACTTCTCGGCGGCTGAATCCCGCGGCAACGCGTGCCCGCGAGCGCGGCGACAGGCTATGGCGAGGCGGAGCGTCGTCGGCCGCTGTCACAGGACATGGCCACTGCGCGGGTAGCGGCGCGTCGATGCAGCACGCCTGCCCCCCTGTCGGAGTGATGCGTTAGACTCGTGTCCGCTGCCCAGAGAAGCCCGCCAGAGGCCGATGACGATGCCTGCCCGGACGTTCCACCTCGCCGTCATCGCGATCGTGTCTGGCTGCCTCGTCGCGGCAACGGGTGTCGCACAGGTCGTGGCAACTGGTGAGGAGACCATTTCCGGCACGGTCGAAACGACGAGCAGCGATGGCCTCACGGTTCGCGATGCGCAGGGGACGTCCTGGAAGGTCCGGGTGCAGGGCGACTGGGACTACCTCTCGCTCACGAATGATCCGGGCGTGCTCGGCGACATCACCGTCCGCGTGCCGGGCCGCAACGCCAGCGGCATCACCGGGAGCGTCTTCTCGGGGTCGAGCATCGGCGACATCTCCGTCCGGCTCGCC
>JAPOJV010000254.1 GCA_029978085.1 bacterium
AAAAAAACGGGTTTTTCGTGGCGGCCGCCCGGCCGTGGGGGGGGGGCCGCCCCCGACTCGCGACGGCCTCTACGGGCGGACGCCCGTCACGAGCAGCGTGATGTGGTAGAAGACCGGCGCGGCGAAGCACATCGAGTCGATGCGGTCGAGCACGCCGCCGTGACCCACCACGAGCGTGCCGTAGTCCTTCACGCCGCGGTCGCGCTTGATCGCCGACATCGTCATGCCGCCGGCGAAGCCCATGATCGCCACCACGAGGCCGGCGAGCGCCGCCTGCCAGGGCTGGAACGGCGGAGCCGCCCACCAGAGCACGGCCGCGAGCAGCGCCGTGCTGGCGGCACTGCCAAGCAGGCCCTCCCAGGTGCGGCTCGAACTCACGGCCGGGGCCACGAGCCGCTGGCCCAGCATCCGGCTCCAGACGTATTGCATGCAGTCGGCGAACTGCACGAGCAGGATCAAGAAGAAGAGGAGGCGGAAGTTGGCGCTGTGCCCGGCCCCGTCGGCGGAGCCGATCGGGATCTGCAGGAGCGCGGGGGCGAACGACAGGCAGTAGACGCAGACGACGAGCCCGGCCTGGATCTTCGCGGTCCGCTCGAGGAACCGCTTGTAGTCGCCGGCGACGGCCACGCGGGTGAGCACGAAGAGCGTGGCGTAGACGGGCAGGAACACGCTGAAGATGTCGTAGCGGTTGAGGCCCACGAGCACGTAGTGCAGCGGCGTGAACAGGAAGAACACCCAGAACAGGGCCCGATGATCGCCCTTGCGGGTGGGGGTGAGCGTGATGAACTCGCGGAGGGCCCAGAACGACACGAGCCCGAAGAGCACCACCGTGGCCGTCGTGCCCAGCCAGAACGCCGCGGCCAGCACGGTGCACAGGATCCACCAGCCGCGGAGCCGGAGGTTGAACGTGCGGACGGCGGCGGCGTCGAGGCCGCGGTCGGGGTGCCGCTTGAGGAACTGGCCGACGCCCGTGGCTGCAGTGAGCAGCGCGAGCACGCTCGTGATCAGGGCGATGGTGCGTGGGTCGTTCACGGCCGGTTCATTCCTTGAGCGCCATCACGGCCCGCCGGGCCCGGGCGAGGAAGTCGAGCTTCGCCTCGCCCCGCTCGAGCCAGAGCGGCGGGCCGAAGCTGATGCACGAGAGCAGGGGCACGGGCAGGAACTCGCCACGGGGGAGCACGCGATTGAGGTTGTCGATGTGCACGGGCACGAGCTCGATGTCGGGCCGCTTCTTGGCCAGATAGTAGAGCCCGCTTTTGAACTCGCCGACCTCACCGCTCACGCTCCGGCTCCCCTCGGGAAACACGATCAGCGAATGCGTGGTGCCGGCCTCCCGCAGCATGAGATCGACGGGGCTCTGGTGCACCTTGATGTCAGTGCGGTCGATGAGGATCGCATCGAACACCTCCGTCGCGAGCCACCGCCGCACGAAGCCCCGTGACCAATAGTCCTTGGCGGCCACGGGCCGCGTCACCTCGCGGACGGCCTGCGGCAACGACGACCAGATCACGAGCGCGTCGAGGTGGCTGGTGTGGTTGGCGAAGTAGATCCGCTGGCAGGTGTCGGGCTGGCTGGCGATCCAGCGCACGCTCGCGCCGGCGAGCACGCGGGCCAGCGCCGCGAGCCCCAGCCCGGC
>JAPOJV010000151.1 GCA_029978085.1 bacterium
CGAGCCGCCGTTCCGCGACCTCATCCGCCTCTGCCTGCAAGGCATCGCCGCCGGCATGCGCACGACGGGGTGAGCGACCCGTTACGGCAGCCGGGCGACGATCCGCAGCGGGCCGCCGCTGCCACCGGCGATCTTCATCGGCAAGGCCGCGATGAACGCCCCCTGCTCCGGCAGGCGCTCGAGCGACGCCACGTTCTCGAAGATCGGCACGTCGGCCGAGCAGAGCGTCACGTGCGTGCCGAAGAGCGTCGAGGGGCCGTGATCGATGCTGGCCGTGTCGATGCCCACGGCCTTCACTCGCCGGTGCTCGATGAGCCACTTAGCCGCCTCGGGCGCGAGCCCCGGAAATCGCAACGCCTTCACCGCCTCGGGACCCTTCGCGGCCGTGCCGAGATACCGCTCGCGGTCGGCCCATCGCGCGGCCCAGCCAGTGCGGACGAGCACGATCACGTCGAGCAGCTGCCGACCGTGTCGCGCCTCCCAGGCCACGAGGTCATCGACCGTCGCCTCATAGATCGGATTGGCAGCGCCCCTCGCCGTCACGTCGATGACAGCCGCCTCGCCCACGAGCCGTTCCGGCTCGATCTGGTCGGCTGTGTGCTTTCCTGCGGCAAAGTGCCGCGGCGCATCGAGATGCGTGCCGCCGTGCTCCGCGGTGGCGAACCGATTGGCGGCGTAGTAGTAGCCCTTCGTCGTGGGCCCGTTCGCACCCTGCTCGAACTGAAAGCCCGGCTCGGTGGGCCAGTAGATCGTCTTCGCGTCGAATGGATGCGTGAGATCGAGCCATGTGCCCGCAGCGAACTGACCGGCCGCCGACGCCCCGGTTGCGGCCGGGGGATCAGCGATCGCTGTGCCGCACATCACCGCGACCGTAGCCGCCCATGCCGCGGCCGCGAGCTTCACTGCCCGATCTCGTCGCGGGCGATGTCGGCGTCCGGATTCTCGTCGGTGCGGGCCTCGTCGGCCACGTTCTCGCCCGTGACGCCCTCGCCGCGCAGTTCCGCGGCGATCGCCTTGGCGCCCGAGTCATCCGCCGCTGGGCCGCCGACCTTCGGGTCAGTCGCGGCAGGTGCACCGCCTGCGTTTGTGCCGGCTCCGCCCGCCCCGCCGCCGTCCTTCTGCTGAACCCGCACGAGCAGCATCTGCTCGACGCTGCCGCCGTCGCGGTGCACGAGCACCGTCGTCTGCTGCTGGGTGAGGTTGGCGAGGCCGGTCTCGTAGACCGGCGTCTTCTTGTCGCCGAGCGTCCAGGCTGCCCGCTGCGTTTTCTTATCGACCTTGCCCGTCACATTCGTCGTCGTGTCGGACACGGCGTCGTAGTAGGTGCCACGCAGCAGGCCTTCCTTGTCGATCGCCAGGCTCAGGAACGTACTCGGGTTGGTCTCTTCCGAGCGGGCGAGGGCATACACGCCGAGCGGCCGCCACTCGTCCTTGTCGGAGATCTGGGCCTGCGGGCCCCCCTGTGTCGCGAGGGCCGAGGCCTGGGCCGCATATTCTTCAGCCGTGCCCACCCGTTCACCCTGCACGTAGACGCCGTCGTCCTGGTAGCAGACATTCGAGCCGTAGTTGTAGGCCACCGGCGCGGAGGCATATCCGCCCCACGACGCGAGATCGCCCCAGGCCAGGCCGGTAAGCATGCCCACGCCGAACCCCCAGCCGAAGCCGCCCCACCAGCCGCCCGGCCACCAGGCATTGAAGTGGTTGTTGTCCCAGCCGCGACCGCCGTACCAGCCGCCGTTGTAGAAGTTGTTGCGGATGATGTTGCCGCGATTGGCGAGGTTCGTGGCCGAGTAGGGCCGCACGGCGTCGCGGCCGATGCCGGCCCGTCCCACGCCCGTCCCCGCGATCCGCTGGAAGTCGGCCTTCGAGAGATTGCCTGCACCGGCGAAGTGACCGGCGCCGAGATCACGGCCACCATCGAGCCTGCCGCTGCCATCAAGTCGGCCGCCACCGTCGAGTCGGGCACCACCGTCGAGCCGACCGCCTTCGTCAAACCGGGCTCCGCCATCGAAGCCCCTGCCGTCGTCGATGCGGCCGCCATCGAAGCTGCGGCCACCGTCGAACGACCGGCCACCGTCGAATCCGCCGAAGTCACGGCCGCCATCGAAGTCACGACCGCCGCCGTAGCCTCCCATGCCTCCGCCGCCGTAGTGCATGCCACCGCCGCCCCCCATGTGGCCTCCGCCACCTCCCATGTGGCCGCCACCGCCGCCATGGGCGAACGCCGCAGCGGGGGCGAGCAACTGGCAGGCGAGCGCCGCGAGGGCGGCTGTCGTGCCGAAACGATGCAGGGGCGAACGCGAACGGGTCATGTCTGGTATCTCCCTCGATCTCACCTGAAGGTCGTGTTTATTGAACCGTGATTCGTGACGTCATGCCGATCCCGGCGATTGCGATTAGGGCTTCCTCTTGAAATGGAGTGGCCGCTCATCGGGCACGCTCACGCCGTCGAGCGAGCGGTCGATCGCGTGCAGCGTGAACCGGTCGGCACCAGCCGGCGAGATCACCTGCACCCACCGGGCCACGCGGCCCACGGCCCCTTCGGCCGGCGTGCCCACGAGCATCTGATGGAACGACGTGCCGTCGGATTCCAGCACACCTTCGGCACGGGCACCGGTCGAATCGAATACCCAGCTGCGCACGACGCCTGTCGCACGATCTGCATGAATCAACTGCAGCGACTCCACCGCCGCCCCACCCTTCGGCTGCCGCGTGCCACGGCCCACGAGGGCGTAGCCGTCGAGGCCCTTCGAAAACTCGATCCGCACGCTGCCGCCATCGTGATCGGTCGCCTGCCACGAGCCCACGAGCCAGTCGAGGTCGTCGAGCGCCGCAGCGTGGCTCGGCACCACGAGCGATTCGGCGAGTCGCCAGCCGCCGTCATCGAGCACCCGCAGGCTCTCGAATCGGGTCGCCACGGGCTTCTCGCCAGCCGCGCGAGTGAACCGGATCACGCCGGCCACGCGAGCCAGCGACGTGGCCAAGGGCTCGACGTCGGTGACTTCGATCGCAAGTTTCGCCTGCGGATGACGGCCCAGCCAGGCCTTGATCGAGTTTACGATCGCGTCGCGGCCCTCGAGCCGGCTGCCCCCTTCGATGAGTTCAGCCTTCTCTGTCCACTGGGCGGCGAGCGCGGCGTAATCACGGGCGTTGTAGGCATCGGCATAGGCGGTCGAGGCCTGCTTCACTGCGGCCACCGCCTGCTTGGCCGCCTCGGCCGCCGAGATCTGCGGTGCCAGCTTGGCCGCAGTCGAGGCCGCAGCCGCAGGCGCCGCAGCGGGCTTCACGCCGCCCGCAGGGGCACACCCTACTACCACCACCAGGCCCGTGCCCAGCCAACTCAGTTTCGTTGTACGTTGCATGCTCACCCCACGTGTCGTGTTCAGTCGTCGCCGGCCGGTGCCGGGAGAAAGGTTCGTCTGGCCTTATCCGGAACCGCCGGGCGAAGCATAGCAAACACGGCTCCGGACCGCGCGTTTTCGGCCGCCAGGGGAGTGGGCCCATCGGGCGCGACGCTTCGATCGAGCTGATTCGCGACAGTCAGCGGACCGGCGGCCTCCGCGCCACGCGACGTGCCGGTCATGCCGACGAGGATCACCCGCAGGCGGGGTTTGCTCTGCGCATTCCGCAGCGATCATGCGAATGACGCCGAGCCGCGGCCGGTCATCACAGACGGCCTTCCCGAAAACCGATTACTCGAAACGTGCCGGCACCGAAAGGAGAGGTTCTCGACCCGATGCGCACCATGCTGTTCGCGGCCCTCGTGGCGGCCGCTGTCGTACCCGAGCCCGTCTTCGCCGCGAAACAGACCGGGTTCGATCCTCGGATCGTCACCTTCGGCGATGCCCGCGAGGAGATCAAGAACACACCGATCACCCAGCGACCCAACCGGCCGCTGCATGTCTACGGCAACTCGGTTCGCCGGCGGCAGGCCCGAGGCAACTCGACCCGCTGATCTGGCCTGCTGATCTGCCCTGGTACCGCCGCATTTTCGCGGCCCAAGCGCCGTTGTGCCCCGCGAGGGTTTCTGCGACTGTCAGGTGACCGGCGGGCCTGATGCGCCCGCGGCACTCGCACAGGAACTCCCTCATGCGGACGCTGCTCCTGCTCGGCCTGGTCGTCGGAGGTCTCGTGGTCGCCGGCGCGATCCACATCTCGCAGTCCAACGGCAATATCGAGATTTCGGTGGACAAGCAGAAGGTGAAGGCCGTCACGGGCCAGGTGATCCGCGAGGGCGAGGAGATTCTCAAGAACGCCCAGAACGCCGGCGGCCAGGGCGGCTCTCAGACCCGATAGCGCTCGTCGCTTCGGCCACCAGTTCGACGCGGGCGAGGCCGTGCACGCGGTACTCGCGTCCCGTCCGATATTCAAAGCACTGCCGCCGGCTGCGAAGCTTCGGGCCGGCGTGAAAGAGCATCCCGCAGTCAGTACGGAAGATCGCGCCCATCGCCACTTCCTCGACCCGCACGCGACGTGGATCGGGCCGATCGTAGCGAGCCAGCGCGAGCAGCAGGCCACGATCGCTGCACGTGGCCGCCGCCGGATTGCTCATCGACTGCGCGAGCGCAGCCGCGATATCGGCCGGCAGCACGTCGGCGGACACGAGCGGGGCAAGCACGCCCTCGAACTCCCGCTTCCACTCGCTGCCGTGCGGTCGCAGCCAGCGACGCGCCGCCCGATGCCGCTCCCACGTGAAGGCGTGGGCGATCTCGTGCAGAAGCGTGGTGAGAAACGCGTAGGGGTTGAGGTCGTTGTTGACCGTGATCCGGTGGGCCGTCCAGCCGCGGCCCGGCGGCCGGTGGTCACCGAGCTTCGTCCGCCGGGGCCGCGACAGCCGCACGTCGATCCGATGCCGGCCCAACAGATCCTGCACGTAGCCGTCGGTGCCCGCGGGGAGCAGCGGCCGCAGCTGCGCCACGATCGCGTCGCGTATCGCTGCGTCCTTCGACATCACGGCACGGCCTCCGCACCGGGAATCGCCAGCGTGGGAATGGCCTCGGCATCCACGTCGTGCGTGGCAAAGTAGCGGTCGACGGCCGCGGCCTGGGCTGCCGTCGGCGGCGGCGGCGTCTCATCGTGCACCACCCGCTCCACCTGCGGCCGGCCGGCGACGATCGTCCTGCGTTCTTCGATCCGCCACCGCGGGCCGAAGTGCCAGACGGCGTAATACATGGCCTTCGCCTTGCCGGTCGCCACGCCCCCGCAGCGACACGCCTCGTAAAACATCCGGTGCACGGTGCGCCACTCGCGGTCGCGGGCCTCGCAGGCCACGTCGTGCACGACCGAGGCATTGCGAAACCGCCCCTCGAAGGGGCCGCCGATGAGCGACCAGAACGCCCGCGGAATGCTGGCGCCGTTCACGACCGCACCAGCCGGGGCATCCCACCGCGACTCCCGAGAATCGACGTAGGCAAAGGGCTCCACGAGCGTCATGTCGCGACCGTTGTCACTCCAGCGTGCCACGACGTCCCCCACGAACCGTCCCCATTCACCAGCCGCCGCGGCCGCAGGCTCCACCATCACGTCATCCCCGAACCCGGGGCGCTGGGGCACAGCCTTCGCCGCTAGAAAACCGACGAGCGGCCGTGCCTCCTCGGGCACGCAGCGATCGTCACAGGTCACGCGAACCACCGCGGCCTCTCGCTCGATCGCGATCTGATACTGCCGCGCATCGCGCACCGCCTCGGATCGGCGAGCAAACGAACCAGTGATCCCGCTCGCGGCCACGAGCGACTCGACCTTCGTACGCTCATCGGGCTCGAGCGCAGCCGTATCAATGCGGCAACCTCTGATCGCGCCGACGACCCCCCCCGATTGCACGAACGTGATCCGCATGGAAACGCCTCACGGCTCGACGATGATCTTGCCCGCCAGCGGCCCGGCCCGACTGATCGTGGCCTCCTCCTGGAGCCGATGAGCGGCAGCGGAGTACAATTGCACCATGGCCCGAGTCTACATCGAAACCACGATCGCCAGCTTCTACCACGAGGAGCGGACCGAGCCCGAAATGCTCGCCCGCCGCAATTGGACGCGCAAGTGGTTCGATGCCGCCCGCGCCGGCTCGGACGAACTGGTGACCAGCCTTGCGGTGGATGCCGAACTGCGCGGCGGCACCTTTCCGCACCGCGATGCAGCGCTATCGCTCATTGCCGACCTTCCGCTTGTCGAATTGGATGAAGCAGTCGCAGAAATCGTGGACGCATACATCGCTCATCGCGTGATGCCAAATGATCCGCAGGGAGACGCCCTCCACCTCGCGGCAGCATCTTTTCACCGCTGCGATTTTCTTGTGACGTGGAACTGTCGCCACCTGGCGAACGCCAATAAATTTGGACATATCCGTCGTGTCAACGGCCTTTTAGGGATCGGAAGTCCGGTTCTCGTGACCCCTTTGGAACTCCTGCAGGAGGAGACTCCCGATGAATAGCTTGGCTGAAGTCCGCCGCGTCAGAAAGGAAATGTCGAAAGCGACCGGGCACGACATAAGACGGCTGATCGCAAAGATCAACGAACGCCGCAACATGGTGGCGGGCAGGATCATATCGCCGGGTTCCGCCGCGGAGACGGTTGGTTCCACCAAACCGGGCGAGCCCCCGATTGCACGAACGTGATCCGCATGGAAACGCCTCACGGCTCGACGATGATCTTGCCCGCCAGCGGCCCGGCCCGACTGATCGTGGCCTCCTCCTGGAGCCGATGGGCGGCAGCCGTCTCTGCGAGCGGCATGACGGCGCCGATCGGCGCCCGCAGTGTGCCTGAGGCGAGCCAGGCGTTGATGTCGCGGGCGGCGGCCGCCTGCAGTTCGGCCGCCGCTTTGAACATCACGAACCCCATCAGCTTCGCCTGCTTCACGTAAAACGGCCCCACCGGGAACGGCGGCCGGGCATCGCGGCCGGCCATGAGCACCATCCGCCCCTCGTCGGCCAGGAGGCCGATCGCCGTGTCGAAGTCGGGCTCGCGGAGGGCCTCCCACCAGACGTTCACGCCCGCAGGAGCGACGGCCTTCACCTGCGCGGCGACCGCGTCGGCACCGCGCCGGCGATCGACCACGGCATCCGCACCGAGGGCCGCCACACGGGCAAGCCCACCATCGGTGCCGGCCACGCCGATCACACGGGCTCCAAGCAGCTTCGCCATCTGCATCACCATCGAGCCCACCGCCCCTGAGGCCCCGCTCACCACGACCGTCTCTCCCGACTTCAGGGCCGCGTGCGACACAAGGCCGAGCCAGGCCGTGATCCCGACGAGCGCAGCCGCCACCGCATCGCGATCGCTCACGCCGGCCGGCGTCGGATAGAGCCACTGGGCATCGACGGCCGCCAGTTCGGCGAACGTACCCTGCCGGCCGAGCACGCCTTGATTCGAGCCCCACACGCGGTCGCCCACGGCAAGC
>JAPOJV010000067.1 GCA_029978085.1 bacterium
CCTCAAGCAAGGTGTCGAACACCTCGCGGGCCAAGAGTTCGTCCCGCAGCTTCCCGTTGAAGCTCTCAACGTAGCCGTTCTCCCACGGTGATCCAGGCTCGATGGAGAGCGTCTTTACCCCGACCCGCTCGAGCCATTCCCTCACCCGCTTAGCAGTGAACTCGCTGCCGTTGTCACTGCGAATGTGGTCTGGCACACCCCTGTGTACGAACAGGTCGCTCAGCCGCTCCAGCACATCCTCGCTGGTCAGTTTCCTTGCCAGAGGACCGTGCCTGTCCTTTCCTTCGTCCTTCGCGTCCCCTTCCTTTCCTTCACACACTTTTCCGACGAAACCGGTTGTCCAGGGCGGGGCATGATGGCATAATGCCATCATGATAAAAACTCAGGTCCAAATCCCGGACCAGCTCTATCACGAGGCAAAACGACTCGCTCGCGAGAATGAGTTGAGCTTCGCCGAAGTGGTGCGCCGCGGCCTCGAGGAGATTGTCCGTCACCATCCACCAGGTCGGGCGAGGCCCACGGAGTGGAGGCTGCCTGCGGCCTTCGGCATGGGGCAGCCACTCGTTGACGAGGACGAGTGGACCCCGTTGAGCCACGAGTGAATCCAAGGTCTGGCCATGCTCAGCTTCGACACGAACCTGGCCGTTCATGCTGCCAATCGCGACTCGGTATCGCATGCGTCCTGCCGAGCCTTCATTGAATCACTCACGTCGCGACGCGACGTCGCCATCTGCGAGTTGATGCTCGTCGAGCTCTATCTCAAGCTGCGTAATGAGCGGATCTTTGCCAAGCCGCTCACTGCCGCTCAGGCGGCGGCGGTTTGCACGGCCTATCGATCCAATCAGGCATGGCAGCTGATCGACTGTGCGCCGGTAATGGATGATGTCTGGGGGATGGCGGCAAAGTCTGGTTTTGCATTTCGCCGAATCATCGACATCAGGCTGGCGCGAACGCTGCTGCATCACGGTGTGACCGAGTTTGCGACGGCCAACGTCAAGGACTTCGCCAGAGTAGGGTTTGAACGGGTCTGGAATCCCCTTACGCCAGTGTGATGGAAAGGGGCGCCGGCGGGCCTGTGGGCGACGACGGTGAGCTTGTGCGGTGTCAGCCGCAGCCGCAGGTGCCGGCGCCGCAGGCGGCCTTGCGGGCCGTGAGCCGGGCCTCGATCGCCAGCGACGTGGGCGTGATCGAGAGACCGCCGAGCGCCGTGCAGCGGAGTTCGCGGGGCATCTGCTTGGCCACCCGCGCGGCGGTGGCCACGACCTCGTCGAAGGGGATCACCTCGGCAAAGCCCGCCTGCGCCATGGTCGCGCAGGCCAGGGCGTTGGCGGCGGCCATCACGTTCTTGCCGAGGCAGGGCACCTCCACCCGGTTGGCGACGGGATCGCAGATCAGTCCGATCATGCTCTGCAGCGCGAGCGACGCCGCCGTGAGCGCCTGCGCAAGGGGGCCGTCCGCCAGCGTGACGATGCCCGCCGCCGCCATCGCCGCCGCGGAGCCCCCCTCGGCCTGGCAGCCGCCCACCTCGGCGGCGAATGACCAGGGCGTGCAGATGAACACGCCGATCAGGCCGGCGGCCAGGAGCGCCCGCGCCATCGCCTCCTCGTCGAGCTGCATCGATTCGGCGAGCGTGATCACGGCGGCCGGCAGGGCGGCGCAGGCGCCGGCCGTGGGCGCCGCCACGATCACGCCCATCGAGCTTTTCACCTCCATGAGCGCCGTCGTGGCCAGCACGATTCGGTTGAGCACGGGATCGCCCACCAGCCGGCCGCCGGCCAGCGCCGCCGCGTAGCCGGGGGCCTGCGCGGGGAGCACGCGGTCGGCGTATTCGGTGCCGGCGATGCCGGAGGCGATCGAGTGTTTCAGGAGCCGCACGATCTGCACCATGCGGTCGATCACCTCGCGTTCGGTGAGGCCGCCGCGAGCCATCTCGTAGGCGACGGCGTGTTGCCAGAGCGGGATGCCGCGGCCAGCATCCGCGGCGAGCAGTTCGGCAGCCGAAGAGAAGGGCACGCTCATGCCGCGGCGGGAGCGGACGGGTAGCACCGGTGCGAGCGCGGCGACGGCGGCGACTCCGGGCATGGCTGCCAGCGTCGCCCGCACGGCGGCCGGCAGCGGCCCGTGGGTTTTCACCTGCACGAAGAGGCCGTGGTCGGCTGCGGCCACGGCGACCGCATCGGGCTCGAAGCCGGGGGCGAGCGCGGTAATGGCGGCGACGAGCCGCTCGGCGGTAGCCCGGCCCGCCGCGGCCGGTTCGCCCGCCGACATGGCAAACAGCGTCTCGTGGTAGTCGCCGTGGATCGAGAGCGGAATCTCGTCGATCGCAATCACCTCGATCATGCCGCCGCCGGTCGAGATCGCCCGCAGCGAATGCCGGTGGTCGCCCCGGGTGAGCGTGAGCCGGTAGGTGTTGGGGTGAGGGTCGCCCACATCGACCGTCTCGATCCGTACGTCGGCGCCCGCGGTGCGGAGGGCCTCGGCCGATTCCGGGAGCCGGGGATCGTCGGCGTCCCAGCCGAGGAGGCCACCGAAGAGCCCCATGTCGGAGCCCTGCGAGTCGTGCGTGGTAGGCAGGGAGCCGGCCCGGTCGAATTCCACGAGCAGCGTCGTGGGGGTGCCGCCGACGAGGTCGCGGGCCAGCCGACCGATCCGCAGGGCCGCGGCGCAGTGCGAGCTCGACGGGCCCCGCATCACCGGACCGATCACGTCATTGAAGATGCTGACAAGCATGGTCGAGAAGGCTCCGTGGAGGAGGGCAGGGCAGGGCGGGGGCTGGCGGACAGGAATTCACCCGCCGCGGCCCGGCCAGGCATTCCACCAGGTGCGGAACTGCCGCCACTGCGCCTCGAGAAATGCCCGCTGGCTGTCAGACAGGGCATCGGAGGAGTTGAGGTGGCGGGCGTAGGCGGCGTGGCCTTCGAGCACCATCAGATGCTTGTAGTAGAGGACCAGGTCGGGGCCCTCGTCATACTTCGCGAGCACGGCCAGGGCATCGTCGAGTTCGGCCGCCAGCCGCCGGGCCGCCCCGTCGCCGGAGGCCGCCGCCAGGCAAAGCTCCACCAGCCGCAGCACCGGCCCGGGCAGGGCATTGCCCACGCCCGTGATCGCGCCCACCGCGCCGCACCGCACGATGCCGTGGAAGACCTGCGTATCCACGCCCACCATCAGCGCGAGGTCGGCATGGCCGCTGGTGATGTGTTCGGCCGCATAGGTGAGCGAGGCGGCGCCGCCAAACTCCTTGAAGCCGACGAGGTGGGGAAACTCCGCCCGCAGATCGAAAAACAGCGGGGCCTTCGTTTCGAAGCCGTAATAGGGGCTGTTGTAGATCACGGCCGGGAGGCCGGCGGCCGCCCGCAGGATGCCGGCGAAGTGATGCCGCTGGGCCGCGGGCGAGGTGCCGCGCGAGAGCACCCGCGGGATCACCATCAGCCCCGTCGCGCCAACTTTCTTCGCATGGGCCGCATGCTCGGCGGCCCGCTCTGGATTCTGGGCGCCGGTGCCCACGATCACGGGAACCCCCGCCTTCACGAGCCGGGCCACGCCCTCCTGCCGCTCGGCGTCGGTCAGCAGCGGCCAGTCGCCCATCGAGCCGCAGTAGATCACCGCCGACATGCCGGCCGCGATCAGATCGCGGCCGGTGGCCACGAGCGCGTCGAAGTCGGGCCTGCCATCGGCGTTGCAGGGGGTCATGAGGGCGGGCATGCAGCCGCGGAACGGATTCATCGAGAGGCTTCCTTATGAGTGGGTTTAAGAAACGATCACAAATTCGCCGTATCCGCCGAGCGCGGAATCGTTGGTGAGCAGGATGAGCGGCTCGGTTTTCGCCTGCGAGACGAGCATGCGATCGAAGGGGTCGTTATGCAGGGGCGGCAGCAGGGCGACCGCGGCGGCATGCTCACCCGTCACCGGTAGCAACTGGAAGCCTGCCGGCTCGAGCTCCGCAAGCAACTGGGCCGGGTCGGCAGTGAGCGTTCCCAGAGCCGTCTTGATGCTCACCTCCCAGATCGACGCAGCGCTCACAAAAACCTCGGCTTCGTCGATCCACCGGCGGGCCCGGGGGGGCAGTTTCTTCGGCTCGCTGACCGCCCAAAGCAGCAGATGCGTATCGAGGAGGATTCGGCTCACGACCGCCCCTCGAATGCGGCTACCACACGGTCATCAAGTGGTGCGTTGAAATCATCCGGCACCTCGATTCGCCCCTTGAGACCGCCGAGCTTCTTGGGTCGGCCGTGTGCTTCGAGCGGCCCCAGCCGCGCCACGCCGCGGCCGGCCTTCGCGATGATCACCTCCCGGCCGGCTGCAACCTGGTCGATGATTCGGGAAAGGTGGGTCTTGGCCTCGTGAATATTGACGATCGTGGCCATCGCGATGCAGTTCCAGAACGTTCACGCATTTCGCGCGAAAACAACTAGACTAAGTTTAGTCCGCTGCTGGCTGAATGGCAACCAATTCGGGAACGCATCGGTCCACGATGCCCGCCATGCCGTGCCGACGGAGTGTCGTGGCCGCGGTCTATTCGCGGTCCGGCTCATCATAGAGCCGCACTTCGCAGACGCCGACGGGCTCGGCGAATCGAATCCGCAGGCGGTCGCTCGTCGCCCGGTCAAACCGGAGCACGTGGCGACGGGTCTCGTCGGCCTCAGGGCGTTCGGCCACCGTTCGCCAGCCGCCGGCCTCGGCCAGCTCGACGACGAACGGCACCGACCGATACTCCTCGAATGTCAGGTGGAGTGTGTTGACCGGCGCCGCCCGCGGCAGGCTGAGCATGAGCCAGGCCGGGCCGTCTTCGCCGGGCCGCCAGGCATGCGAATCCTTGCCCACCACCCGGCTGACGCCATCGATCACCTTGCCCGACTCGCAGCCCGGCGCGGCCCACGAGCTGGTCGCGGTGCTGCCGCGGGCGAGATCGCGTGGATCGGCGTTGCGCACGCCCGGCACATAGCAGCCCTGCTTGAGGAGCTCCTGCTGCACCTCCTTGATCCGCTCGCTGGCCACCGCGGCCGGAGACGCGCCATCGGCCGCTGCCATGGCCGCGGCAATGCCCGCCGCCTGCCCCATGCCCATGCAGGGCCGCATCACCCGCGTCGCCCCCGCGGCGATATGCGTGGCGGAGATGTTGCGACCCGCCATCAGGAGGTTCGTGATGTTGCGCGAGATGAGCGCGGTCAGCGGGATCGTGACCCGGCGGCCATGGTAGACGTGGATGCAATCGTTTCCGCGCACCCAAAACCCCTGCGGATGATGCACGTCGATTCCCCAGTCGGTGAAGGCCACGGCGTCGTCGTGAATCGCCGGCGTGTCGAAATCCCGCTGCGTCATCGTCGAGAGGCCGATCAGCCGGCGGCTTTCCCGCACCCCGGGCACGTAGTTGAGCCAGACCAGCTCGCGGTTGGCGTTGGCGACGATCGTCCGCAGGTTGTGGTATTTCGCGTAGTTCCACAGGCCGAGCGTGATGCGGAAGAGCTCGTCGCGGATCCGTTCGGCATCCTGGATGGTGTTCTCCATGCCGCCATACTCCAGCCACCAGCCGTGATCGAGGCCGCCGCTCCAATCGTCGGGGGCGGGAGCCCGGCCGGTGCCGCGGGATTCCTCGTCGAAGTTCTCCGGCCGGCGGATGTCGAGCGTGCCGAGCCGGCGGTGCGATCCGTGGGGCTCGAAATCCTCCGGCTTCGTCCAGTGATAGGCCCACGGGGGGCACTGGAAGACCGCCGTCCGGTCGCGGTCGGCAAACACCGCCTGGTAGAGCGTGTTGCCCTGCGTGCGGTCGGTCGCCCGCTCCGGGGCCAACGACTCGCCGAATTCAGCGCGGGCCTCCTCGCCCTGACGGTATTCGGCGCCGGCGTAGAAGCCCACCCAGGCGTGGCCGGTGCAGTCGATGAAGACCGGGGCCCGGTAGCGGAGTCGCCGGCCACTGGTGACATCGATCGCGAGCACGGCGGCGATTCGGCCGGAGTCTCCCTGCTCGTTGGCAGCGAGCGGCCGTGGCGGCGTGTCGTCGGCCATCTCCACGCCCTGGCAGCGGGTGTTGGTGTGGAGCGTGATCCGCGGCTCCGCCCGCAGCAGCTCTTCCATGTGCCGCGAGTCGGCGAAGTTCCGCCAGCCCTGCAGTGGATAGAGTTCCTCGCAGGCGCCGGTGACGTTGATCGTGTCGGGCGGCTCACCGATCCAGCCCATCGGCGGCACCTGGATCTCATCGGAGCTGTTGCCGCCGACGACGGGCCGATCCTGGATCAGGGCCACCTTCGCGCCGCGGCGGGCCGCGCCCAGAGCGGCGCCCATGCCCGCCGGCCCGGCCCCCACGATGACGACATCGAATGTTCCCGCATCGGCGATCTCCGCCGACACGCCCCCGTGCCGCTCCCGCTGGGCCGCGAGGGTTGGGAGATCATCGGCCGGCGTGAATCCCTCCCCGGCCAGCACGATCGCATCGCAGCGGCCCCACCAGCCGGTGACGTCTTCGAGCCGCACTTCGGTCGGGCCCGCCTCCAGCTGAAACTTACCGCCGTCGAACCAGCGCCAGCGGTCGTCGTCTGCCGAGCGGCCGATCTCGGGGGAGGCCTTGCCCCCCACCTTCACGAGAAACCGCCCCGGTGCATGCGCGGGCAGCCAGTCTCGCGCCCGCACCCAGAGCCGATAGGTTCCAGTCTCCGGGATCTCCGCGGTCGTGACGGCGGCCTCGACCGGCTTCCCCAGCCCGGTGGCGAGCAGATAGACCGATCCCATCACGTCGACGTGCTGCGTGTCGCGAGACCAGCCGCCGACATCGGCAAACGCCTCCGCCTCGAGCCAGACCACCGGCGCCGCGTGAGCCGCCGCGGGCACCGTCGCCGTGAACAGGAGGCCGACCAGAAGGCCGAGCCTCGCCGGGGCCATGCGGAGCTGGCCGGGCAGGTGAGGGAGTCGCGTTGTCGGTCTGGTCATGCTCGGGGCTCTGAATGGTTGTCGGGGGCGGGTGGCTCACGAGCCAACCCGAGGCTACTGCCGCAGGCTGCGGAAACGCCAGCCTTGGCCGCAGCCTATAAGTGATTGGCTGCCTGAGCAAACTGCCGACGACCGTCGCATCGGGGCATACTGCCGACACCCGTCACGTTGGGAAAGAGAGAACTCCTGCCATGCCGATCCGATCGTCTGCCCCCGCTCCGCAGGCCCGCGGCCTGCTGCTCCTCTGCCTGCTTGTGTCTCTGGCCTGGGCCGAAGCCGCCCACGCCACGGAAGCGGCCCCCACGAAACTGAAGGTCTTCATCCTGGCGGGCCAGTCCAACATGGAGGGGCACGCCGCGATCACCACGTTCGACTCCATCGGCAAGGATCCGGCCACGGCCCCCATCTTCGCGGAGATGCGGAATCCCGATGGCACGCCCCGGGTGTGCGACAAGGTCTGGATGTCGTACCTGACCGGTCCGTACGACGGCAGCGCGAATGGTGAGGGCCTCGGCAAGTTGACCGCCGGCTTTGGCGCCCGTGGCGACAACCCGACCCAGAGCGGCGGCAAGATCGGGCCCGAGTTCACCTTCGGCATCTTCATGGAGAAAGCCCTGCAGCAGCCGATCCTGATCATCAAGACGGCCTGGGGCGGCAGGAGCCTGAACACGGAGTTCCGGCCCCCGAGCGCCGGCCCCTATGAGTTCACCGACGGGATGGTTGATGAACTCGAGCAGCGGGGCGTGGACATCGACACGATGAAGGAAGAGAAGGCGAAGGAGTGTGGTCGCTTTTACCGGATGATGATCGAGCACGTGAAAAAGGTGCTGGCCGATCCCAAGCGCGTCTGTCCGGACTATGACGAGCAGGCCGGCTATGAGCTGGCCGGGTTCGTCTGGTTTCAGGGCTTCAACGATCTGGTCGATGGGCAGACCTACCCCAGGCGGGATCAGCCGGGCGGGTACGACGAATACTCGCGGCTGTTGGCCCACTTCATTCGCGACGTGCGCACCGATCTCTCGGCCCCGAAGATGCCATTCGTGATCGGCGTGCTGGGCGTCGAAGGGGAGAAACAGGCGATTTTCCGCAAGGCCATGGCCGCACCGGCCGAGATGCCCGAGTTCAAGGGGAACGTGGTCGCCGTCGACACCGCTCCCTTCTGGGATCATGCCATCGCCGCCGCCCAGCCCAAGCAGGGCGAGTACGACACGATCGTCGGCACGGCGCATCCCTTGAAGCCAGACGGCACGCTCGACGGCGAGTGGAAGTGGGGGAAGTATTGGAAGCCGGTGGGAACGCCGGCGCCGGAGGAACGGGTCTGGCGATTCGTTTCGATCGATGCCACCGAGAAGAAAGACATTCTGGAAAAGTATGACGGCCGGCGCTTTCGCGAGATCACGCTGCCGGCCGGAATGGAGCAGTGGTCCATGCCCGACTTCGACGACAGCCAATGGAAGGCAGGCAAGGCTCCGATCGGCAAGGGCGTCTGGAAGCACAGCGGGATCACCCTCGATGCATTCCCCTCGACCTGGGGCGAAGGCGAATTCCTGCTGATGCGGACGACGTTCGACCTCGAAGACCTCGACTGCGAGGCGTATCGCATCGCGATCCTGGCCAGGCAAGGATTCAACGTGTATCTCAACGGCCACAAGGTTCACACCTACATCTGGTGGCTCGACAACCCCATGTACCGGTCCATCGTTCTCGACAAAGACCAGGCCGCCACGGTCTTGAAGAAGGGGAAGAACGTGTTGGCGGTGTATGCCAACGACCAGTACGACCAAAACTCCCCGGAGCACTATGCGGCGCTCGATGCGTGGGTCGAGGGGATCACCAAGGCCGATCAGGAGAAGCTCGCCCTCGCCTTGGAGGAAATCCTTTCGTCCAAGGAAAAGGAGGTGCTCGCGGGCCATTCCGATGGCGGTTACCACTACTGGGGCAGCGGGAAGACCTTCGCGCAGATCGGCAAGGCCTTTGCAGAAGCCTTGCTCCCGTTGCAGCGATAGTTTCTGTTTCAGTGAGAAAGAACGGGCTTTCAACTCTGCATGTTTTTCGCAAGGAGCGTTGTGATGCTGATTCGAATCGTCCTCTGTCTCGCCGTCGCATGCGCGTGGGCCCAAGCCGCCCCGGCCGCCGAGAAGGCGAAGAAACTGAAGGTCTTCATCCTGGCGGGCCAGTCCAACATGGAGGGGTATGCACAAATTGCGACCTTCGATTACATCGGCGACGATCCTGCGACCAGGCCGCTGTTGAGGAGGATGCGGGGAGCCGACGGGAAGCCGACGGTGTGTCGCCACACGTGGATCTCCTATCTGACCGGACTCGGCGACAAGGACTTCGTGCTCGATGGTCCAATGACCGCCGGTTACGGTTCGATGTGGGGAGTGGATCCCACCAAGCCCGGAGACAAAATCGGGCCCGAGTTTACCTTTGGCCTGACGATGGATGCGGCGATCAAAGAGCCGGTGCTCGTCATCAAGACAGCCTGGGGCGGCAAGAGCCTGCATACGGATTTCCGGCCACCGGGCGCGGGGCCGTATCAACTCAGTTCGTTTCAGGCCGAGCACTATCCGAAGCAGGAGGGGGCTGGCATCCCCGAAGACTTCGAGCAGTGGAAGGCGGAAAAGGCACAGGCGACCGGCCGCTATTACCGCCTGATGATCGAGCATGTGAAAAAGGTGCTGGCCGATCCGGGAAAGATCGTACCGGGCTACAAGGCCGCCCGGGGGTATGAACTTTCCGGGTTTGTCTGGCTCCAGGGCTGGAACGACCTCGTCGATGGGCACACCTATCCGGATCACAATTCCCAGCCGGATCGCTTCGACATGTATTCCGAACTGCTCGCCCAGTTCATCCGCGATGTCCGCAAGGACCTCGACGCGCCTGCGATGCCCTTCGTGATCGGCGTGTTGGGCATTGAAGGGCTGCACACCCAGAGGCCGTCGATCATCGCCTTCCGCAAGGCGATGGCGGCACCGGCGGCCCTGCCCGAGTTCCGCGGCAACGTCGTCGCAGTGGAAACCGCGCCGTTCTGGGCGGAAGAACTCGCCGCGATCGATGAAAAGCGGCAGAAGGTCGGCACCATGCGGCACCATCTCGACATCAAGCACAAGGACTATCCGAACGCCGATGGTCACATGACGACGGAGCAAAAGGATGAATACATCAAGAAATACGAGGCCGACCTGATCAGCCCGGCCGAGGCGGCTGCCTGGAATCGCGGCTTTTCGCATGCCGGCTATCACTACTACGGCTGTGCGAAGACCTTCGCGCAGATGGGCCAGGCATTTGCAGAAGCCTTGTTGCCGTTCCAGAAATGATCGTAGTCACGGCGGCCGATCGGAATTCCACGTTCGTTTTCAGACTCTTTCCGGTGCACCATGAAATCACGACTCCGTTTCTTTCTGCCGGTAGCCCTCTTTCTTCTCGTCGGCCAGCTCGATGCTGGCGACGGCGGCGGTGACGGAGCGGGCTACTACACCGAAGAACTCATCTATGCCCTCCGCCCGGCCCCGACCGGCGAGCGGTTTTTCGGCGGCATCGGCGTGACGGGCCTCAACACGCGGATTTATCCGGGTGTGGTTCTCAAAGTCGAGGGGATGGTGCCCGGCTCACCGGCCGCGGGCAAGTTCGTCAAGGGCGAGATCCTCACGGGAATCAATGGCACCGCTCTCAAGGGCCTCAACCCGTTCGTCGTGATGGGCAAGGCCCTCACCAAGGCCGAGGCCACCGACGGGCGGATGGTATTCGATGTGACCTCGGCCGACGGGAAGAGCCAGCGGCAGGAAACCGTCACGATTCCCGTGCTCGGTGCCTACAGCAAGACCTGGCCGCTGGGTTGCAAGAAGTCAAAACGCATCGTGAAGGAGGCCGCCGCCTTTTATGCCGATCCGAATAAATTCAACGAGGGCGGCATTCCGGGGGCCCTCGCCTGCCTATTCCTGCTTTCCACCGGCGACGACCAGTATCTGCCGCGGGTGAAGGCCTATTTCGCTGCCTTTCCGAAGGACGTTCAGCAGATCGGCGATCACACCTGGAACAACGGCTACAACGGCATCGCCTGCGGTGAATATTACCTGCGGACCGGCGATAAGTCGGTCTTGCCGATCCTGCAGTATTACTGCGACGACGCGAAGGCCCGCCAGAAGTTCGGCTGCGGCTGGACCCACTGGGGGCATGACATCGCGCCCGGATACGTGGCCGGTGGCCTGATGAACCCGGCCGGCGCCCAGGTGCTCACGACGCTCCTCCTCGGCAAGGAATGCGGCGTCAACGTCGATGAGGAGACCCTGCTCGGCGCGCTGCGTTTCTTTTATCGCTTCGCCGGCCGTGGCACCGTTCCCTATGGCGATCACCGCGGCGAGGGCGGGCTCGGATCCAACGGCAAGGACGGCATGATCGCCGCCGCCATGCAGGTCGCCGCGGGTGCCCGCGGTGATGTCACCTGCTACGAACAGGCCCGCCAGTGCCTGGCCCTGTCGATGATCGACAGCTATCCCCTGCTTGTGACGGGCCATGCCGACGAAGGCCGGGGTGACGGCATCTGGCGCGGGATCACCACGTCCTTCCTGATGCGGGACAAGCCCGACGTCTACCGCGAGGCGATGGACCGGCTCACCTGGTGGCACGACTTGAGCCGCGAACCGGGGGGCAGCATCGGCATCGCGACGCTGACCTGGGGCGATGGCAAAGTCGGCTCTTCCGGTCCGGGCATGGGGCTGTCGTACACCGCGCCGCTCAAGAAGCTGCGGATTACCGGCGCTCCGCGGTCGAAGCACTCGAAAGCCTACACCCTGCCCGAGAACCCCTGGGGCACGGCGGCCGACCGGGCCTTTCTCTCGATCGACCACAACCCGAAATACCTCGACTACGGCGCGCCGGAGCCCACTCATGTTCCTTTTCATGCGCTGGGGAACGGCTACCAGGGGCCGGCACAAGACCTCAAGAGCATGCCCCGCGAAACGTTGCTGAAAAACGTCCATCACCGCAACTACCTGATTCGCACGCAGGCGGCGAAGGGCCTGCGCGAGGTCGGCGGCTTCGACGATTTGGAAAAACTCCTGCGCGACCCCGACCCGCGGCTCCGCCGTGCGGCCCTCGATGGCCTGGTGGACTACAACTACTGGTTTGGCATCGGCCGTAACCCGGTCGCGACGCAGCAGCTCACGCCGGCGATGCTGGAAAGCATCACCGCCATGCTCTCGAATCCCGACGAGGCATGGTGGGGGGGCGATGCCGCGCTGATGGCCCTGAAGTTTGCCTCGCCGCAGGACATCCAATCACGCCTCCCGCTGATCCTGCCCTGGACGACCCACTCCGACTGGTGGCTGCGGGAATCCGCCTTCAAGGCCCTTACGGGGCTGGAGCGCGACGAGGCCCTGTATCTCGACATCCTGCCCACGCTCCTGACGATGGCGACCCGCGAATACCACACCTTTCCGCGGGCCGGCATGACCAATTACCTGAAGGGCGCCTTGCAACAGAGAAAGCCCGACAGTCCCGCCGGCAGGCTGATCGTGGCGGGGCTCGGCAAGGCCATCGAAACGAGGGAGATCAAGAGCGGCGACCGGGCGTCCGAGGGCGCCTACAACGTGTTTCAGGCGGTCATGGCCTGCCTCGAGGCCGATCCCGGCAACGCCGTGGCGTTCGCCCGGTTGGTCGCAGAGCGGATCGCGGATTTGAGCACGGACCAGTTGATCGACATCGTGGCGGCGCCGCAGGCGAGACCCGATCGGGGGGTCATGCAGGGGATCTTCACCAGCCTCGACAAACTAGCTCCCGACCAAAGAGCCGAGCTCACCGACATCCTGTTCACGGTCTTTCGCCCGGAATGCCTCAGGCGGATGAATGCGGGGGAGCGCGGAGATCAGTCGCTGCTGACGACGACGATCGAACTCACCAGGCTGAAGCATCCCGCCGCCGGCTGGAAGCCTGTCGGCACGCCGCCCCGCGCGGAGCAGGTCTGGCGGTTTACGTCGTTCGATCCGCTGACCGAGAAAGACCGGCTGCATCCCCGTGAGGGGAGGCGGTTTCGTGACATCGAGTTGCCGGCGGAATTGAAGGGCTGGCAGGAGCCCGGGTATGACGATAGCGGCTGGCGGCAGGGAGCCGCCCCCATCGGGATCGGCATATGCGAGCAAGGCGGCATCTCGTTCGCCAATCGGTCGGAGTGGGGCCAGGGCGAGTTCATCGTGATGCGCACCACCTTCGAGGTGAAGGCCCTCGATTGTGATCTCTACAGGCTGAGCATTCTCGCGCGGCAGGGCTATCGCGTGTTCCTCAATGGGCACGAGATCACCGCCTATGGGTGGTGGCAGACCATGCCGTGTTACGCGACGTGGCCTCTGGGGGCGGGCCAGCACCTGAAGATCGGCAGGAATGTCCTGGCCGCCTATGGCAACGTGGAATACGACCAGAAGACGCAGGAGCCGCGCGGCCAGATGGACCTCTGCATCGAGGGCCTCAGAATGGCGGATCTGCTGGAGCCGCGATGATGGGTTTGCGGACGCGGAGGCGGAGCGTGATCTTCGTGCCGGCCGGCGGGAGGTGCTCGGGATTGACCCGCCACATGAGCGCGTCGTTGCCGTGGCCATGGATGCCGTCCAGGCAGAGCAGTTCGTCGCCAAACGTGACGATCGAGATCACGTTTCCGCTTTCGTCGGCCAGATAGGTGCGCGGCCCGTCGCCATTGTCGCGGAGCTGCGAGCCGGCAAACACAAACGCATCGGGAAACCCGCCCTCGTCGCCGCCCTCGCCTGCGGCCCCGTCCGAGTCGCCGTCGGCCAGCGACACGAACTCGCTGATCGGGCGTTCCGCCGGTTGCCCGTCGGCGTCGGGAATCACGAGGAAGACCTCGATCGGATCCCCCACGGGGGGAAGATCGACCCAGCCGACGCCCGGGGGGGCGCGCGGCTGCCGCATCGCGGGATGGCCGTTGGTCGCCCCGAGCACGAGCAATGCGGTGTGGATGTGCATCGGCGAGGCCTCGACGGCCACGATCGATTCGTGCTCCTTGGTGCCCTTCGTGCAGGCGACCAGTTCCAGCATGCCTTCGTCGAGGCAGACGGTGGCCTCGATATCGACGTATCGCTCTGCGATGTTCACCGTCATGCCCGGCAGGTTCAGCTGCGGCGGGGCGGCCCGGGCCACGGGGAGGAGGCTGAAGGCCAGAAGGCCGGCCGCTGCCAGGGCCATGCGGCGGCGGCAGGGCAGGGGAGTGAGTCGCGTTGACGGCCTGGTCATGATGGCTTTCCTGTCTGGGTATCGGCCGCGGCATGGTGGACGGCGGGCTGCATCATCCGCCGGTATTCGGCCGGCCCCACGCCGGTTTTCTGCTTGATGAGTTGGTGGATTTGGATGAATTTCGTCATCCCGATCTCCCGGGCGATTTCCTTGACGAGCATCGGGGTGTTGACGAGCAGGTGGCGGGCCCGTTCGAACCGCAGGTCGCGGATGACGTCGCTCACCGTCCGATGGCAGCCCTCCTCGAACCGCCGGTCGAGCGTCCGCCGCGACACGCAAAACTGCTTGGCGAGCGCAGCCGGGGCGAGCGGCTTGTCGAGATTGCCCTCGATATACCGCAGGATCGCCCGCACGAGATCATCGTCCACCGGAAACAGGTCGGTGGAATCGCGGGTGACGACCCCCGCCGCCGGCACCCGGATGATGCGGGGCTTTATCTTCGGCCGCCGCATCATCTCGTCGAGCAGTTCGGCCGCGATCGAACCGACCTGCGTGTACGAAAGATCGACGGCCGTGATCGTGGGCTTGAGCAGGCCGCAGATCAGGGGCTCGTTATCGGCATCGACGAGGGCGACATCCTGGGGCACCCGCAGCCCGAGGGCATGCAGCTCTTCGCAGAGATAGCGGCTGGTCGATGTCGCGAGGCTGCAAAACAGGGCGAGCGGCTTCGGCAATCCGGTGACCCACCGGTCAAACTTTTGGCTGAAGGGGTCGGACAGCATCGGGCTGACACTGCCTCGTGGAACCGAAAGTCGGGCGACGGTGAGCCCGGGCCGCGCTGTCTCGACCGTGCGACAGAAGCTCTCCGCGGCCGCCGCGTCGACGAGCTGGTCGGAGCAATTGACCACGCCAAACGACGAGAAGCCACGGAGCAGCAGGGTGTCAGCGGCCACGACGCCGATCGACGCCCCATCGGGAAATACGCCGGCTAATTGCGACGTCACGGGCGACCCTTGCCAGACGTTCACGACGGGCACGCCCTGCTTCCGGGCGGCCGCCGCGAGGGCCGGCGTGGCCCGGGCGATCACGCCAACATAGCGACCGAGCCGCCGGGCGGGCTCGTGGGCGACCTTCTCGTCGAGCCGGATGTCCCAGGTGCCGTGTTCATCGACCCAGCGGTGGATGCCCGCCAGCACGTCGAGATGCCGCCGCGCAGGGAAATCGAGTTCGAGCGCGAGGGCGACGAGTGGACGGGCCATGAGATGATGCCGGGAATCACGAAGTGACGGCGCCGATCGGCCTCACTCGCCGTCCGGCGCAGCCTCCTGCCGCCGGCCTTGTCCATAGAATAAAAGCGGTTGGCCGGGCTGGCAAACTCCGCCATGTTTTCACGTGGTCAGGATCGAGCCTGCCGTGGATCGACGAGTTCAGCCTGGATCGCTGGCCGGCGCCCTTGAAGCCCGAAGCGCGAGCGAAGGGAATCCGCGTGGCTTCACGTGCAACCGTCCAAATTCCACTCGGCTCGCGCCTCGGGCTTCACGGATCCAGCGGTGGTGCCGAACCAGCGGCGATGCCTGGCCCGGTGCGGAACCCACAAAAACCGGGTTTGGCCGGACAAGAAAAGCGAATGGCCGGCTTGGCAAACGGCCTGCAGCTTACGCTATAGACTGGATGTGGAAAATCCGCCTGATCGCTATGGAGTCCGACGCCGTGAACGTGACGAACTCAATGCCAACGCCCACCGCCTGCCGCCGCTGGCGGCAGCCGCACAGCGGGCATGCTGGAGCATGCCGTTGCGCCCACGGTGGCATGACACTCGTGGAGCTGTTGGTGGTGATCGCGATTATCGGGGTCTTGGTAGCGATGCTGCTTCCCGCGGTTCAGGCTGCTCGCGAGTCGGCTCGCATGACGCACTGTTCCAATAATCTTCGCCAGCTCGCGCTCGGCGTGCTTCAGTACGCGGAGACGGAGGGTTTCCTGCCGCCCGGCCGCGACAGGGGCCTTTCCTGGGTGGTGCACTCGCTGCCTTACATCGAGCAGAAGGCCCTGTTCGATGAGTTCACCTTCGGGGATCAAGACGCTTTTTACAGTTCGGCCAATGCCGTTCCTCGCAACAGACCACTGCCGTTGATGTGCTGTCCGACCCGCCTATCCCCCTCCCAGCGGTCCCAGGAGCCCAACGATAAGGGAGGAGCGTCGGGCGACTCCGCCGGCAATGCCGGCAGCGAATCAGCTGCGCGGGAC
>JAPOJV010000114.1 GCA_029978085.1 bacterium
ACCTGCCGCACGAGGTCGGCGACGACCGTCGTGGTGGCGATGACCCGCGGCCGGCCCGCAGCGAGAGCCGCTGGGTCTCGCTCGGCAGTCGGTCCGCAGCCGCCGGCAACTGCCGCGACCGCGACCAGCACCGCGGCTTTCGATCGACCAAAAAACATTGTGAGGAGCCTCAAAAAGAGAAGGATACCCGAGGCACGGCCCGCTCCGCAACCACCGGCGCGTTGACCAGAATGTTCCATACTCGTAAGGTCTCGTTGGAATGACTGCCCTGCGGGAGGAGCCCCCGTGCAATCGACCTATTTCAAGCGATTTCGCATGGAGGCGGATCTCGGCCCGCCGCGATCGGAGCCGCAGCTGCCGCCGGGCTACCGATTCGTGCCCTGGAACGAGGCCATTCTCGACGTCCACGCCCGCACCAAATACAGGGCATTCCGCGACGAGGTCGATGCCCTCGTGTTTCCGTGTCTGGCGAGCCTCGAGGGCTGCCGACGGCTGATGCACGAGATTCGCCGCAAGGCGGGCTTCCTGCCCGACGCCACCTGGCTGATCGCCCGCGGCTCGTCTCCGGCCGACCTCCAGTGGTGCGGCACGATCCAGGTGGTGAACGACCGGGGCCGCAACGGCATGATCCAAAACATCGGCATCGTGCCGGGCCATCGAGGCCAGGGCCTTGGCAGTTGCCTGATCGAGCAGGCGTTCGCGGGCCTCCGCTGCCACGGCTTCCGCACGGCCTCGCTCGAGGTCACGGCCGAGAATTGCGGCGCCGTCCGGCTCTACAAGCGGCTCGGCTTTCGCCGCACGAAGACCATCTATAAGGTGAGCGACGGTCAGGCATCCGAGTCGCGGACGGCCGATCTCGGCACCCCCTGCATCGGCGTCGTTGCCGGTCGGGCCGCACCTGCCCTCACCTGACAGCTCGCGGACGCCGCATCTTGAAGCAGACCCTCTTCTCCGCGTCGCTCGCCAACGGCATCACGCTGCTCGGCGAGCACTTGCCGGAGTTGGAGTCGGTGGCGATCGCGTTTCATACGCCGGCCGGGGCGATTCACGACCCCGTCGGCAAGTGCGGCATCGCCGCACTCTCAGGCGAGATGTGCCTACGCGGGGCGGGAGATCGCACGAGCCGGCAGATCGTCGAGGCGCTCGAGGGTGCCGGCATCCAGTGGTCCCAGGCCGTCTCGACGACGCACGCCAGCGTCTCGGGCGCGATGGTGTCGCGTCGACTGCCCGATGCGCTCCCGCTCTATGCCGACATCATCCGCCGACCGCGACTGGCCGGCGCGGAGTTCGAACCCGCCCGGCAGATGATGCTCCAAAACCTCGCCGGCACGGAGGACGATCCCGTTCACCGCACGATGCTGGCGTTACGGCAATTGCACTTTCCGGCGCCGTGGGGCCGGCCTGCCGAGGGCCTGTCGGCCGACGTCGAGGCCCTCGCCGTCGAGGATGTCCGCCGATTCGTCGCCTCCCATGCCCAGCCGCAGGGCACGATCATCGCGATCGCCGGCCGGATCGACTGGGATGATTTCGTGGCCCGCATCGACCGCCTGTTCGGTGACTGGCAGCCTGGCGCTCCGACCACAGTCGCGACCGGGCCGCGCGGCCCCCGGGTGGCCCACGTGCCGCACGACAGCCAGCAGACCCACATTGCCATCGCCTGGACGCTGCCCCCGTATCGCAGCGACGAGTCGTATGAGGCCACGGCGGCCCTGGGGATTCTCGGGGGCGGCTCGAGCTCGCGGCTGTTCACGGAGGTTCGCGAGCGGAGGGGCCTCTGCTACAGCGTGTCGAGCGGCTACCAGACCCACCGCGACTTCGCCCTGGCCCTCTGCTATTCCGGCACGACGGCCGCCCGGGCTCAGGAGACGCTCGACGTGATCCTGGCCGAGATCGAACGCCTGCCGGGCACGATCACCCCAGAGGAAGTGGACCGCATCAAGGCCCGCGCGAAGAGCCAGCTCGTCATGCAGCAGGAGTCGAGCGCGGCCCGGGCCGGCGCTGCGGCCCGCCAATGGTATCACCTCGGCACCGTCCGCCCGCTCTCCGAAGAGCTCGCCCGCTACGACGCGCTCTCGGTAGAGTCGATCGAGCGGTGGCTCGCGGCGCAGCCCCCGAAGGATCTGTCGATCGTGTCGCTCGGCCGCGAGCCGCTGGAGGTGCCCAGTGCCCTTTCTGCATGAACGGCTCGACAACGGCCTCGACGTGATCGCCGAGACGAGCACAGCCGCCGTCTCCGCGAGCCTCGGCTTCTTCGTCAACACCGGCGCCCGCGACGAGCGGGACGCCGAGTGGGGCGTGAGCCACTTCCTCGAGCACATGATCTTCAAGGGCACGGCCGATCTCTCCGGCGACGAGATCAACCGCCGCTTCGACGGGATGGGCGCGAGCGCCAACGCCTTCACGAGCGAGGAAGACACGGTCTACTACGCCACGGTGCTGCCCGAGCGGCAGACGGAGGCCGTGGAACTGCTCGCGCGGATGATGCGGCCGGCGCTCCGTGCCGAGGATTTCGACACCGAGAAGCTCGTCATCCTGGAGGAGATCCGGATGTACGACGACCAGCCCCCGTTCGGCGCCGACGAGCGGTGCCGCGCCGCGTTCTTCGGCGGTCACCCGCTGTTCCGCAGCGTGCTCGGCACGGTGGAGTCGATCGGCGCCCTGCCGGTCGAGGCCATGCGCGACTACCACGCGCGGCGGTACGCCCCGAATCGGATGGTGCTGGCGGCGTCCGGGGCGATCGACTTCGCGACGCTCGTGGCCGACGCCCGCCGCTGGTGCGGCCACTGGAAGCCAGAGCCCGACGCCGCGCCGCGGCTGGTCACCGCGCAGCCGCGCTCCGCCGCAGTGCCCGCGGTGCAGCAGATCGAGCGGCCAGCCGCCACGCTTGCCTACGCCGTCCGTGCCGTGGCCGGCCCCGACGAGCACCATGCCGACCGCTTCGCCGCGAAGCTGCTCACGACGGTGCTCGGCGATTCCTCCGGCAGCCGACTCTACTGGGAGTTCGTCGACACCGGGGCCGCGGAACAGGCCACGCTTCATCACCAGGAGTTTCTCGATGCCGGCCTGTTCGTGAGCCAGCTCTCCTGTGCCGCCGAGGATGCCCCCGAGCTGCTGGAACGGATCGCCGCCCTGTATCGGCAGGTGAGCCGCGAAGGGATCGGCCGGGAGGAGTTCGAGCAGGCCCGCAACAAGCTCGCCGGCCGCGTCGTCTTGGCGGGCGAGCGGCCGCGGCGGCGGCTGTTCGAGGGGGGGGGCGAATGGGCCCACTCGGGCATCTACCGCACCGTTGGCGAGAGCCTCGCGATCGTGGAGTCGCTCACCCGCGACGATCTCCACCGCGTGCTCGAGTCGTGGCCGCTCGACGCCCCCGCCGCCACGATCATCGCCGGGCCCGGTGGGCTTGTCACGCCGTGACAAGTTTTCCGGTCTTTCCTGCCCGTTGCGGAGCAACGGGCCTACGCTTCCGCCTGGCACCGCGCTCGGGCATACTTTTGGGAAGCCATCACCCGCTGCATGCCCCTCATGCCCCCGCTCTTCGCCAACCGCTGGCTCACCGCCCTGCCGCCGATCTGGCTGGTCGGCGCCGGCGCGCTCGCCAGCCTCCTCGTGGCCGCCGCGGTCTACGGCCTCCTCACCGTGATCCGCCAGCGGGCGGCCGCTGAGTTGCGAGTCGCCCTCCGCGACGGCTTTCTCGGGCCGCTCGGCTGGCTGCTCGTCGTCTATGCCGCAGTCGCCGTGGCCTTCACGCCGCTGGTGCCAGTCGGCCAGATGGTCCGCTCACTCGCGCGGATGACGGCCGCCAACGATGCGTCGCTCTCCGTGCAGGTGCCCGGCGGTGGCCAGCCGCTCGAGATCCCGCTCGACCTGCGGCCCCAGGAACTGCAGTCGCTCGAACTCATCGCCGCTGCGCCGCTGCTCGTGAAGACGCAGCAGCCGATCGCCGGCTATGCGATGGAGAAGGTGCCCGACATCGACCTCGATGCTCGGAAGCCCTACGAGTGGCGGCGGGCCGAAGGCGCGACCAATCCCTTCCTCGGCCAGCGGGCGAAGCTCGAGGCCGTCAACGCCGGCAGCACCCAGGCGAACCTGAGCGTGCGGTGGCGGCTCGCGCCGGAGTATCCGCAGACCGCCATCCTGCCGTGGACGATCGCCGCACTGCTCGCCATCGGCGGAGCCTACACGCTCTTCCGCCTCGGTGCCCCGCGGGTCGCAGCGATCGCCTCGGCCACCACCAAGGAGGCGATCGGCCAGCCGATCTTCACGGTGGCCCTCGTCGCCGGTGCCGTGCTCCTCGTGGCCTTCATCGTCATCCCGTACAACACATTCGGCGAAGACGTGAAGATGCTCAAGGACAGCAGTCTCACGCTCACGAAGGTGCTGGCCCTGCTCGTGGTGGTGTGGACGGCCAGCATCGCCGTGGCCGACGAGATCGATGGCCGTACGGCACTCACCGTGCTTTCCAAGCCGCTCCGCCGCTGGCAGTTCGTGCTCGGCAAGTTCGCCGGCCTCGTGCTCGTGGCGTTGCTCGTGTTCCTGATTCTCGGCGGCGTGCTCATGGCCACCACGAGCCTGAAGGTGGTCTACGACGCCCGCGAGGGGGCCAAGGTCGATCCGGTCTGGAAAGAGTGCGCCGACGAGATGATCACGGTGGTGCCCGGTCTCGTGCTCTCATTCCTGGAAACGGTGTTGATGGCGGCCGTGAGCCTGGCCGTCTCGACGCGGCTCGGCATGGTGCCCAACCTGATCGTCTGCTTCGCGATCTACTCGCTGGGCCACCTCGTGCCGCTGCTCGTGCAGTCGAGCGTGGGCAAGTTCGCGATCGTGCGGTTCATGGGACAACTCTTCGCCACGATCCTGCCGGTGCTCGACCACTTCACGATCGAGGCGGCGGTGATCGGCGGCGTGGCGGTGCCCTGGGGCTACCTCGCCTGGGCCGCTCTCTACGCGGCTCTCTACTCAGCGGCCGCCCTCCTCGTCGCCCTGCTCCTCTTCCAAGACCGCGACCTGGCCTGACACGACTGATTTCCGCGCAAGCGGATGCTTGGTTGCATAAGGGGTTGCCCGTGCCCGGGCGCTGGCGTTGCTGACCAGCGAAGGCAGGATGCCGAAGCGCAGGCAGCATCGAGCGAGCGGAGGGCATGGATGCCCGAAGCGAGCGTCCGGCGACCGGGCACGGGCAACCCCGCCGCCCCCACACACGACGTCGCCGCTTGATGCGACTACCGCACCACGCCGGTGCGGGCCGTCACGCCCACCATGCCGTCGGCGGTGGACGTGCCGGGGAGCGCCCACCAGCCCGTGTCCTGGCTGCGCAGCGCCTGGGCCTCAGCCTTGCCGTCGATGAAAAACACCATGCCGCGGCGAAGCCGGCGCTCGATCCGCGGCCCCACCTCGATGCCAAGCAGGCCCGCCTCATTCCGGCGGCCGACCAGCGTGCGGAGTTCGATGCCCTCGCTGCCTGCGTCGTGCTCCGCCTTCATGCCGATTCGGCCCGTCCAGTCGGCGCGGCCCTCTTGGAACGCGTGCGCATCCGTCTGGAGTCCCGCCGCCACGTCGAACGCATCGATCCGACTGCGAACCTCGGCCGCCAGCGGCAGCGCAGAAGCCTCGCCCTTGCCGTACGGCCCACGGACGCGGAGGTCGAGCGGCGGGAGGCCGTCCCGCCACTCGTTCTGCGGCCGGCCGGCGTCGGCCTCGCGGAGCGCCGCCGCCACCGACCCGGTCCCCGAAAAGCCGTCGAGTCCGAACCCTTCGAAGACAACCGGCGGAGGAGCCACCGGGGCGATCGCGTCACCCGCGCATACGACCGCCGGCGCTATGAGCAGCGCCACAGCGAGGGCACCGGCGAGTCGGCGACGGGATGGTGTGTGTGGCATGCGCATGGGCTTGGATCAGAGAGGACGACGAAGGCCCTCCGCAGGTCTCTTCGGCGGCCCACGGCCGCCGAATTCGTTCCGCCGGAAACGGTCGCGGCGACCCTGCCGCCTCAGCCGGTTTTGCGGCGCGGGGCCAGCGGGATCGTGGCGGTCGCGGGGACTGTCGGCCTGCCGCCAGCGAAGCTCATGCAGTCCGCCGCCTCCAGCACCCGCGCCGCGATCTCGAGAGCCGCGGCTCCGGCCGCCGCAGGCACCAGTGGCTGCCGGCCCGTGCGGATCGCATTGAGAAAGTCGTCGTGCTCGGCGGCAATCGCATTGGCATCGGCGACAACGAGCGTCTCGAACGGGAGGACGTCGGCGAAGAACCGTTCTTTCATCGCCATCCGTTCGGCGGCCGGCACCTTCGCCGCCGAGAACGTGCCCGACTTCACATCAGGTGAGGCCGAAAGCACTGACACGCTCTTGGCGTTGAAGTCCACGGCCACGACGCCGTCGGCCGTCCACATCGAGAGCGTGCGGGTGAGCACCGGATTGATCCGCGACGCCGTGAGGTCGGCGACGAGTCCCGACGAAAAGGTGAGCCGAGCCCGCATGGCGTCCTCATGGCCCCCCGTGGCCATGATGCCGCGGGCGTCGACTTTCTCCAGACGCCCCGGCTCGAGCGACAGCACGAGGTCGATGTCATGAATCATGAGGTCGTGCACCACGCCGACGTCGAGCGAGCGAAACGTAAACGGCGCGAGCCGCTGCGCCTCGAGCACGTGCACGCCGCGGGCCCGGGCGGCCGCCTCCCGCCAGGCTGGATTGAATCGCTCCACATGGCCCACCGCCACGACGCGGCCGTGCCGGCGGGCGGCGATCACGATCGCCCGGGCGTCTTCCACCGTCGCTGCGATCGGCTTCTCCACGAGGAGGTCGATGCCGGCCTCGAGCAGAGGCAGCGAGACGGCCGCATGCAGCCCCGTGGGCGCCGCCACGACGACGGCATCGACGAGCCCCGGCAGTTCGCCGGGCTCGGCCAGCGGGCGACAGCCGTGGGTCGACGCCACACGCTCCCGCGACTCCGCCACCGGATCGACCACCGCCACCAGTTCGACGTCGGGCCGGGCCGCCAAGAGCCGCGCGTGAATCGCGCCCAGGTGCCCGCAGCCCACCACCGCCATACGTGTCGTGCTCATGCCGCCCTCCTTCGTTCCCGCGCCCGGCCGTGCCGCCCATCCTGCTGATGGCCGAAGAATTCGAGCAGGTCGCTCACCTGTGGACCGAGCATGTTGTGTGATCGGAGAATCTCCCGGGCCGGCTCCAGGCCGACTTTCGCCCGATACAGCAGCCGATGCGCCTCGGCGATCGCGTCGATCGTCGGTGCGTCGAAGCCACCCCGTTTGAGCGCCACCAGGTTGATGCAGCGGGGCCGCGCCGGCGCCCCCTCGCAGAGCATGAACGGCGGCACGTCGTGCAGCACCCGCGACAGCCCGGCCACGAACGACCAGCCGCCGATCGTGGCCCAGTGGTGCACGGCCACGGCACCGGAGAGCGACGCCCGCGAGAGAATCCGCACATGGCCGCCGAGGAGCGTGCCGTTGGCGATGACCACGTGGTCGCCGATGCGGCAGTCGTGGGCCACGTGGCAGGCGGCCATGAGAAAGTTTGCGTTGCCGATCGCCGTGACGCCCGCCTCCTTCTCGGAGCCGCGGTTGATCGTCACGCCCTCGCGAATCACGTTGTCGTCGCCGATCTCGACGCTCGTCGCCGTGCCACGGTAGCTCACGTCCTGTGGCTCGCCGCCGATGACGCAATTCGGGAAGATCCGATTCCGCTCGCCGATCCGCACCGTCCCCATGATCGTGACGTGGTTCTCGAGCACGGTGCCACGGCCGATCATCGCCCCAGCCGACACGATGCAGTACGGACCGATCCGCACACCGGCCGCGAGCCGCGCCCCCGACTCGACCACCGCCGTGGGATGCACCACCGGCTGCGGGATGCAGCTGGCCACGCCACCGTCGTGATCGTCGTCGTGCGGCACGGCGAATCAGGCTGACGCCCGCCTCCGGGGAAGCGCCGCCAGCCGGGAAGCCAGCTCGCCATTCAGCCGATGGCCGCTGCGATGGGCTCGCACGTGGGCATGAATCGGCCGGCCAGCCAGGGCCAGGTCGCCCACGAGATCGAGCACCTTGTGCCGCACGCACTCATCGGACCACCGCAGTTCGTTGTCGATCGGCCCGTCGGGGCCGAACACGAGCAGGTCCTTGCAGGTCGCCTCCGGACAGAGCCCCGCACTGCGGAGCCGATCGGCCTCGTCGGCGGAGATGAACGTGCGGGCGCCGGCCAGCCCGTCGCGATACGTTTCGGGCGTGACCCGCAGTGCCAGCGACTGCCGTCCGATGGGCCCCGGACCGTAGTCGAGCTCGTACTCGACGGAGAGACCGGGGTGCCGGGGCGGGCCGGCCTCGATCCACGACTCGTCGTCGCCCACGCGAAGAAGCTCTCCCACGACGATCGGGTCGGCCGGCGCGCCGAGATCCTCGACGCCCACCGAATCGACCGCCTCCACGAAGGCTCGCGACGACCCGTCGAGCCCCGGCATTTCCTCCGCCGAGACGCGAACTTCGCAGCAATCGACGCCGAGGCCGGCCAACGCGCTCATGAGATGCTCGACCATTTGCACCTGCACACCACCCATCGCCAGCGTCGTCCGCTGCACGGCATCGACGCGATTCTCCACACAGGCGGCGATTCGCACAGGAAACTCGCGGTCTCCGCGAACGAACACGACCCCCGTGCCGGCCGGCGCCGGGATCAGCTCGACCACGTTCCCGTGGCCGCTCCAATACCCGACACCGGACACCGACACCGCCCGGCGAATCGTGTGCTGCGTTCGTTGCCGCATGAAGGATTGCCTACCGCACCGGGCGGGCTTGCGGCTGACCGGCCACCGCCGCGCCGTTGAGCATTTTCAGCACGTCGGGCGTGATGTCGATCTGGGGATCGTAGTAGACGATCGGCTTGGTGATGCTGCCGAGAATCCGATTGCGGTCGGCCGAATCGACCGGATCGCCGTCGAACCGATGCACGACGGCGATGCCATGCTCACGGGCGAACTGGCTCACCGCCCGCTCAATCTCGTTGTAGACCTGCAGATAGACCTTGGCCTCACGGTCCATGAAGTCCTTCTTCTGGAGCTGGGCGTTCACGCTGAAATCGCCCTGGGCCTTGGCCACTTCGGCCTCGAGCTTCTTGTACTCGGGCGTGCCGACGTTGAAGCCCTTGAGCTGCTCCATCAGGCCGTTGATCCGGTCACGCTCCCCCTTGAGGCCGTTCTCCGCGGCCATGACTTCGTCCTTCATCTTGTCCATGGCCTGCTTGAAGCGGGCATGGTTCTTGAAGATGTAGCCGACGTCGATCACGGCCACGTGGGCCGAGGGCGTCGCAGGACGGGCCGGGGCGGCCGCAGGGGCCTGGGCCTGGGCCGGCTGATGTGACAGCGCGACGGCGGCCACGATGACGACGATGGGCAGATGCCTCTTCACGGGTTGCACTCCTTGCTCGCGGGTCGAATCATCCGCATCCCCTGTGGCCGGGCGACCACAGGAACGGCCATCCTCGGCCGCGTGGAATTGGAAGCGGGCGGGATCATGGCGAGCCGGCTGCCCCGGCTCAAGGGCAAATTCGCCGTGAAAACCTGCTCGTGGGGGTCGGGGCTGCCCATGCCCCGTCGCCGGACGCTCGCTGCGGGCATCCATGCCCTGCGCTCGCTCGATGGCGGCGGCGCTCTCGGCATCCTGCCTTCGCTTGCCGCCATACGCCGGCGTCGGGGCATGGGCAGCCCCTCACGGCGTCCGATCTACCGCGGCTGGCCGAGCGTGACGCCGAGGGTCACTTCCGCGCCGGCGCGGACGACGACCACCGTCACCGTCTCGCCCCCCCTGTGCTTGCGGAGGGCGCTGTCGAAATCCTCGAGGCCGGTGATCGCACTCTCACAGACCCGGACGATCAGATCACCGCCTTG
>JAPOJV010000191.1 GCA_029978085.1 bacterium
CGCTCGTGTCGCGACCGGCGTGGACGATCGTCCTGCTTGATGCGATCGAGGCGGGCAGCGTGCCCCGGAGCGATCTCTCGGCGTTCACGGTGGGCCAGCTCGCCCGCTCGAACGACAAGCAGGTGCTCGACAAGCTCGAGGCGGTGTGGGGCACCGTGCGGGCGACGCCCGCCGACCGGCAGGCCGAGTTCGCATCGTGGCGCTCGCGGCTCGGTCCCGAGGCGATGAAGCAGGCCGACCCCGCGCACGGCCGCGCCACATACGCCACGACCTGCGGGGCCTGTCATCAGTTGCACGGCGAAGGGGGCCGAATCGGGCCCGATCTCACCGGCTCGAACCGGGCCGATCTCGAGTACCTGCTGGCCAACCTGCTCGACCCGAGCGCCATCGTCGGCCGCGACTACCAGACCACGATCGTGATCACCGACGACGGCCGGTCGATCGCCGGGATCGTGGTGCAGGAGACGCCGACGAGCGTCACGCTCCAGACGCCCACCGAGCGGGTGACCGTGTCGCTCGACGAGATCGAGACCCGCGTGCTCTCGCCGCAGTCGCTGATGCCGGAAAACCAGCTCGCGCAACTCTCTCCGGAGGCGGCCCGCGATCTGGTGGCCTACCTGCGGCATCCGACGCAGGTGCCATCGCCGGGCCGATAGACTTTCGCTCAGGCCGGGCGAGCCGCCGCGAGAAATTGTGCCAAGGCAGTCAGAGCTCTTTTGTGACGGTGCTGCGAAATAAACCCAATCCGTCCCTTGAATCGCGATTGTGGCAGAAGAGCGAGAAAAGCCGTTCGGACAAGAGACGCTGATTTCAGTCCGCTCGTTCCGAAGTCTTCATCATTCTCCGCAATCATTTCGTCAAGATCATCGGCCCGGGCCGCCGTCTGTGTCGTGATGCCACACACGAGAAAGTCTTGGAACGGAGGGACGGTACACAAACACAGGACCGGGCGATCTTTTGCTCGTCCGTCAGCCTGCGGAAGACTCGTGAGAAGGACGTCGCCTGGCCTCACTGCACAAGGTCCTTTTCCGAATACTCCGGCTCTGATTCCCCGTAGGCTCGCGACAGACTTTCAGACGCAAAGGCAGGCCAATTGTCAGCGTTCCCGTGGCGCTCGGACGTTGAGAGACTCGCGACGTCGCCACCGCTCGTCGCAACTTGTTTTCCGAGTGCTGCAATGAGCTCGATCTGTTCGGCGTCGCGCAGGTTTTTGGCGGCATCGATCAGCTCATCGAGCGTGAGTCGTCGAATCATGAGCACCTCCCGACACGAGCGTGTGAGTGTGAACGAACGTGCATTAGATTAGCCAGTTCTGGCAAGCAGGTCAAAGATGACTCGGCCACGCCTTCCAGACCGCCTGCGTGATCCCGCACCTCTGCCACGTGATCCCGGGGGGCGGTATTAGCGGCAGGCGGTGGTACAGAAATCGGGAGGGGGGCAAATCCCGTCCAAGGGTTTCGGATCGGTAGTTATTGACAACCAAAATAAACGTCTGTACACTCTTCGGCCGACGGCTTGTAGCAAGGTGATGACGTGAATACCTGCCGAATCTACGAAGACTTCAAGGCCTCGCTCGGTGAGGGTGCGGCGAAGTCACTTGCGCAGGCGCTCGGGACGATGTTCGAAGAGCTGAGGGACACCGTCACCAAAGAAGATTTCCGGATGCTCCGCGAGTCGATCGACGTGAACACGTCGCGGCTCGACACGTCGCTCACACGCCTTGCGGAAGCCCAGGCCCGAACGGAGGCGGAGGTCAAGTCGCTCACCGTGGCGATGCAGCAGCTCATCATCCGCACAGACGCCGTCGTGGGCCGAACGTTCGAGTTCCAGTTCCGCCACCGGCTCACGTCGTATCTCGGCCGACTGCTGCGCCGTGGCAAGCTGCTTGCCAATGACGAACTGCTCGATGTGATCGAGCCACATGTCGAGGATTACGAGGTCGATGATTTTCTTCGGGCTGACGCGGTCGCGTCGGGCTTGGTGGACGGCCAGAAAACCTACGTCGTGGTGGAAGTCTCCTCGACGGGCGACGGAGAGGACATCCTCCGCGCCGAGCGGCGGGCCGGTGTGCTGCGCAAGGCTGGCCTGGCCGCGATTCCGCTCGTCGCCTGCGAGGTGATCTCGCCCGAGTCCTTGGCGTTCGCCAAGCAATCGCAGGTGAAGGTGTGGCGTGACGAAGTGGATGCTGCCGCCTGAGACACGCCCATGGTGCCATATCGCTCGATCGCGGTTTTTCTCGTGGCGATGGTCGCACGGTGCGGCGTGCTGCTCGCGGACCAACCGGATCCGCGGCTCGCCGAGCTCGACGCCCTGTGGGCGGAGGTGGGTCGGGCCGTGCGCGAGGGCGACTTCGAGACCTACGCGGCCCGGTGTCATCCCGAGGGTGTGCTCGTGAGCGAGCCGAAGGGGCTTTCGCAGCCCCTCTCCGCGGCGCTTGCCCGCTGGAAGCCGGAGTTCGCCGCGACGCGAGAGGGCCGGATGACGGCCGAGGTGGAGATGCGGTTCGCGCGGCGGCTTGGCGACGAGACAACGGCGCACGAGTCGGGCATGTTTCGCTACACGTCACGGATGGAGGGCAAAGAGTCGCAGACCGACTTCGTGCCCTTCGACGCGTTGCTTGTGAAGCGGGGCGGCCGCTGGCTGATCCTGATGGAGCACCAGAAGGCCCATGCGACGCCCGCGGAATGGGAGAAGCTCGCGCCAGGAGCGGGAGCTGATTCGCGGTAAGAACGGCCGCGTCAGCCGCAGCCGCAGGTGCCGGCGCCGCAGGCGGCCTTGCGGGCCGTCAGCCGGGCCTCGATCGCCAGCGACGTGGGCGTGATCGAGAGGCCGCCGAGCGCCGGCAACGGAGTTCGTAACGGGGCAACGGCAACGGAAAAGGACAGGCATAATCCTTCAGTAGAAGCAACGGAAAAGGACAGGAGGGGCATAATCCTGATCGGGCAAAAAAGCAACGGAAAAGGACAGGCATAACGAACGGAAAAGGACAGGCATAATCCTTAATCTTTGACGAACGGCCGCGGGAGCAGTAGGATACGGGCGTTCAGTATCCACGAATCCTGCAGGAGCCCCCGCGATGACGATGCCCAGGCGGCAGCTGGTGGACGTCGCGGTCACGCGCTACTACCACTGCATTTCCCGCTGCGTCAGGCGGGCCTTCCTCTGCGGTGAAGGCGTCACGCACCGAAAGGCCTGGATCGAAGCCCGACTCGAACTCCTCGCCAAGCACTTCGCCGTCTCCGTCTGCGGCTTCGCAATCCTCGACAACCACCTCCACGTTCTCTGCCGCCTCGACCCCGGCATTGCCGATGGCTGGAGCGATGAAGATGTCGTCCGCCGCTGGATCGCCGTCTACCGCCCCTCCTGTCTCGACATCGACAACCCGGCGACCGTTCAGGCCTGGATCAACCACCAGTGCCAAGACTCCGCCCGCGTGGCCCGCTACCGCCAGCGGCTCCAGGATCTCGGCTGGTTCATGAAGGCCCTCAAGGAGCCGCTCGCCCGACTCGCCAACAAGGAAGACGACTGCAAGGGCACATTCTGGGAGGCACGCTACAAGTCGATCGCCATTCTCGACGAAGAAGCCTTGCTCGCTACCTGCGCCTATATCGACTTGAACCCCTTCGCCGCCGGCATCGCCGAAATCCCCGAAGACGCCTCGCACACCTCGATCAAGCAGCGGATCGATCACGTCCGCCAGAGCAACAATCTCGACACACTCCAGGCCGCCGCAGCGGCCAAGTCGATTCCCGCCGCCCGGATCGAGGCCGACCTCGAACAATGCCACTGGCTCTGTCCACTCCAGGACCGCAAGGCCGACGGCGCGACCCGCGAAGGCATGCTGCCCGGGCTTTCACTGTCGAGCTACCTTGAGCTCGTGGACTGGACAGCCCGGCTCTGCCGCACGGGCAAGGCCCGCATCACGCGGGAAGTGGCCGGCATCATGACCCGGCTCGGCACGAGCCCCGAGTGCTGGCACTCCCACCTCCAAAAGCTCCTCGGCAAGACCCGCTGGCTCGGCAACTACTGTGCGACGAGCGCGAAGCGGCTGAAGGCCATCGCCATGAACCGCGGCGTCCATCACGTCGACAACGCCCTCGGCGGCCTGGCCACGGGATAGCGGTCGGCCAATAAACTCAGCGTACCGCATGAGGAATCACGCAAATATCGAAACGACGCCCTGACGAATCCGTTCGAATGCGGTTGCCCGCAGTCGCCCGACTTCGGCAGTCAGAAGCGTCGCATGCACCGTGAACAGTTTTCCGGGCCGTGTGACACTTGCCAATCGAAGACCGCCCGTTTCGAAGTCGTGGTCCGTGATTGGGATGGCGCGGTCGTCGCCGTAGGGTCTGCTCGGCACTGACCTGCCCCAATGATGGAACCAGTTTCTATGAATAGGGTTGCCCTGCCAATGGCTCGCCCCTGTCCGCTTGGTGACGCGTAGCCGAACCAAGCGGACAGGGGCGGCGCGACTCCGGGGCCGGGGGCCGATACCCCAGCGAGCTGTGCGGAAGGACGGTGTTGTAGACCTTTCGCCAGCGTTCGATCAGCACCTTGGCCTCAAGCAAGGTGTCGAACACCTCGCGGGCCAAGAGTTCGTCCCGCAGCTTCCCGTTGAAGCTCTCAACGTAGCCGTTCTCCCACGGTGATCCAGGCTCGATGGAGAGCGTCTTTACCCCGACCCGCTCGAGCCATTCCC
>JAPOJV010000124.1 GCA_029978085.1 bacterium
TCGGGCCGGTTCTCGTCAATCTGCCGGTTGGCCGGGCCGATCCTCCTGTGGGGGCTCGACCCCTAGACAGAGCGTACCCCGTGCGAAGGATCCCTGCTTGGCTGCCACCCCGTCTCGGCTCGTCGTGATCGCGGCCGTCGCTATCGCCTGCCCGGTTCTCCCCGCCTCGGCAGGCGAACACGGCCGGTTCTGGCAGACGATCGCCCAGCCCTTCAAGGCTCTGCACCGCCAGGCACCTCCGACCGGCTGCGAGACGCCCGTCGACGGCATGGCTCGCGAGGTCGACTGGCTGCTTCACCACATCAACACCCACGGCTCGATCGTGGCCAAGGAGCCCGACGTCTGGGGGCAGAACCGCCTCACGCAGCATCGCTACGACTACGAAGAGCAGATGCGGCGGCAGCTCGGGATGTTCAGCGAGCGGACGAGCGCCGCCCTCCGCCGCAGCGACCAGTCATACCTGGGCCTCGCACTCGCACTCCAATCGGCCTCGGGCAACCGCCGCACGGCCCAGCAGGTGGCCGTGCCCGACGTCACGAGCACGAGCAACGTGTTCAACACCGTGCAGGGGCTCATTCCCTCCGGCAACGAAACCGGCGGCCGCGCCGATCCCGTCGTGATCGCGCGGACGGCGCCGATGGCGTTTCCCCAGTCCCCGCTCGGCTATCAGTTCGACGCCGAGCCGCTGGCGCTCGAGCCGACGATCCATCTCGACCAGCTTTCCCGCTATCTCACGCATCTGAACCAGCTGCGGCGAGTAAACGAAGGGGATGACTCGGCCGACTCGCCGGGCTACTCGCTCAACCTCGTGCGGGTGCCGGTGTCGATCACGCCCGGCGGGCACACGCAGAAGGGCTACGGGGCGGAGATCACGTTCACGGCCGAGCCGATCCTCGGCGACGACCTGCTGCCGACCACGTTCCGCAGCCTGGTGCTCAACGACCTGGTCGACATCATCGCCCCCGCCCTCACCTGGTGCGTCAACGACGCCGAGTGCCGCGCCTGGGCAGCCACGATTGCCGAGTCGGACATGAGTGCCGTAGGCAGCGCACCTTCGACTGATTCCGCGCCGGCGGCCTCCCGCCGGCAGGGCGTGATAGCCGCGATGCAGGCCCTTTCCGCCAAGCTGCCGACGATCGCGCCGAAGTCGGCCCCTGCCGTGAAGACGCGGCGAGCCCGGCTCCCGATCCCGTTCTCGCAGCTCGCCGACGTAAGCGGCATCGAGCAGATCGCGATCCTCATCCGCGACACGCATGCTGCGCTCGCCAATGATCCCCGGAACCAGCCTTGTATCGACTATCTCCTCGTGCGGAATCATCTCGCAGAGGAGCTCGAGTCGGCGTATGACTTTCTCGCGATCGACTCCCGCCGCGACCTCTGGGCTGAGGTGCCGGCTTGGAACCTCGCCGGCCTGATCCGTGGCCGCCAGGCCGCCGAGCTGGCGGCCCTCCGCTGCCGCTTCTTCTCCGCGATCGGTCCGGGAGCCGGTGGGCACGAGATCGAACTGCTGCCTGGGCCATTCGCAACTGCTGACGATCCGGCCGGCGTCTGCTGCGAGGCCGGGCAGGCTCACCGGCCGCTCTGCCGCACGACGACGGCGGTGCTCGCCTGGGGCATCCTCGTGGAGTCGGCCCTGCTCAACGAGCGGCTGATCGCCGACATCCGCGAGTCGGCCACGGCACTCGGCCAGCCCGCGCCGATCGGCTCCTGCGCCGGCCCGTTCTACGGGCCCGATCCCGCGCCCGAGGCGCGGCAGGCCTTCAACGACTACGTCCGCACCCGCTGGCCGATTCGCGTGTTCGCCCTCGACCCGGTCCGCGAGGAGCAGAATGTGGACGACACGTTCTCCCGCCGCCGCGAGGCCCAGATCGCGATGGCGGTCGCCGCGGCCAGCGGCAGGCTCAATGCCCAGGCCCTGGCCCGCTACACCCGCCGGACCGAGCTCGACATGGCGACGGTGGCCCTCAACCAGACGGCCGTCGGCTTCTCGCACGGCAACGACACGTTCGGCTGGCGGTTCTACCCCCGGGTGCAGTCGCCGCCGACGCGGTCGGGGCTGGCCGCTGTCGCCGAAACGATCTGCGGCCCCACGAGCGACGCCGACCTCGCCCAGCGACGGCTCGAGTCGGGACAGCGGGAATGCACGGCGATCGTCGTCATGCCGTCGTTCGTGCCCTGCATCCGGTTCGACTCTCATTCCGCCTGGTTTCGGCTTACGCACCCCGGCGTCACCGACCCGAGCATGCGGCAGGCGATGCAGCTCTCGCGGGCCGTGCAGACCGTGCGGCAGCAGCAGGCCGCCTGCACGCAGTGCGCTCATCTCTACAACAATGGCGACGCCGCACTGCTGGCCCGCAAGGTCGATCAGATCGCCGAAAAGCTGCCACTCCAAACACTCGTCGCCCGCGTGCCCTATGAAAACACGGCCGGCGGCTTCGAGCTCTTTCAGACCGGCATCACCGACCTCGCGCCCGAACTGATCGGCTGGTACGGCGCTCCTGGCATCGACCCAGCAGGGACGACCACACTGTTCCTGATCGGCAAAGGCTTCTCGGTGCACGACACGAGCGTGATCGCCGGCGGCCGGACAGCCCGGTTCTGGCCGCTGGGCCGTGACATCCTCCGCGTCGAGATTCCGCCCGGCGCGCAGACGCTCGTGCCCGGTTGTTGCGATGCCCCGGAGGCCGGCCACCAGTCGGCCCGGCTGGGCATCCCGCAGCGCGGCATCCGGCTGGCGACCGCCGCCGATCCGCTCCCGCCTCCTGCCATCCAGGCCGGGCCGGTGGCTGCCTCGACCGCCGCAGCCCTGGCCGAGTCACCCATCGTCGTCGCCGGCCCCTGCTGCGAGACGACTGGCTGCGCGGCCGATGCCTGCCAGGTGAACTGCAGCCGCCGCGAGTTCGTCGAGGTGCATCTCGCCACGCCCTACGGCGTGAGCAGCTCCCTGCTCGTGCCCGTGAGCCGCCGCGCCGCTGGCGATGCGTCATGCACGCTCGCCTTCGACTCGGCCTGCTCACTCGCGCTCACGTTCACGACGACGAAGACGGCCGGCACGAAGGTGGAGTCGGCGAAGATGGACGAGTTTTTCGCCGCCTCGTGCGATGCCCTCACCATCCGGGTGCCGGCCTCGTTCATCCCGCCGGCAAAGGCGTCGCTACGGCTCTTGTTGCGCGACGCGGCCAGCGGGGCGACGGCCGCGGTGTTCTCGTTCGATAATCCGTTCTTCGATGCCCGGAACTCGCGCTACGTGATCGCCGGTGGCGACCTGCGGAACTTCGTCGGCGACACGTCGCGGCCCGCCACCGACAAGACGCTCCGCGGCGCGGTGAAGCCCTACCTCGATCATCTCCTCGCCCAGGGGCAACTGGCCGACGACGGCGACGCCGTGCCCTTCACGCTCTCCGCCGCGATCGTGGCCGAGCAGCAGGAAGTGCCGATCGCCGGCAGCGTCGCCGTGCAAGCCACCCGCCGCGGCAAAACAACGATCGAACCCCGCGCCGACGACGCAAGCAGTCCCGTCACGCCGCCGTAGTCCACATGCTCCGCATGTGGCCCACGGTCACACCACCACAGACCCGCACTACTCCGCCGCACGTCCGCCAACCGCCACACGAATAGCCGGCCCCTCGGCCCCCACACCTCCAACCGCATGCGGAGCATGCGGACTACGGGGGGAGTGTGCGAGTGACGATCGGCGTATGCGGCGCAACGGGCCTACATCCCCCTCAATTCACCACGTTCCGCGGCGTTCCCGCCGCGAATGCCCGCAGATTCCCGGCCGTAATCTCGATCAGCCGCCGCCGCGCGTTCCGCGTGGCCCAGGCCACATGCGGCGTGATGATGCAGTTCTTCGCCGTGAGCAGCGGATTCGACGCGGGCGGCGGCTCCACCGTGAGCACGTCGAGCCCCGCCCCGGCCAGTCGCCCGGCATTGAGCGCCGCCGCGAGATCCGCCTCGTTCACGAGCGCCCCGCGGGCCGTGTTCAAAAGAAACGCCGACGGCTTCATGAGGGCGATCCGCCGCGCGTCGATCAGCTCCTTCGTGTCGGGCGTGAGCGGGCAATGCAGACTCACGACATCGCTCTCGCGGAGTACCGTCTCCAGATCGACACACTCCGGATCACCCCCCGGCGAGCGGCGATGCGCGAGGATCTTCATCCCAAACGCCCGCCCCACCGCGGCCACGCCCTGGCCGATTCGTCCGTAGCCCACGATCCCGAGCGTGAGGCCGGCGAGTTCCACGAGGTCACCGTCCCAGTAGCAGAAATCGGGGCAGGCCGACCAGCGGCCAGCCCGCACCGTCGCGGCATGATGCCCCACGTGATTCGTGAGTTCGAGCAGCAGGGCAAACGTCGCCTGCACGACGTTCGGCGTACTGTATTCCGGCACGTTGCACACCGGAATGCCCCGCGCTCGCGCCGCGGCCGTATCGACGCAGTTGTAGCCCGTGGCCAGCACGCCGATGTATTTGAGGTCGGGCAGCGCCTCGATCACCTCCCGGCCCACGACGGCCTTGTTGGTGAGCACGACATCCGCGCCGGCCACACGCGGCACGATCTCATCGGGCGCCGAACGATCATGCACCGTAAGCGACCCGACCGCCTCGATCGGCGCCCACGAAATGTCGCCCGGATTGTTGGTATAGCCGTCGAGAACGACGATCTTCATGGCTGTGGCTCCCGGATGCAGTACAGGGCGTCGGATGACCGGATGTAGAGCGAGTTGCCCGCGACCGCCGGCGTGGCCCAGAAGATCTCGTCCGTGTCGCCGAGCGACGATTCGGCCAAGAGCTCGAACGCCGGCCCGGCCTTCACCACGACGGTCTTCCCCTTCTCGTTCACGAGGTAGATCCGGTCACCGATCACGAGCGGCGAGCCGATCGCCGACGTGCCGCTCGGCAGCCGCTTGCGATACAGCTCGGCCCCAGAGCGTTTGTCGAGGCAGACGGCGATCTTGTCGAAAAAGTAGAGATGTTCGCCCACGACGACGGGTGACGGCATCCCGGCGCCCGATTTCGTCCGCGACCAGGGCACGCGGTCGCTCGCCTTCTCCCCCTTGGGCAGCGTGAGGTCGCCGCTGCCGCCCCCTTTGATCGCAGCCGCCGGCGCCTTGCTGCCGGGGCTCGACGTCCCGAAATACACCTGTTCGGCATCGGCCACCGGCGAGCAGGCGAACGACGTATCGATGCCGCCGAACCGCCACCGCTCCTGACCGTCGGCCACGGCATGGGCCACGATCATCCCCTGTCCGGCCGACACCACCTCCTCGACGCCGGCATTCGTCCATACGAAGGGCGTGCTCCACGACGTGCCCTTCGGGCCTGCGGCCGTCCAGAGATCACGGCCCGTCGCGGCGTCGAGGCAGAGCAGCTGCCCCTGGTCTTCGTTGTATCGCTGAATGAAGAGCCGCCCGCCGTGCAAGAGCGGCGACGAGCCCGTGCCGAACTGGTTTTGGATCGGCTGCGGCCCGAGGTCCCGCCGCCACCGCTCGGTGCCGTCGCGATCGAGGGCCACGAGCGTGCCGACCGCGCCGAAAAAGGCATACACGCCGTCGGCCGCGGCGCACGGGGTCTCGGTGGCAAACGTATTGGAGGCATGCTTGCCGAACGTCGGCTTCACGTCGGCCACGGTCTTTGACCAGATGATCCGGCCGTCGGCGGGATCGAGGCAAAGCACGCGAAACTCGAGCGGGTCGCTCGGCGCCGAGCCCCAGCCCCAGGTGGAGAGCGACATCACGCCGCCACTCATGCCACTCGGCCGCTTGCCGTTGTCGGCCACGGCGGTCGTCACATAGATCCGGCCGCCCGCCACCACCGGCTGCGACCAGCCGCTCCCCGGGATCGGCGCTCGCCAGGCGAGGTTCCGATCGGCCGCCCAGTCGAGCGGCACCGTTGCCGCCGCCTTCCCGAGGGCCGCCCCGCCACGAAACTGCGGCCAGTCGCCCGAATCGGCGACCGCAGCCGTTCTCCCAAGCACCGCCGTCACGCCCCAGGCCATCAAGGCCATCGCCCAGTTCGCTCGCCGCATGCCATCACCTCCATGAGATGCCGAACCGTATCACACGAGCCGACACTCCGACCATCGCAGCCGTCAGAAGGGGCACTCTGACCGCCACGACACGGGCCGACCGTCGGCAGGATGGGCGACCGCGAGGGATGTCGCATGCAGGAGCAGTCGGGGAGCCAAGGCGAGCGCCTCGTCGTCGGCGTAGAGCGGATCGCCGAGGATCGGATGGCCGAGCGTGGCGAGGTGGAGCCGAATTTGGTGCGATCGGCCGGTGATCGGCTCGACCTCCAGTCGAGTGCGGTCGCCCAGGCGGTCGAGCACCCGCCAGCGGGTCTGAGACGGCCGCCCCGCGACCTCGTCGATCCGATACCGCGGCGGCCGGAGCGGGTCGCGGCCGATTGGCAGATCAATGAGCCCCGCGTCGGCCGCCGGCACCCCGCGGACGACGCATTGATAGGTCTTGCGCACGGCACGGGCCTCGAACTGCCGACCGAGCTCCCGCTGCGCGTCGGCATCGAGCGCCATGAGCATGAGCCCTGACGTGTCACGATCGAGCCGGTGCACGACGAGGGCCGTCGGCATGACGCGCTGCACCCGTGCGGCAAGGCAGTCCTGCAGGTCGGGCCCCCGCCCCGGCACGGCCAAGAGCCCCGACGGCTTCTCGAGCACGAGCAGCCGGTCGTCACGATGGATGATGCAGTCGGTCATGCGTCGACCACTTTACAGTGACTTCAGCGAAGAAATCCGCGACTGAGCGCCCGTAGGCCCGTTGCTTCGCAACGGGCAACTGGTAGCCCGGTCACGCCGTGACCGGAAAAGACAGCCCGTTGCGAAGCAACGGGCCTACAAACTGTTCTTCGGCTCGGAGCAGCCCCGCAGCCGCGTAGACTTGTGAGCCGGGCCGCGCCGACCGAGCCTCCCCCCACCGCATCGGTTCTCCCTTCATGCATCCGCACACCACACTCACGACCGCCGTGCTGCTCTTCTGCCTGGCGTCTGCGGGACGCACTGCCGCCGAGCCGCGGTCTGTCGAAGAGATCGCCAAGGCCGCGAAGCAATCGGTCGTCACGATCCGGTTCACCGGCCGGCGGGCGAGCGACGAGGGGCTCGGCACGGGCTTTGTCGTCGGGGACGGCCTCGTCGCCACAAATCTCCACGTCATCGGCGAGGCCCGGCCGATCACCGTGGAACTCGCCGACGGTAGCACTCATGACGCGACGGCCGTGCATGCGACCGACCGGGATGCCGATCTCGCGATCGTGCGGATCAATGTCGGCGGCCTCACTCCCCTGCCCCTCGCCGATCCCGGCACGGTGGTCGACGGCCAGGAGGTCGTGGCAGTAGGCAATCCGCACGGCCTGAAGCGCAGCGTCGTGGCAGGCCGCGTGTCGGCCCTCCGCGACATGGATGGCATCGGCATGATCCAGCTCGCCCTACCCGTCGAGCCGGGCAACAGCGGCGGGCCGCTCCTCGACCTCGAAGGCCGCGTGCATGGCGTGGTGTCGATGAAGTCGCTCGTCACGCCGAACCTCGGATTCGCCGTTGCGGTGGACCGGCTGGGGGACCTGCTCGACCGCCCGAATCCCGTGGTGATCGACCGCTGGCTCACGATCGGGGCCCTCGATCCCGCCGAATGGACGGCGGTCGGCGGCGCCCGCTGGCGGCAGCGGGCCGGCCGGATCTTGGTCACTGGCGCGGGCACCGGCTTCGGTGGCCGGTCGCTCTGCCTCGCCGTGGACAAGCCGCCTGAGCTGCCCTACGAGGTGGCCGTGTGGGTGAAGCTCGACGACGAGGCCGGCGCTGCCGGGCTCGCCTTTGCGGCCGATAGCGGCGATCGCCATTACGGCTTCTATCCGTCGGCCGGTCGGCTGCGGCTGACGCGGTTCGACGGCCCCGACGTGCTCTCCTGGAAGATTCTCGACGAGAAGCCGAGCCCGCGGTATCGGCCTGGTGAGTGGAATCACCTGCGAGTGCGGGTCGCTGCCGACGCGATTTCGTGCTTCGTCAACGACGACGTGATCTTCACCTCGACCGACCGCGGCCTCACCGGCGGCCGCGTGGGTCTCGCGAAGTTCCGCGACACGGAGGCGGAGTTTCGTGGGTTTGCGGTCGGTCGAGACCTGCCCCGGGCCATGCCCCCAGCCAACGTGATGGCCCGCATCGAGGCCGTGGCTGCCGCCGTGCAGGGTGACGGTGCGGCGGCCGCTGATGAGCCCGCCGATGATCTCGTCGCGAAGCTTCTTCCCGAGGGCGATGCCGCCCGCACGGGACTCATGCGGCGGGCGGCCGAACTCGAGCAGCAGGCGGCCCGGCTCGGGGCACTCGCGTCGAGCGTGCATACGCGGCGGACGCTCGATGAACTGGCCAGCCTCGTGGGCAAGGCTGATACCCAAGTCGGGGCCGATATCGATCTGTTCCACGCCGCACTGCTGATCGCCAAGCTCGACAATGCCGATCTCGACGTGGCTGCCTCGCGGCACGAACTCGACCGGCTCGCCGCGGACATCCGCAAGCAACTGCCCGAGGCCGCCGATGGCGAGGCGACGCTCGCCGTGCTCAACCGCGTGCTCTTCGACGAGCTTGGGTTTCACGGGAGCCGCGGCGACTACTACAACCGGTCCAACAGCTACGTCAACGAAGTGCTTGACGACCGCGAGGGGATCCCGATCTCACTCGCAGTGGTTTACATGGAGCTGGCCCGGCGGCTCGGGCTCACCGTGGAGGGCGTGGGGTTTCCGGGCCACTTTCTCGTGCAGTACACGCCAGAGAACGGCGAGCCACGCTGGCTCGACATCTTCGACCGAGCCGCCGTCCGCACCCGCGACGACCTGGCCGCCGAGCGAGATGAAGCGGGCGAGGAACTCACAGATTCCGACCTCACCGTCGCTGCCCCACGGGCGATCCTCACGCGGATGCTGAACAACCTCCTCGGCATCGCCGTCCGCGAGGGCAAGCAGGCCGACGTGCTGCGGTACCTCGATGCGATTCTCGTGATCGATCCCGATTCCGCCCGCGACCGCGTGATGCGGATGATCACCTCAGCCCGCCTCGGCCGCCGCACCGCCGCCCTCACCGACGCCCGCTGGCTGCTCGACCACGAGCCGGCCGGCATCGACCTCGACCAGGTCCGCAGCCTCGTCGCCCGCCTCGAGTCCGAGCCGTAGGAGCGCTGCCGGCCGGAGGCCCGTTGCTCCGCAACGGGCTGCCCGTCACAGTAGCCCGGTCACGGTAGCCCGGTCACGGTAGCCCGGTCACGCCGTGACCGGAATGCTTGTCACGGCGTGACAAGCCCACCCGGAATGCTTGTCACGGCGTGACAAGCCCACCCGGAA
>JAPOJV010000053.1 GCA_029978085.1 bacterium
AATGCCGGCAACGGCGGAACCGGCGGCATCGGCCGCAATGGCGCGGACGGCGCCACGGCGGGCGATGCGGGCGGCACTGGCGGCACTGGCGGCGATGGCGGCAATGGCGGCGTGGGGGGCAATGGCGGCGTCGGGGGCACCGCGGCTGGCGTTGGCACAGCCGGAGCCACAGGCGTCGGCGGTAACGGCGGCAATGGCGGCGACGCAGGCGTGGCTGGCAACGGCGGCAATGGCGCGGCCGGCAGCGCTGTGTCGCCCGATGGCGGGAACGGTGGCAACGGCGGCGAGGCCGGCAAGGCTGGCGCTGGCGGCTCTGGCGGCATCGGCTCCACGTTGGGGGCAGCTGGCGTAACGGGCGCCGCTGCGACGAGCGGCGGCAACGGCGGCAACGGCGGCGACGGCTTCAGTCCCACGAATGCTGGTGATGCCGGCGGCAATGGCGGCGCGGGCGGCAACGGCGGCTCACTCGGCAATGGTGGCAATGGCGGCAACGGCGGCGATGGTGCTACTGGAGCCACGGGTACGGCCGGCGTTACAGGTCCGTTTGGCCTCGCGGGAACGGCGGGCGGCAATGGCACGGCTGGCGGCGACGGCGGTAATGGTGGCAATGGCGGCCTCGGCGGATCGATCTCTGGCAACGGCGGCAATGGTGGCGCGGCCGGCAATGGCGGCGCCGGCGGCGCTGGCGGCAACGGTGGCAACGGCTCGGCTGGCTTCGGCGCTGGTGGCAACGGTGGTGCTGGCGGCACTGGTGGCAACGGGGCCACGGGTGGCCTCGGCGGCGTTGGCGGCGTCGGTGGCACGGCCCTTGGAACTGGCAGCACGGGCACGGATGGCAATGGCGGCGATGGCGGCAACGGCGGTGCGGCCGGCCTCGGTGGCAATGGCGGCAACGGCGCTGACGGCGACGCAACGACGATCACTGGCGGGAACGGCGGCAACGGCGGCGATCCCGGGAAGGCTGGCGCGGGCGCATCCGGTGGTGCAGCGGGCGGCACGGGAGCAAGCGCGGGCGTGGACGGCTCCTCCGGCACCGCCGCCACTTCCGGCGGCAACGGTGGCAACGGCGGCAACGGCTACTCAGATACGGGCGCCACTGGAGCCACAGGCGGCGCCGGCGGCAGCGGCGGCGCCGGTGGCTCGCTCGGCAACGGTGGCAATGGCGGCGCCGGCGGCAGTGCCGGTAGCTTGACCACTACGGGTGGCGCGTACGGCGGCGTGGGTGGCAAGGGTGGCGTGGGCGGCTCGATCAGTGGCACGAGTGGCAACGGCGGGAACGGCGGCGGAGCGCTCGTGGCCGACGGCGAGGCCCGCGGGGGCACCGGTGGCGATGGAGCTGCATCAACAACCGGGACCGGCGGTGCCGGTGGTGCTGGCGGCACAGCGGCCGCTGTGACCGGCAACGCCTATGCGGGAGCGGGCGGTGACGGAGGGGCTTCGACGGCGGGCGCTGGCGGCGCTGGCGGTACCGGAGGCGCGGCTGTGCTGTCGAACTCGCCATCAGGCACTGCAGTCGGCGGCATGGGCGGCACTGGTGGCGACTCGACCGTTGGAAATGGAGGCGCCGGCGGCGCGGGCGGCTCAGTCAGGGTCGATAGTGCGGCTGGTTTTGCGGCTGCCGGCGGCGGCGGCCGCGGCGGCAACTCATCCGAAGGGACGGGGGGCATTGGCGGCGCTGGCGGCTCGGTGACGGCAGGCACCGTCTCGGTCATCACATCTGGCGGTGGGGGCGGTGCCGGTGGTAGCTCTGTCAGCGGCAACGGCGGCGCCGGCGGTAATGGCGGTGACGCTCAAGCGTCGGACAGCAACTTCATCTCCGGCGGTGCCGGCGGTATTGGCGGCGATGCGACAGCCGGCACAGGCAACGGCGGCAACGGTGGCAACGGCGGCAACGCGACGCTGGCGGGCGGCACCGGCACGGCCCAAGGCGGTACGGGCGGTGCTGGTGGTGCGTCGGTTGGCGGAGCCAGCGGATCCGATGGATCGCCTGGCACGGCTACCGAGCCCAATTGATGATGCTGCCGCAGTGATTGGTTCCGCGGGTCAGCATCACGTTCACCAGGCGTAGCCAAATGCATCGAGCTCCCGACGACAGACCGTCTCGATGAGACGGCGGTCGTCGGCGGAGAGCACCTCGCGCCAGTGGCGGCGGTCTTTGCGGTATTCCGACTTCGTTTTCTGCTCGGGCAGCACGATCGGTCCGGGGAGGCCGATCCGCTCGGCGATGCGCGGCAGGCTCTCGTCGAGCGACTCGTATCGGCCGATGAAGTCTACGACCGGGCGATCACCTTCTGCGTAGAGGTGCCAGTTGGAGAGCACCTCGACGCGGCTGGCACGGAGGAAATCGCCGATCGGCGGCGGATCCGCCAGCGCCGCAACCTCCCACCAGTATTGGCTGATGATGCGGTCGAACGGATTCCGCTCGATCGTGAAGGTGCAATACTCGTTCCAGCGGTCGCCAAGCAGGTCGCGGGCAACCGTGGCCGGCGTGTGATTCATGAGTTCGAACGTGCGGCCTGTGCGGTCGCGTGCCGTTTCGTTCTGCGGCCCTGGATAGCCGAGCCGCGTCCGCACCGCCTCATCCTTGGCGACGATCGTCGTGATCACGTCCTCCGGCCCGCAGAACCTCGACAGCGCGATCTCGAGGCTCGTCGACGCGGTCTTCCGCGTCTTGACGTACACGAAGCGATGACGGTGGCTGATGATCACAGATAGTCGCGGAAGCGGGCGGCGTCTTCCGGATAGCCGAGCCGCTCGGAGGTCTCGACCAGCTTGGCGAGGTGCTCCTTGCGAACGCGGCCGAGCTGGTCGAGCGGGAACTCCAGTCGGCCCGACTTTTTGTGCGGGCCGTAGGCATTCTGCCAGACATGCTTGCCCGCGCGGCTGATCGGCCGGCCGACGAGCCGTGAGAGCAGTGCGTCGTCCTCGGGATGCTCGATCCGGAAGACGATCTCGGGCCTGTCGTCGAAGCAGATGTCGTACCACCAGGCCAGCGAGGCCACGGCCCAGCCGAAGAAGTCGTAGATGCCGTCGCCGGCCGTCTGGTTGGGCCAGGCGAAGAGGTCCACCCGCCGCCGCTCCCAGAGCAGTTGGCTCCGCAGGCCGATCGAGCGGATCTGCTGGTTTTCGGTGGCCACGGCATTGAGCGAGGCCAGGGGCGAGCGGGCCACGAGAAACACCCGCGCGCCGGGCGGATACTCCGTGAGCGTGTTGCCCCAGGGGGCCGGGCCGCGCTTCGCGACCTGCATCCAGGAGACGATCCCCTCGGGGCCGATGTCTTCGTGCCGCACGTCCACGCCGTTGGCCTGCAAGAGGCTCGCAGTGAAGCCGGTTCCGCAGCGAGGATGTCCGAGGCCGATGACCATCTTCTGCGCGGCCCCGCTGCTCGTCCTTAAGCTTGGTCGATCACCAACGGGATGCCGGTGAGCCGCAGATGACGATCGGTGGACCAGCAGCTTTTGGTCTTCCGGACGCCCATGAGATGCAGCCCCACGGCATCGGCCAGGGTCAGGTCTTGATCCGAAAATCGGCGCATCAGCTTCGTAGCCGCCGCGATTTCTTTGGCTGCCACCGGCAGGATCACGAGCGGCGCAAGCATCTCCACCATCGCCAGAAAGCCGAGCGCCCGGGTCCTGTCGAATCGCCTCAGAAACCAGCCGTGCCCCTCAGCAACGACCAGCGACGTGGTCACCAGCCGCGGCGGAGTCGCAAAGAGCCGTGCGAACAGGGGGTGGTGCGTATCCGAGCCATCCATGAAGGCGATGAACGCCGAGGTGTCCACGTAGGCTTCAGGACTTGTGGCCATAGACGATCTCGTCGATTCTCTGACTCGACCGCGGGTCGCCCGACTCGACCATCCCGGCGTATCGCATCCACGGAGGCCGCCCGGCAGCGGGCAGCTCACGACGAAGCGAACGCCGCAGCAGTTCGGCCAGCGAAATCCCCAGCCGCGCCGCCTCCTCCTTGGCCGCGGCGTACTCCTCCTCCCGAAGGCTGATTTGAGTGCGAATCATGATTACATGATACGGCTGTTTGTTATCACTCGCAAGAGAGGCGATAAACGAGCCAGCGGAGTTCGATCGGCGACTCGTGTCGCGGGAGGTCGAATACGTCGCGGCCGCTCGCCCAGTCGGCATACCAGCCGGTTGGAGGCCAGGCCCCTTCCGGTAGGTGTTGCTGCTCGTAGTCGTGAGCTGAGTCGTCGGTGACGAGTTCGAGGGAGAGCCCTGCGGCGGCCGTGGTCACCTCTGATGCGGTGAAGATCGACGTGTAGACCTGCTGGCCGAGCTGCCGCGCGGCGTCGTCGGGCGTGTAGCCGAGATGCGGCAGAAAGACGTTGAAGACGAGCCGCCCGCCCGGTGCCAGGCAGGCCGCGGCCAGTTCGAACATCCGTCGAAGCTGTCCGGCATCACGGAAGTCTGTGACAACCTCCGAGAGCACGACCAGTCCGTAGTCGCTCCGCAGGTCGCCAGCTCCGGCAAACAGGTCGCGCTCGATCACGCGGACGGGGAGCGATTCCCGCGCGGCCTCGTCGCGAAGGATGGCGGCGAACCTGCCCGACATCTCGACCGCATCGACCGGGTGGCCACGGCGGGCGAGCGCGAGGGCGTTGCGGCCCGTGCCGGCGCCGATGTCGAGCACCGGGCAGCCGCGCGGGTCGGCCGCCTCGTTCGCCAGCGACCACACGCGGGCATCGGGGGCGGTGCCGAAGAAGGGGGGCTTCCGCGTGGCGACCCAGCTGTCGTAGGCAGCCTGCACGCTCGCCCATTCGGGCTTGACGGTCCAGTTGATCTGCCGGCCCACGGGCGCGTCGTAGGTGACCAGGATCTCCGACCGCGGTGACGCCGCATAGGCGGCGGCGAGCTGGCCCGCGAGGCCCTCGCGGAGGCGGGCCGTCTGCTCCGGGGTGAACTCCACGCCGAGCGTGGCAAACGTCCGGAGGCAGATCGCCTGGCACTCATCGAGCAGGGCCGGCACCGCGGGCATGCGGATCTGGCCGCTGGCGGTCGTGCGCACCTGGAGCCGCCGGGCGAGAGCGTGCCGCAGCGCCGTGTCAGCGGCGGCCGCTGGAGCCGCAGCGTCGGATCGCGTCGCTGCGGCCTCTGCGATGTTCTTCGCCGCGAGGTCGCGGTTGGCGGCGATGCGGGTGCGATCCTCCGCGGGGATGTCGTCGCGGGTCAGGAGTCGCTCGCAGATCGCGAACATTTCCGGGAACTTGCCGATCCACGAGCCGCAGACCGCCTGCTCGTCGAGCGCCCGCCACTCGTAGACATCCGCCGGCACGAAGAGCACGTCGTCTGCCGGCAGCGGAATCCGTGCGGCCCGCTCGGCAAAGAGGTGGCCGAGTCGGTAGTCGCCGGCCACCCGGTAGTGTCGGGCGATCATGTAGAGCGGCTCGGCACGGCAGGGCCGATAGCTCCAGGCCTTGAGGGAGGCATCCTGCACGGCGGGCCACGATTCGCCGCCGCGCTCCATCGCCAGGGCGACGCGGTAGAGCGAGTAATAGACCTCCTCCTGCCAGCCGCCCATTTCGGCCCGCCGGGCATACCACTTGCGGGCGCTCGCGAAGTCGCCGGCGTCGAAGTAGCTCTGGGCCAGGTAGAAGACCGACCGCATGTCGTTCGGATTGCGATCGACCTCCGCCTGGAGAATCGCGGCGTCGCGGACATATTTTTGCGGGTCCTGGTTCCGGGCGCCGAGGCGACGCGACTCGATGCGGTAATCCCCTTCAAGCCGCTTCTGGGTATGGGGTACGTCGCAGACAGCCACTTCATGGAGCACGCCTGTGTACCGCCATGGCACGCCGTCGCGGAACAGTTGCACCCGCCAGTACACCGCGCCGTCGCGGATCCGCACGGAGTAGCCGTCGGCGGTGAGGCCGCTGAAGTCGATGGTACCGGTGACCACGTCATCCGCATCCATCACCCAGATGTAGTCACCACGGCCTTGGGCAAGCTCGAGCGCCTCGGTGCGGTTGCTCCCGAAGTTTCGCCAGGGCCGCTCGAACAGCTCGCCGGGGATGCCCCGCTCCGCCATCAGGCGGCGGATGAGCTCCTGCGTGCCGTCGGTCGAGCCGGTATCGACGATCACCCACGAGTCGATGTGGGCCGCGACCGACGCGATCAGCTCGTGGATGATGTGCGCCTCGTTGCGCACGATCATGTTCAGGCAGATTCGCGGGCGACTGCGTTCATCCGCGGCCATGTCGTGGGGCTCCATGCTCAGGTCGCGGCCGCAGGCCGGCCGGTGGGCCGGAGCCCCAGGGCCAGGAAGTCCCGCTGCACGAGCGAGCGGAAGAACGTGCGGGCGAATCGCTCGAGGTCGGTCGGGCTCCGTTCGGGAATCACCGGGCCACTCGCGGCCAGGATCTCGCGGATCGTGCGGCGGCCGTCCACCTGTCGGATCAACACCTGTTGCACGGCATCGAGCGACACCTTCCAGTCGTAGCGGAAGACCTCGCCGTCCCTGAATCCGCAGCGGTACCGAAACACGGGCACGCGATCGAGGAACGCTTCCGACGCGACGTCCACCCGGTAGGTCTCGCAGGGCCGCTCCGGGCGGCAGGCGGTGAAGAAGTGGCAGCCGTTGCGGGTGTTGACCCGCTCCATGATCGACCACTGCCGCTCCTCGGGCAGTGCCGCGACCGCGGCGTAGAACGGGTCGGTGCTTCCCGCCGGTGGGTAGTACGGCGACTTGAGAAACCATTCCTGGAGCACGAGGCCGGCGGAGGCGACGAGGTCGAGGCAGTCGTCCACGGTGTAGCTGCGGTCGCGGCCGTGCAGGAACGTGTCCACGAGCCCCGCGTCGAACTGCAGGTCCGGAGCGACCGCCATGTAGCTCTTCACCGGATGGTCCTGCAGCAGCGCCGCGATCGCAGCCCGCACTACCGTGAGCGAGGCCTCGTCTTGGCGGAGCCCCAGTTCACGGAACATCGCCTGGAGCATCTCCACGCCAATCCGCCCGTACCGCGCGTAGAGCATGATCGCAGCCACGCCGTCGGGCCGCAGTCGCTCGGCGAGCGCCCGCATCCCGACCTTCGGGTCAGCCATGTGGTGGAGCACGCCGGTGGAGACGATGAGGTCGAAATCGCGGTCGAGTGAGCCGACCTCCTCGATGGGGAGCCGGTGGAGCTCCAGGTTCTTGAGTCCGTACTTTTCCTTGAGAAACCGCTGGTGGTCGAGCGACGCCCCGCTCACGTCGATCGCCACGACCGTCGCGCCGGGGTTCGTGTAGGCGAAGACGGCCGCCTGATTGGTGCCGCAGCCGGCGATCAGGATGTCGAGATCGGGCCGATACTCGCGGTCGGGCCAGAACATCCGGTGGGCGTGGCTCGGATCGAACCACTGCCAGTTGCCGGTGAGCCAGGCGGGGAGATCCCGGATCGGCTCGGGATACACCCACTTCTCGTATTGGCCGGTGACGACGTCGGCGAGCGGATTGGCGGTCATGTCGGAGAGCGAGCAGGACGGTGGTGATTGAGACCATCCAAGTTCGCAGCCGTACCGCAGTTCGGCAAGCAACACTCACTCCCGCCCCGTTTCCCGTAGGCCCGTCACTCCGTGACGGGCACAGCCCGTTGCGGAGCAAGAAATCTGTGCCCCGCGTGGCATCTGTCGCGCCGCTTTTGTTTTCAGGAACGAGCGCGGCCTGCGGATTCGTCCCCGTTTGTGCCGGATTCGTCCCTGCTCGTGCCGGACTCGTCACTTTTCGCGGAATACACGTCGCGGGATGTCCGCACGGCTGTAGGCTCCAAGGAAAGGCAGGTACCGTGGCGCTGCCACTCGGATGCGTCAGCAGGTAGGAGGACACGAATCATGGCGAAACGAAGGAACGTGATGAGCCGGCTCGGGGCCGCCGTGTTCGTCATCACCGCAACGCTCCTCGCGGCACCTGCGACCGCCGCGACGATCTTCACCGAGACGTTCAATTACACGGTCGGCTCCAACCTCGCCGGCCAAAACGGTGGCAGCGGATTCTCGGGGGCGTGGTCAGGCGGCGACAGCACGATCGTTGCGGGCCTCGGCGGCACGGGCAACGCGGTGCAGATCGGGTCCTCCATCTCGTCGCGGCCGCTGAGTGCCACCACGAGCACGTCGGGCACGAGCATCTACCTCACCTACCTCATGAATTCGTCGGATTTCTCGGGCGGCAACTACACGGGCATCAGCCTCTGGAACGGTGGCACCGAGGAGATGTTTCTCGGAATCCCGTACGAAGCCCAGAAGTTCGGCCTCGACGCCCACGCTGGGAACGGGCCGGCCGACATCAAGTCGGTGGACTTCACGCCTGCGACCAACGTCTCGTACCTGATTGCGGTCGGGCTCGTGCCGAGCGCCACGTCGGGAAAAGTGGACGTGAAGATGTGGGCGACGAGCAACCTGGCGGTAAATCCTGACACGCTGGTCGCCGGAACGCCGAACGCGTCGTTGCTTGGCGTGAAGAACAACTTCAGCTTCGACACGCTCAAAGTGGCCGGCGACTACGCCGGAAGCCTGAAGGTGGCGGGGATTGCCTCGTCACCGAATGTGTCGGAGGCGGCTGCGGTCACTGTCGCCACCGTGCCCGAGCCGTCCACGCTCGCCCTGGCGGGGCTTGGCGTCGTCGTCGCGGTCGTTTTGAACCGCAAGAAAAATGGGGCCGCTGGGACTCGAACCCAGGACCAACGGATTAAAAGTCCAGACGATTCCGAAGATTAGGTCATGGTCGCATCGCGGTCATGCGAATTCTTCGGGAACGGCGAGTGCGCCCACTCATGGCACAGCACATCAACGGCCTGCGGCTCGCCCATCTGGTCGTTGACGAGGACCACGAACCGGTTCTTCCACCGATAGAAGGTCTGCTCGCTGATGCCGAGCGTTCGGATGACCTCGGCCACCGAAGAGCCCGACTCAGCTTGCCGCAAAGCGAAGGCGAGTGCTTCCTGGCGTTATCCGACGGGCCGCAGGTGATCGAAATCCATCGTCTCTGATGGGCGATGCGTCTTCATGCCACAGGCCGGACGCCTCCGCGTAATGTTCCTAAATTCTGAAAGGTCGGGCGCCGGATGGGCCCGTGGCGGCCGCGGACGACGGCTCTCCTTGGACCATTGTGCACCCTCATGAAGACAGTTCTTGCCGCCAGGCGGAATGCGGCGCAGTCACGAAGTCTGTCCTGCCTCGTCGTGGAGGACCAGACGATGTTCCTGCAGTTGCTCGCGAGGGTGATGGGCACGGTGCCGGGCATCGAGGTGCGGGCAACCGCCAAAACGGTCGCCGAGGGGGTCAGGGCCCTCCGCTCGGATTTGTTCGACATCCTCGTCCTGGACCTCAAACTCCCCGACGGCGACGGACTCGACGTCTTCCGCGTGGCGGTCGATGCCCATCCGGACATCGAATGCATCGTGCTGTCGAGCGCGACGCGAGAATTCACCTGCCCGCAGTGCCTGCTCGACAACCTGCGGGCGCTCGTCGACAAGACCCAGGCCTTCGATCAGTTGCAGGCCGTGCTCACCGGGTTGATGCAGGCCCGGGGCGTCGAGATGCCGCTTGCCGCCGTTGAGTCCGACGCGCTGGCGCGTCTGCGGCCGCGGGAAATGGAAATCTTCCGACTCATCGGCCAGGGCTTCACGACCGCCGACATCGGCCGGCAGTTGGGCATCTCGACGAACACCGTTGAGACGCACCGCAAGAGCATCACCGCCAAACTCAACGCCCGCGGCGCCGGGCTCGTCCGGCTGGCAACGCTGCACAACCACACGTCGATGCCGGACTGATTCGGCCGTCCGTGGCAGGCTCTTAAGGATTGTGGCGAACGCCCTGCGTTGAGTTCCGCGGAAACCAGAGCCGCAGTTCTGCGCCGCCGAGCGGGGAACGCCGGAAGGCGATTTTCCCACGATGGTTCCGGCGGACCACCGTGCGGACGACGTACAAACCCAGGCCGCTGCCGGAAGGCTTCGTGGTGGACAGCGGCGCACTGCCACGCTCGGCGCCCGACCAGCCCGGGCCGCTATCGCCGATGGCCAGCACCGCGGATCGCTTCCCGCGACGGAGCGACACCACGATCGTCGGTGTCGCCGCTCCACCCGCGGCCGCATCGAGCGCCTCGACCGCGTTGCGCAGGACATTTGCCACGGCGATCCGCAATTGAGCCTCGTCTCCGTCGATGAAGCACGGCCTGGTGAGGCCCGACTCCATCACCGTGACTTCCAGTCGAGCGAACTCGACTCGCGACTCGACGAGACACGTGCGGACGACCTGGGTGAGGTCGATACGGGCGTGCTCCGTCTCGACGCTCCGCAGCAGGATGTTCATCTTTTCGATCGTGCGCACGGCCTTCTCCACGTCGCAGGCCACGGCCGCCAGCGTCTCGGCGTTTGACTCTCCCGGGTCGGCGGGCAGTTTTGTGCGCAGTAGGATCGTGCTGAGTGGAATCTTGATTTCGTGTGCCACCGCCGACGCCAGCAGGCTGCTCTCCAGCTTCAGTTTCAGCATGCGGCGTTGCCGTGCGGCGCTCGCCCGCTCGCGACGGTGCGAGGCCACGACCTCCTCCTGCTGGACACGGAGTTCGGCCTCAGCCTTCTTCGTCAGTGCCACCTGGGCCTCGAGTTGATTGGCCCGCAGCCGCTCGGCGTGGGAGAACGCATCGATGAGCAGTTTTCCGATGATGAGAAAAACGACCGTATGAATGGGCACGAAAACGGTGGCGAGCCCGAATGCGAACGGCCGGTCAAGCCTGTCGAGTGACGCCGGCGCCATCGGGATGAGGAGTAGCCGGATGCACACGACGGCCAGTTGCGCGGCGAGCGCAGCGGCCAGGGGGCCGACGGGGATCGGCATCGATGTCCGGCCAATCCAAAGAATCTCCGCGAGCGCCCAAACCGCGAGAACCCCGTCGAGCACGGCGATCAACCAACGCTGGGCCTCGTACATGCCATGCGCGACGAACAATTCGAACGCGTTGCGGAGGAGGAACAGGAGCACGGAAAGCAGGCCGACCCAGCGGAGCGCACCCGACACCACGTTGTCGGTAGCCGAGGTGGACCGGTGGAGCCGGCGAACCACCGCGCCGCGGGCCGATCGCAACCACTGGAGGAGCGTCATGGGCCTGTCTCGGCCACTGGCTCACGGCGGGGCTCGGTGTTCGGGCCGACGGCATGCGGGGCCGACGGCTCCAGCGTGACGACCGGCGCGAGCCTTTCGCGCCATATGGCGACGGCGCCGGGATGCACCTCCTCGCAGCGTTTCGCCCAGCGCGGCAGTGCGGTCGAGACGCCCAGATCGTGCATCAGGTGACCGTCGTGCGCCGGGGGTTCGACCACCACGAGATCAGGAGAATCGTCCCGGCTGCGGGGCAGGTCGCGGCCGCCGCGCAGGGCCCGGGAATGGAGATCCTCCGAGTATCGCCAGAGGTCGGCGATGTGGGCGTTGAAAGCCTGCTGGAGAATCGCCTGTTGACTGGGCGACAGGGAATCCCACTTCCCGAGCGCGATGACGTAACCGTTGAGACCGAAGTGCAACGCGACCGGCAGGTAGTGGGGCGCGGCATCGGTCCATCCGGCATACCTGGCCGACGCGGCACTGCTCACGGCGCAGTCGACGAGCCCGATCTCCAGGGCCTGCCTCGTGTCGTCGAACGGAATGACCGCGGGGATTCCTCCCAGGGCCGAAATGACGGGGGCGAGTGAGGCGTCGCCGACCCGCACGCGGCGGCCCTTGAGGTCTGCGAGCCCACGGAGTGGCGTGCGACTGAAAAACTCCTGGGGACCGAACGTCCACAGGCCGAGCAATTTCACGTCGAATCGCCGTCGCAACTCGCGGCCGAGCGTCGGCGCATACGCGTCGACGATCTGCCGTGCGGTCGCGAAGTCGGGAATCAGTCCGACGAGGTCGATTCCTTCCAGGAGCGGCTCCGCCTGCCGGTTCTGCAGGAAACGGAGCGACACGAGGTCGAACTGCCCGTCCTTGAGCATCTGCAATTGATGCGTGTCCTTGAAGCCCGCCATCTCGACCGGACGGTAGGTCACGCGCACCGGGAGCCCCGTTTTCTCCCGCAGCGTTCGAAAGAAGGTCGCCTCCTTCTCCGTCTGCAAAGAGCCGGTGGTGGAAGGCTGGCCGATCACGGCCAGCGGAATCTCGTCAAGCTTCCGCCACGCAGCGATGAATGCCGCGACGATCACGAGGAGCAGGCCGAGTCGCCTCATTCGTCTACCTCAGTCCGGCAGCGCAGTCAGGGCACCGGGCGTCATCCGTCCGAACGCATGGGATGCACGCGGTCGATTCGTCCCTGTGCTCATGACCTCGATCTGGGCCGGTGGAGGGCACCGGTGGCTCCCTTCGTCCTGTCGCCTCGCCGTGGCGGCAGGCTCCTCACCTTGGATGACACGGTAGCACGCCGCTACGGCGGCCGCACGGACACGAGGGCTACTCACGGGTGGCGGTGACACGATTCGCCGCAGAACCGGAGCGAATCGCCCCAGGAACTAGTGCGATGCCGTTCACGGAAACCCGTGACGGTCCCGAGGTTCCGCGCTGGCCCAGAACGGTTGCAACCGGCTTCAGGATGCCCTTCAGGACCCATGTGCAGGGGCAAAACGGCTGCGTTCCTCGAACCGGTCCCATCCTCACATCGCGGTCGCCTTGTCGTCCTCCGATAGGATCGCGGGTACCCCGTCGACCGAGAACAACGCCACCGGTTTTCGTCTCGCAAGTCCTGTCGCCGTCCCCGAACCCTCCACCTACGCCATGGCCCTCGCCGGTCTCACCTGCGTTGGCTATCTGGTTCGGCGTCGGAAGTAACCCTGACGCACACCAACCACACTGATTCCTAAGCAAGGGGGGCAGGTCAAGGCGAAGTACGCATCCGCCCACGACCTCCGGCGGGCGTTCGGCGAGCGGTGGGCGGCCAGGTTGATGCCCGCCCAGTTGAAGGAACTGATGCGCCACGAGTCGATCGAGACGACCTTGCGCTTCTACGTTGCCACCGACGCCCAGCGGACCGCCGAGGCGGCCTGGGCGGCCTACGAGCGGGCCACGGCCGCGGTGTATTCGGGGCCGTTTGCTAACAGTTTGGCTAACAGTAGCCCTTGCGAGCCTCCCGCCGCCGGAGGCTCGCCCGCGCGGGAGTCACCGTCGCCGCAGGCACTTCCGTCAAATGGGGCCGCTGGGACTCGAACCCAGGACCAACGGATTAAAAGTCCGATGCTCTAACCAACTGAGCTACGGCCCCGGAACGATCTTACCGAAGCCGTCAGTGGGAGCAACCGCCCGAAGGCGGCAAAATGCCCGAGAGAGGACTTGAACCTCCACCCAGTTACCTGGACAAGAACCTGAATCTTGCGCGTCTGCCAATTCCGCCACTCGGGCGAGTGCGGCCGCCCCGGGGGCGACAGGTAGGGAAATCGTACCAGCGCGTGACAGGGCCGCAAGGCGGGCGCGGGGATGCCGGTCACGGCGTGACCGGGCTACCGTGGGCAAGTCACTCCGGGACTTGTTCCGGTGTGGGTCTGTCACGCCGTGACAGACTTCCGGTCACGGCGTGACCGGGGTACCGTGACGGCCACCCTCACTCCACCGTCACGCTCTTCGCAAGGTTCCGCGGCTTGTCCACGTCGCAGCCACGGAGCACGGCGATGTGATACGCGAGCAGCTGCAACGGGATCGCCGCCACGATCGGCTGCAGAAAGTCGGGCGCCTCGGGCACCTCGATCACGTCGTCGGCAAGCTGCCGCACCCGCGCGTCGCCCGGGCTCGACACCGCGATCACCGGCCCCTTGCGGGCCTTGATCTCCTCGACGTTGAGGAGCACCTTGTCGTACACCGCCCCCTGCGGGATCAGGAACACGCTCGGCGTGAGCGGATCGACCAGCGCGATCGGTCCGTGCTTCATCTCCGCCGCGGGATAGCCCTCGGCGTGGATGTAGCTGATCTCCTTGAGCTTGAGCGCACCTTCGAGCGCCAGCGGGAAGTTGAACTGCCGGCCCAGATAAAGAAACGTGCTGGCCGAGCGATACTTCTCGGCGATCGCCCGGATCGTGGCATCGGCCTCGAGCGCCTCCGCCACGAGCCCCGGGAGTGCCTCGAGCGCGGCGATGTATTCGCGGCCTTGCTCGTAGCTCATATGCCGCAGCCGGCCGAAGTAGAGCGCGAGCAGCGCGAGCACCATGCACTGGCTCGTGAAGGCCTTCGTGCTGGCCACGCCGATCTCGGGTCCGGCGTGGAGATAGATACCGCCGTCGGCCTCGGTGGCGATCGTGCTTCCCACGACGTTGCAAATGGCGAGCGTGGGATGCCCCTTCCGCTTCAGTTCACGGAGTGCGGCGAGCGTGTCGGCCGTCTCGCCCGACTGCGTGATCGCGAAGAGCAGCGTGCCCTCGTCGATCGGCGGGTTGCGATACCGCAGCTCGCTGGCGTATTCCACTTCCACCGGCAGCCGCGCGAACTGCTCGATCAGGTATTCACCCACGAGCGCCGCATGCCAGCTCGTGCCGCAGCCGGTGAGCACGATCCGCCGCACCTTCTGCAGCTGCTGCGGCGTGAGGTTGAGTCCGCCGAACACGGCCGTCGCGTCGTCGCGGGAAAGCCGGCCGCGCATCGCCGCCTTGATCGTCTCGGGCTGCTCGTGGATCTCCTTGAGCATGAAGTGGGCGAAGCCCCCCATGCCCACGTCGGCGGCCGTGAGGTCGAAGGGCTGCACGGAGGGCTCCACGCGGCCGGAGTCGCGGTGGATCACGCGGAGTGAATCGGCCGTGATCACCGCCACCTCGTGGTCGGCGAGATACACGATCCGGTCGGCATGGCCGGCAAGGGGGCTGGCATCACTGGCGATGAAGTGTTCGCCGTCGGCCACGCCCACCACGAGCGGGCTGCCGCAGCGGGCGGCCACGAGCAGGTCGGGGCGTTCGCGGAAGAGCACGAGCAGACCGTAGGTGCCGCGAAGCTGGGCGATCGCCTCACGGACGGCCATGACCCACGGGCTGTCGGCCGGCTCGTCGGTCACGCGGGCGCCGGTGGCGAGTGCCTTCTGGAGGCCGCTGTCGATGAGGTGGGCGATGACCTCCGTGTCGGTCTCGGAACGAAAGACGTAGCCTTCCGCCTCCAGCCGCGTCTTGAGGCTGTGGTAGTTCTCGATCACGCCGTTGTGCACGACGGCCACGCTCGGCGTGGCCTCCGCGCCGCAGCAGCCGAGATGCGGGTGAGCGTTGCCATCGGTCGGAGCGCCGTGAGTGGCCCAGCGGGTGTGGCCGATGCCGATCGAACTGTCGGCCACGGCCGTGTCGGCCGCGTCGCCGCCACCGGCCCGCACGAGGGCTTCGAGCCGCGACAGCCGGCCCGCGGCCTTCTTCACCTGGAGGCTGCCCTCCTCGTCGAGCACGGCGATGCCGGCGGAGTCGTAGCCGCGGTATTCCAGCCGCCGCAGGCCCTCCAGGATCAGGTCGGTGGCCCGCCTGAAGCCGACGTAGCCGACGATGCCGCACATGCGTCATACTCCCAGGTGCTGTTTCTACGGCTTGAACAGGCTCGCCGCCGCCCTCACTCCCAGTCTATCAGACGGCTGTCGGTCGGCCCGGCCGCCGCTCCGCACTCGCGAAAGGATTCGCCATGCTGCCACTGCTGGATCGCCGTTGTCTCCATGCCGCCGCCGTCTGTGTCGCGGCAAGTCTGTGCGTGATGGTCGCCCCCCCTGCGGTGGCCCAGCTTCAGATCACGTCTGGGGCCGAGGAGCTGCAGACCGTCCGGAAGGCGAAGGAGGCGCTCGACCAGTTTGGTGGTCTGCAGATCGAGTCGATCCCGCCGACGATGCTCAACAAGGCCGAGGGCGTGGCGATCTTCCCCAACATGATCAAGGGGGGCTTCATCCTCGGCGTCAACTACGGCAAGGGCGTGCTCATGGTGCGGCGGCCCGATCGCACGTGGAGTCCGCCGGTGATGGTGACGATGGGGGGCGGCAGCCTCGGCTTTCAGGCGGGCGTGCAGTCGGCCGACATCATCCTCATCTTCGCCACGCCGCGCAGCCTGCAGGGGATCATGAACGGCCAGAAGGTCACGCTCGGAGCGGATGCCTCGATCGCGCTGGGGCCGGTGGGCCGGCAGGCGAATGCCGGCACCGATGCGCGGCTGGGTGCGGAGATTTATTCGTATGCGAGAAGTCGCGGGCTGTTTCTCGGCGTGTCGCTCGGCGGCGCGGATCTCTCGGTCGATCACAATGCCGATGCGATGCTCTACAGCCGGTTCGGCGTGACGCCGGCAGAGGTGTTCGAGGGCCGAGGGCTCGCGTTTCACCAGGACGTGAAGGATCTCATCGACAACATGAACGCGCGGACGCAGCCGGGGCAGCAGGTGCCGCCGCCGGTGGCGGCGCAGCCGCCGCTCCAGCCGGCGGATCGTCAGGCGGCCGTGCCGGCGCAGCCGGCGGCCGTGCCGGTGGCACCGCCCGCCGCGCCGCCGGCGAGCCAGCAGGCGCCGCCACTCGTGCCGATCCGGCAGTAGTCCGGAAAGGTAGCCCGGTCACGCCGTGACCGGAATGCAAGTCACGGCGTGACTTGCCCACACCGACCATGCAAGTCACGGCGTGACTTGCCCACACCGACCATGCAAGTCACGGCGTGACTTGCCTACGGGTTCCGCAACGGGCCTACTGCCCCAACAACCCCGGGCTCTCCGGGCCGAGCGATGTGTCGGCGGCGCGGAGGTCGCTTTCGGCCCGCCAGAACTCCTGCCGTGCCGTCACCTCGAGCACGTCGGCCTCGAACTTCGCCTGCTCGCGGAGCGTCACGCGGAGCACGTCGCTGCGGCCGAGCCGCAACTGCTCCCGCTCGGCCTCCGCCACGATCCGGGCCAGCTCCAGCCGCTGCCGCGCCTGCTTGTGAAACTCATACGCCCGCTCGAGCGCCGAGAAGGCGTCCTGTACCTCCGCCCGCACCTGGTCGTGGGCGTATTGCAGCTGCCGCTCCAGCTGCATCAGCTGGGAGTCGGTGGTGACGAGCTTGCCGCGGGCGTCGCGCCGCTGGGCGGGCATCTGGAAGACGAGCGAGGCCTGCAGCACCTGCCGGTCGAGTCCGAGCGGGCCGGAGAGCGGGCTCGACCCGTAGCCGGCATCCTGGTTGCCGGTGATCTGGCCGTCGATGCCGGGGAGAATGTTGTTGACGGCGAGCCTGCGTTCGACGATCAGCTTCTCGCGTTGCAGCGAGAGGCGGGCGAATTCCGGTCGCGCGGCGAGCGCCCGCGAGAGCGAATCGTCGAAGAGACTGCGACTCGGCGACACGGGCAGCGGCACAGGCCGCAGCCGACGGGGGCCGGCGAGCACGGGCTTGCCGAGCGGATCGCGCAGATAGAGGGAGAGGTCGATCGTGGCCTGCTGCACCAGGCGGTCGGCCTGCACGACGAGCCCGTTGCGGAGGGCCACGTTCTGCTGGTTGTCGACCCGCTCGATGTTGGCCGTCGCGCCCTCGTCCACCCGCAGCTGGAGTTCGAGGTCGCGCTCGGTGGCGAGAAGGAGCAGTCGGTCGGCCGCGCCCCGTCGCTCGCCGGTCCCCATCCAGCTCCAGTAAGCCCGCGCCGCCGACCGCATGTAGTCGAGCCGGCTCCGCTCGATTACCGGCTCCGCGAGCGAGACGTCGAGTTCGGCCTGGGCCCGCGTGGCCCGTTGGCGGTCGATCTCGCGGTTGCGAGCCAAGGGCACGTTCACGCCGCCGCGCCACTCGCCGGCGTCGGCCGTCTTCTGGCCGAGGTTGTACGTCGGGAAGTCGCCGAAGCCGGTGCGGTAGCCGCCGAACAGGCTGATGCCGCCGACCGTGAGCATCTGCGAGAGACCCATGTCGGACCGGTAGTTCTCGTAGGTGCCGGGGGCGAGGGCGTTGCCCGACATGTTGAGATTGGTGTCGAAGGCGCCCATGGCGCTCGTGAGCCGGCCGGAGGCCACGGCGCGTTCCCGCTCGACTGCCTGGAGGAGCGGGAAATGAATCCGCACGCTGTCGAGCACCTCGGCCAGCGTGAGTGGAATGTCGCGGTCGTCGGTCTCGCAGCCCGGCACGGTCGATTCGGCGGGCGGTTTTACGGCCACCACGCCGGGTGGACCGGTCTCCATGATGAATGTCTCGGGCTCTGTGTCGGTGGCCGGCAGTGCCGCCGGTGCAGGGAGCAACTCCGGCAGTTCGACGGTGGCGTTCTCGGGGGCGGTGCCGGCCGTGGCCTGGAGGAATGACTGCGTGACGATCGGGCTGAGTCGCAGTTCTTCATGGGCCGCGGTTTCGGCCTCGGCGATGAGCGGCTCGGGCAGAAACTGCCCCGGCTCCTGGGCGGCCACGGGGCCGATGCTGAACGCGACGGCGCAGGCGATGGCGGCCGCGGCGAAGAGGCCGCCGATTGCGGGGCTGGATCGATGGTGTGGAACGCGGTGGTGCACGTGAGCCGCCTGCTATCGCGGATGCCGAGCGGGGTGCGCGGCATGAGCGTCGGGCCTGCGCGGACCGCAGGACCGTCAGATGTGGTATCGGCCGCGTAATCGCGCAACTTTACGCACGTGACCGCTCACCAGCGGGTGCGACAGGTGGCGCGGCAGTCTGGGCAAAGTAGCCCGGTCACGCCGTGACCGGAGGAAGTAGCCCGGTCACGCCGTGACCGGAATACAAGTCACGGCGTGACTTGTCCACGCCGGCCGTCACCCGACCTTGATCTTGGGGGCCTTGGGCTTGTCGTCTTTGCCCCCCTTGTCGTCCGACTTGGAGTCCGGGGCGAGCACCGGCGGGAAGCCGTTGAGCCGCCGCCAGATCTCGTAGCCGAGCGGCACGCGATTCAGAAACACCCAGCCCACGGCCTGGTTTCCCTGTCGCAGAAACTCGGGCGCCGGCCAGGCATCCTTCACGAGCCGCTGCTCCGGCTCCACGAGCACCCGAAACTTCCCCGATCCCGCCGCGGCCGCGTCGATCTGCCGAATCTTGCCGCCGAACGTGCCGATCGCCAGCTCGGGCCAGCCCGAGAACTGCACCGCCGGCCAGCCCTCGAACTGCAGCCGCACGTGCGGCATCGAGCCGGTCCGGTCGGCGAAGGCGAGCACGAGCGGTGCGTCGAGACCGTCGAGGAAGAGCTCCACCACACGGTCGTTGGTGTCGGGCACGATCGTGCAGAGATCCTCCCCCTCCTTCACGTACTGCCCGCCCTGTCCCACGTTGGCCGCCACGCGATACACGAACCCGTCGCACGGGGCCACCACCTTTCGAGCCTTGAACCGCTCGATGCGGTTGTCGATGTCCTGGATCTCGCGCTCGATCGAGAAGAGGTTTTGCTCGCTCTTGCGGAGATTGC
>JAPOJV010000092.1 GCA_029978085.1 bacterium
CGGAGATCACCGGCCGCCAGGAGGGGCATGTGCGGGTGCTCGCCCACCGGGGTCTTTCCAGCCTCCGCAGCCATCCCCGGGTCCGAACCATGCTCGATGCGTCCGAGTGCCACGAGACCTCCCGAAGAGAGCGAGACCGATCATGAGTACGAACCATTCAGCGGATCGGAGTACCGAAGAGGCTATGGCACGGCTGACGGCCCACGCGCTCGACCAGCTCGAGGGCCGCGAACGGGACGAGGTGGCGGCGTCGCTCATCGCGCCGGACGCCACCGAGCCGAGGCGGATCGTGGCCGAGACGCGTGCGGTCGGCGAGGCCCTCCGGGGGGCACGTGACGAAGAGTTGCGGAGTCCCGACGCGGCGCCGCGATCGCAGGATCTGCGACGACGGATCGTCGCACAGCTCGCATCGAATCCGCTGCCAACGACGCCGGTGCAGCCACATCGACGCCGCCGGCCGTGGGGCCTCTTCGCCGTCGTCGGCTCGCTCGCCGCAGCCCTGCTCGTTGCCGTGACGCTGCCCATGCTCCGCGGATCATTCCAGCAGAGTGCCCTCAGGAGAGCCGGAGGTGCGGCCACCCGTGAGGTCGCGCAGGCCACGGGTGCGGCACACTCGCGTATGGCCCCCGCCGAGGAGCGACTCCTTGCACCGGCCGACCAGCTGCCCCCCGCAGCGAAAGCCAGTCGCGATGAAGAATCGCCTCGATCGGTTGCGGTTGCCAGTCCTGCGCCTCCGTCTGCCCTCGCGGAGGCGAGCCCTGCGCCAGCCGTTGCCGCAGCCCCGGACCTGCGCAGGCCCGAGGATCGCATCGCATCGCGACCGGAACCCGTGAGTCGCGAACGGTATGCCCGATTCGAGGAGAACCGCGACCGGGCCGTGGCCGACGAACCGCTCTCCACGTTCTCGATCGACGTCGATACCGCGTCGTATGCCAACGTGCGGCGGTTCCTCTCAGCTGGACGCCTGCCTCCGCGCGACGCGGTGCGGATCGAGGAACTGGTCAATTATTTCCGCTCCGACGACCCGGTGCCGGACGGCGACGACCCATTCGCCGTCTCACTCGAGGCCGCCACCTGCCCGTGGCGCGAGGACCGGCTGCTCGTCCGCGTCGCCATCCGCGGCCGCGACATCGAGCGGGCCCACCGGCCGGCCGGCAACCTCGTCTTCCTCATCGACGTCTCTGGGTCGATGCAGCAGCCCGACAAGCTCCCGCTCGTGAAACAGGCGCTGGGGATGCTCGTCGAGGAGCTCACCGAGAACGACCGGGTCTCGATCGTCACCTATGCCGGGAACGCGGGGCTCGTGCTGCCACCGACCACCGGTGACCAGAAGCAGACGATCCTCGCGGCAATCGAGGGGCTCTCGGCCGGCGGCTCCACGCACGGCAGCGCCGGGATCGCGCTGGCCTACGAGCAGGCGGCGGAGCACTTCATCGAGGGGGGCGCGAACCGGGTGATCCTGGCGACCGACGGCGATCTGAACGTCGGCGTCACGAGTGATGCAGCGCTCGTGGACCTGATCAGGCAGAAGGCCGCCGGCGGCACGTTCCTGACGATGCTCGGCTTCGGCCAGGGCAACCTGCAGGACGAAAAGATGGAGAAGCTCGCCGACAACGGCAACGGCGTATACGCCTACATCGACGGTGTGCGTGAGGCCCGCAAGGTGCTGGTCGAGCAGCTCACGGGCTCCACGATCACGATCGCCAAGGACGTGAAGCTTCAGGTGGAGTTCAATCCTGCGCTCGTCGCGTCATATCGGCTCGTGGGCTACGAGAATCGGCTACTCGCGAACAGCGACTTCCGGAACGATCGAAAGGATGCCGGCGAGATCGGAGCCGGGCACACGGTGACCGCCCTCTACGAGATCCTGCCGGTCGGCGCAGCGGCCCGCGGCGGCCCGGGCAGCGGCGCCGAGCCGCTCAAGTACCAAGAACAGCCCGAGCCCACGGCAAAGCCCGACGCAGCGACGACGCTCGTGCCGAGCGACGAGCTGCTCACCGTGAAACTGCGGTTCAAAGATCCCGACGGCGACACGAGCGTGCTCCGTGAGTATCCGCTGGCCGACCGCGGCGGCACCTTCGACGCCGCATCGGCCGACCTGCGGTTCGCCGCGGCCGTCGCCGCCTTCGGCATGATCCTACGGGGCGGCGACCACGCGGGCAGCTTCTCGCTCGAGGACGTCGCCCGGATCGCCGGTCGAGCACTCGGCCGTGACGAGGGGGGCTACCGGGCCGAGTTTCTGGACCTTGTGCGCAGGGCCGCGGAGCTTCAGGGACCGGGACCGCGAACCACAACGCCGTGAGGGGCTGCCCGACACTGTAGGCCTGTTGCTCCGCAACGGGCTGCCCGTCACGGAGTGACGGGCCTACGAGAAGCGGGAAGCCGGTCGGGGGTCGCGCGCAGCCGCCGGTGCATCGTGCGGACCAAAAAGCTGCCTATCCCGAGCGAGAAGTGAACTCGCACGATCCGCCGGCGGCGAGCACGTGCCCCCGACCGGCGGTGCGGCTGAGCGGACTTCGGTGGTTCGGCAGCCCGCGGCCGCTACTTGAACTGCCCCTCGGGCGCGGCTAGTCTGCAAGGAGTCGGTCGTCCGCGTGTGCCCGCCGTTGAAATTCTTCTTCTGGCTGCGGTGGGCACTGGCGCTTTCGCGCCGGCACCGAGTTCGGTTCGCGCTTGTTTTCTGCGCGGACCGGCTTCGGTCGCAGTCCGTTCGTGCGTTCCATTCAGCAGCCATCCCCCCGGGAAACCGAGACGTCGGAAACCCTAGAAGAAGGACCTTGCCATGACCACCGCCCGCGCCAGTGCCGTCGCCGCCATCAATAACTACAAGTCGAACGGCCAGGCCTGGAACTTCCGCGAGACTCCGACGAGCGAGATCTTCGGCGCCAACGTCTTCAGTGACGCCGTCATGAAGGACCGCCTGCCCAAGAGCGTCTACAAGGCGCTCCAGGCGACGATCAAGCAGGGCAAGCCGATCGATCCGGGCATTGCCGACGCGGTGGCGCTGGCGATGAAGGACTGGGCGATCGAGAAGGGGGCCACCCATTACGCCCACGTCTTCTATCCGCTCACCGGACTCACCGCCGAGAAGCACGACAGCTTCCTGACGCCGACCGGCGACGGCGACGCGATCGCCGAGTTCTCCGGCAAGGAACTGATCCAGGGCGAGCCCGATGCGTCGAGCTTCCCCTCGGGCGGCCTCCGCGCCACCTTCGAGGCCCGCGGTTACACCGCCTGGGATCCGACGAGCCCGGCCTACATTCTCGACAACCCCAACGGCACCACGCTCTGCATTCCCACCGCCTTCTGCTCGTGGACGGGCGAGGCGCTCGACAAGAAGACGCCGCTGCTGCGTTCGATGCAGGCGGTCGACAAGCAAGCCCGGCGCGTGCTCACGCTGTTCGGCCACAAGGACGTCGGTCAGGTGTCGGCCTCCTGCGGGCCGGAGCAGGAATACTTCCTCATCGACCGCAACTTCTACTTTGCCCGGCCCGATCTCGTGATGGCCGGCCGCACGCTGTTCGGGGCCAAGCCGCCGAAGGGACAGGAGTTCGAAGACCAGTACTTCGGCGCGATTCCCGAGCGGGTGCTCGCCTTCATGCTCGAGGCGGAGCGGGAGCTGTTCAAGCTCGGCGTGCCGGTCAAGACGCGGCACAACGAGGTGGCCCCCAGCCAGTACGAAATCGCCCCGCTCTATGAAAACGCCAACATCGCAACCGACCATCAGCAGTCGATCATGCAGATGCTCACGCGGGTGGCGCAGAAGTATGGCATGGCCTGCCTGCTTCACGAGAAGCCCTTCGCCGGCATCAACGGCTCGGGCAAGCACGTGAACTGGTCGCTGGGCTGCCGGCTCGGCAACCTGCTCGAGCCGGGTGAGACCCCGCATGCCAACATGCAGTTCCTCGTGTTCTGCGCGGCCGTGATCCGCGCGGTGCATCTGCACGGCGACCTGCTGCGGGCGGTCGTCGCCTCCAGCGCCAACGATCACCGGCTCGGGGCGAACGAGGCCCCCCCGGCGATCATCTCGATCTTCCTCGGCGACCAGCTCGCCGACGTGTTCGAGCAGATCGAGAAGGGCAAGGCCACAAGCTCGAAGTCGTCGGGCACGCTCACCGTCGGCGTCGACACGCTGCCCTCCCTGCCCAAGCACGCGGGCGACCGCAACCGGACGAGCCCGTTCGCCTTCACGGGCAACAAGTTCGAGTTCCGCGCGGTCGGGTCGAGCCAGTCGATCGCCGGCCCGCTCGTGACGCTCAACACGATCATGGCCGAGAGCCTCGACTACGTGGCCACGGAACTCGAGAAGGCGACCGGCGGCGACCAGTCGAAGCTGGCGGGCGCCGTCGAGAAGCTGCTGCAGAAGATCATCTCCGAGCACAAGGCGGTGATCTTCAACGGCAACGGCTATTCGCAGGAGTGGCACGACGAGGCCAAGCAGCGGGGTCTGCCGAACCTGCGAGCCACGCCCGAGGCCCTCGACGCCCTCGTCGCCCCGAAGAACGTCGCCCTGTTCGAGAAGTACGGCGTGCTCTCGGAGCGGGAAGTCCGCAGCCGCTACGACATTTACATGGAGCGATACTGCAAGGACATCAACACCGAGGCCTCCTCGGCACTGCAGATCGCCAAGACGATGATCCTGCCGGCCGGCTATCGCTACCAGGGCGAGCTGGTCGATACGGCGTCGAAGCTCAAGAGCCTGGGCCAGCCGGTGCACATGGGCACGCTCGAGAAGCTCACGAAGCTCGTGGGTGCGTTCGAGGGCAAGATCGAGGCCCTGGAGAAGGCGCTCGCCCACCACGGCGCGGCCGACCTGCGGGCCGAGGTGAAGCACTTCCACGACGACGTGATCCCGGCGATGGTGGCATTGCGTGAGACGGCGGATCAGATCGAAACGATCCTGCCCGACGACCTCTGGCCGCTGCCGACCTACCGCGAGATGCTGTTCATCAAGTGAGCGATCACGATCTCACCGGGGCGATCGGTGCCGCGTGCAGCCGCCTCGGCATCGAGGTTCCCACCGAGTCAGTGCCGGGGCTCGCCGCGTATGCGGCGAGCCTCTGGTCTTGGAACGAGCGGCTCAACCTCACGCGGCACACCGATCCGGAGACGTTCGTGGCCCGCGACGTGGGCGACGCCGCGGCGATCGCCCCGCACCTCGCGGCGGGCGAGCGGGTGCTCGACGTGGGCACTGGCGGCGGCGTACCGGGCGTGATCCTCGCGATCCTCAGGCCCGATCTCCGCGTCGAGCTCTGCGACAGCGTGGGGAAGAAGGCCCGGGCCGTGGCCGAGATCGTGAAGGCCGCGGGGCTCGCGGTGCCGGTGCATGACGGCGCCGCGCAGCAGCTCGTCGGAGCCCGGGCCTCGGGAGCCGACCGGTTCGACACGCTCGTCGTGCGGGCGGTGGCGCCGCTGGGCAAGCTGCTCGGCTGGTTCGAGCCGATCGCTTCCTCGTATGGCCGCATGCTCGTCGTGAAGGGACCGCGGTGGGAGGAGGAGAAGGCCTCGGCCCGGCTCGAGGGCCGCGGCAAGAAGGTGACGATCCGCCGCATCGCCTCATGGCGGACCGCCGGCCGCGACCACGACAGCGTGCTCCTCGAAATCCGCCGCCGCATCGCGGCGGAGGGCCTGAACCGATAATGCCGACCGATACCGCGACTCGCGCATGCCCTCGTTTCGGTTCGCTGGCATCAGCCATCTGGCCGGCGGCATTGTTCGGCATCATCCAGGCGGTCGTCTTCCTGACGCTCGCCCGCCATGTGCCGCTGACGGGTGACGAGGTTTTCTACTACGAGAACTCCAGGCTCATTGCCCCCCTCGTCGAACAGGCCCTACGTTTGGACGGCGCCAACGCCGATGCAACCCTGTCGAAGCTCGTGAGCCACGGCTGGTTCGCTCCGGGCATGTCTTTCTTTCTCGCGCCGATCACCGCCGTGACCGACTCCGTCGCGGTCGCGCGAGGCCTGGCCGGGCTTGCCAACTTCGGGCTCGTATGGCTGCTCCTACATCGCCTCCGCGACATGTTCGGGCACCGAGCGGCATGGGTATACGTGGCCGTCGCCATGCTCGTACCGAATTACCTGATGTTCACCTTCATGGTGTGGGGCGAGTTGTTCGCGTCGCATCTCTTCGTTCTGTTGCTGCTCGCGGTTTCGCGGCAGGCCATGCGCGATGACGGTCGCCTCGCTCCGTCGGGGTGTTTCCTGGTCGGCGCCGGGCTCGGCGCATGCTGCTACTTCCGTGGCTTTTACTGGACCTTCTTCCCGGTGTTCCCCGTCTTGTTTTTCCTGGCGACGGCCGGACGAATCCCCGTCCGACTGCGGACATCGATCATCCGCTCTACTGTTTTCCTGGCTGGTCTGGCCATCGTCATCGCACCCTGGCATGCGGCGATTCGAGTCCGACATGGCAGCTACGTCATGACGACGAGCACCGCGATGCTGAAGCTCGCATTGCTGGGGCCCGAGTATGTCGCCGGTCTGCCGGGCGAAGGAAATCAATGGGCGAGAATCGAGCGACATCTCCGCCAGCAGGTCGTGGAGACCGGACTGACCTACTCAGCCCAAGGGTATGCTGAGGTCGCCGCGGTAAAGGCGACACTGGATATGGATCAGTATGTGCATGCGGTATCCAGAAATACGGACAGACTTTTTTTTGACAGCGAAGTGATGCTTGCCAAGTTCGCCCGAAGGTCCGCGGCCGGTCCCGCACTTCCCTTCCGCGGCATCCAACCCGAGAGGTTTCACGGTCTGGCCGCCTTCAACTATTGGGGGTGGCGGCTGGTGTTCTGGGCCGCCGCTACGTTGTTCCTCCTGCCATCCTCCCTGCAGAAGGACGCCCTCTTCCTGTCAACGAGCTACAAGGCTGCAGCGGCGGTCTTCGCCGTCCAGGTTTTCGTCATCTTCGTGCATGGCCGCTATTACGTTCAATTCGTGCCGCTCATCGCCGCGGCCATGGCATGTGTCGCCTTTCGACCATCGGCGATCATCGGCATCGCGAGACCTCGCTCGCTTGACGAGTGGATCGTGGGGCTGGGCCAACTCACCGCAGCCATGGGCGGACTGACCCTGATCGCGATGTACGCGCGTGGCCATTGAGTGACGGGCCGAAGTTAGGGACCCGTCTGCGGGCCCTTGGCGACCTGCCTATAAGTTCATCCCGAGATATCCGCCGGCGGCGTCGCTGGCGGCCTGCTCGCGGGCCAGCCGCTCGAGCGCCCGGGAGAGGTCGCCGGCGGCGATGTAGCGGTTGAACTCGGCCTCGACGGCGTGCTTCACCGAGAGCTGCAGCCAGTTGACCGCCGGCTGCGTGAGCCAGTCGCAGGTCTCCAGGGCCAGCGTGATCTCGATGTCGCTGCCGATCGTCTTGGCGTCGGCATCGTCGGTGAGCACGGTGCCCTCGAACGTGAACCGCACCCAGCCGTTGTCGGGCTCGTTGGTGAACCGAAACGTGCAGGTGCCGCCCGTGAGATAATACGTGTTCCGCGTGCCGTGCCGGCCCACCGCCCGCTGCATCCGCTCGAGGCGGCGGCGGTAGACGGGTGAGGCGTCGAGCGGAATGTCGAGCCGCGGCACGCTACGGAGCGGCGTGCACTCGAAGGAGATCGCCACGGCGGGCAGAATGTCGGGATCGGCCATGACGAAAGAAGTCTACACCGCGGTGCGAAAAGCCGCAGCGCTCCTGCTGCTCGCCGCGGCGGGCTGCAGCCCGCCGTCTCCGGCCACGCTTCGATTCGCCGAGACCCGTCGGCTCATGGGTGTGCCCTGGACGATCACCGTCTGCACCGCCAACGAGGTGACGGGGCGGGGGGCGATCGCGGCCGGCTTCGCCGAGGTCGAACGCCTCGAGCGGGTGCTCTCCGACTACGACCCCGAGAGCGAGCTCTCCCGACTCTCCTCCGCCGCCCCGATGGCGGCGGCCACGCCCGTGAGCCGTGATCTCTGGCGGGTGCTCGAGCAGTCCGTGGCCCTCCGGGATCGGACCGGCGGCGGCTTCGACCCTGCCATCGGCCGGCTCACGACACTCTGGCGGCAGGCTCGGAGGTCGGAGCGGCTGCCCGTGGCCGAGAAACTGCATGCGGCCCTCGCGACGGTCGGGCCCGACGCCCTCCAGCTCGACGCCACGACGCACGGTGTACGGCTGCCGAAGCCAGGCACGCGACTCGACCTCGGTGGCATCGGCATGGGCTATGCGGCCGACCGGGCGCTCGAGGCCATCGCCGCAGCTGGTATCACGGCGGCGATGGTGGATGCCTCCGGCGACGTGGCGGTGTCGGCCGCCCCGCCGGGATCGGCAGGCTGGCGGATCGAGGTCGCGGCGCTCGACGCCGGGAAAACCGAGCGGTCGCAGCACAGGGAATCGCTGCTCCTCGCGCACGCGGCCGTGACGACGTCGGGCGACGCGTTTCAGGCGGTCGAGATCGACGGCCGCCGCTACAGCCACATCGTCGACCCGCGCACCGGCCTCGGTGTGGCGGGTCCTGCGGCGGTGACCGTGATCGCCCCCGACTGCACGACCGCGGACGCGGTCGCCACGGCGGCCAGCGTGCTCGGCCCCGAGCAGGGACTCGCCCTCGTCGCGGCCACGCCCGGCTGTGCCGCCCGGTTCACGTGGCGGGAGGCCACCTCGACGCAGACTGCCATGACGCCAGCCTGGCCTTCCCACCTTGCCCCAGCCTCTCCCGCGCCGCCGCGACCGTAACGATTCCTCCAAGTTTGACGGCTGGGGGGTCGATACCACCCGTGCTGCCGCTGCGCCCGGGTGAATCGGTTCACCATGGCGTCGGGGGGCACCGTGGTGAGCACTGCCGTCGTTCGACGGCCGGTTCTCCTCGGCGCAGCGGCGGCACTTTCAGTTCATCGTTGCCCGACACCACCGACGCACTCACCACGCCGGATCCCCCACCGTGCCACGCCTCGCCCGACAACTCTGGGTGGCTCTCACGAGCATCACGCTCGTAGCCAGCGGGTGCGCGCCGCGGCAGCCGTTCTACTTCTTCGAGGACGGCGACCTCTCGCACTACGTGGGAGCGATCCAGAAGCTCGAGTACCCCGACGCCACGCAGGAGCCGCTCGACGAGGCTGCCGGTGCCGTCGAGCCGCTGACGCTCTCGAATCCGAAGTTCGACAACATCTGGGAAGTCTCGCTCGAGGAGGCGATCCGAACGGCGCTCGAGAACGGCAAGGTGCTCCGCAACCTGGGCGGCCGGTTTGCCAGCTTCGGCGGCCCCCGCCCGCAGACGGGGGAACCGGCCGTGTCACTCCTCACCGCCCCGACGCAGACGCCGACCGTCTATGACCCGGCGATCGTCGAGACCGACCCCTTCCGCGGCGTCGAGAGCGCCCTGGCCCTCTTCGACGCCCAGCTGGCCAGCTCGCTCACCTGGGAGCGGCTCAATCGCCCGCAGAACTTCAACGCTGCCGGCGGCACGATCTTCCCGCAGCAGCTCCTCGGCGATCAGGGCAACTGGACGACCGGCATCACGAAGCGGACGGCGACTGGTGCCACCTGGGGCTTCAACAACTCCACGATCTATGACAACAACAACTCGCCCATCCGCGAGGTGCCGTCGACCTGGACGACGAACTACGACTTCACGTTCAACCAGCCGCTGCTCCAAGGGGCGGGCGCCACCTACAACCGGATCGCCGGTCCCGACTTCTTCGACAACCTCTACGGCCGACCGAACTTCCGCGGCGTCCTCCTCGCCCGGATCAACGCCGACATCTCGCTGGCCGAATTCGAGGCGGGCGTCCGCAACCTGATCAGCGACACCGAGCAGTCCTACTGGGAGCTCTACTTCGCCTACCGCAACCTCGAGGCCCGCAAGGCGGGCCGCGACAGCTCGCTCGAGGCGTGGCGGAAGGTGCACGCCCTCTATGTGGAGCAGTCCCGCGGCGGCGAGGCCGACAAGGAGGCTCAGGCCCGCGAGCAGTACTTCTTCTTCCGCGGCGAGGTCGAGAACGCCCTCACCGACGTCTACCGTTCCGAGAACCGTCTGCGGTTCATGATGGGCATCTCGGCGAGCGACGGCCGGCTCATCCGTCCGGCCGACGAGCCCACCACCGCCCGCATTTCGTTCGACTGGCAGCAGTCGCTCGTCGAGGCGCTCTCGCGCTCGGCCGAGCTCCGCCGCCAGAAGTGGGTGATCAAGCAGCGGGAGCTCGAGCTCACCGCCGCCAAGAACCTGCTGCTGCCCCGGCTCGATATGGTGGGCCGGTGGCGGTTCCTCGGCATGGGCCAGGATCTGATCAACCAGAACTACAACCCGTACAACGCCGACAACTCCGATCCGCTCGCCGGCACCGACGCCTACTCGACGATGTTCAGCGGGAAGTTCCAGGAATGGCAGGCGGGAGCCCAGTTCCTCATGCCGCTCGGCTTCCGCCGCGAACTGGCCACCGTGCGGCACCATCAGCTGCAACTCGCCCGCGAGCGGGCCCGGCTCCAGGACGAGGAGCTCGAGGCCAGCCACGCCCTGGTCGAGGCGGTCCGCAACGTCGACACGAACTTCGCCCTGGCCCAAACCAACTTCAACCGCCGCGTGGCCGCGGAGCGACAGGTCGAGGCGGTGCAGGCCGCCTACGACGCCGGCACCGTCACGCTCGACCAGCTCCTCGACGCTCAGCGGCGCCGGGCGGAGGCCGAGAGCGGCTACTACCGCGCCCTCGTCGACTACAACCGCTCGATCTCGCAGCTCCATTACCGCAAGGGCTCGCTGCTCGAATACAACGGCGTGTTCCTCGCGGAAGGCCCGTGGCCCGGCAAGGCCTACTTCGACGCCCACCGCCGGGCCCGTCAGCGCGACGCGAGCCTCTACCTCGACTACGGCCACTCGCGGCCCGGCGTGTTCAGCCGCGGCGCGATCTCGCAGAACTTCGAGGCCCTCGGAGCCGACGCCCGGGCGATGCAGCTGCCGCCGCGGGATCCGGCCACCCGCGACGAGCCACTCCCGTCCGCCCTGCCCGCGAGCCCGTCGGCCCCAGCCCCCGAGCTCCTGCCCACACCGTCCGCCAGCTGAGGTCTATCGGCCGGGTTCGACGAGGCCCTGCTGGTCGAGCCACGACTTCATGGCCTTGCCCTGATTCATCATCATCGACACGGCCTGCCACTGCCGCTCGCTGAGCCGCTCGCGGATCAGCCTGGCGTCGACCTTCGACAGCTGGTGGTAGACGAGCATCTGCTCGGCATGGGTGTTGCGGCGACCTGGCGACGTGTCGAGCGCGAGCCGCGGCTCGGCAGCCACGAGCAGTCGCTCGATGAGGGCGTGCTGTCGCGCATCGAGCCCGATCGTCTCGTCCATCTTCAGGAGCACCGGCGCGACCATCGCCCGCCAGCGGAACGACCGCCGCGACCGCATCTCCTTGTCGAGGCTGGCCTGCTGCCGCTCGTCGAGCATCTCGCCGAGCAGGTCGGTGAAGAGCGAATCCTTGCCGAATGCCTGCTGGAATTGCGACCGGCAGCGCTGGATGTCCTGCTGGAAATTCTGCCACTTCCGCTGTCCCTCGGGCTCCTGGAAGTTCACCGTCTCGCCCGCATAGCGATCCCGCGTCGTATCGATGTCCGCGGCGATCCGCCGCGCGTCCGATTCCAGGGCCAGCTCCAGCCGCGTCCGCTGGTCGGCGGAGAGGCCACACATGCGGTCCACCCGGTCCAGGTGCTCACGGGCCTGCCGCCGCAGCCGCGCGAGTGCCGGCGACTCATCGGGAACGTCCGCGACTCCCGTGGGCGACGGCCGCCGCAGCCGCATGCCGCCGCCGCGGATCACCAGGCCGTTCGTCTGCTCGAAGAGATTGGCATCGAAGTTCGACGCGAGGTCGATGACCTGGCTCTGCTGTTGGGCGTTCCCTGCCGGGATGGCATCCTCGATGCGATCATCGTCGGCGCGGCCGACGGCGGCCACGGCGAGCATGATGCCGCCGGC
>JAPOJV010000243.1 GCA_029978085.1 bacterium
CCGAATACCACTCGGCTCGCGCCTCTGGATGCTCAGCGGTGGCCAGGGATTTGGTTCAGCCACCCAGCACGGTCCGTTCCAAGGCCTCGTAATCGCGGCTGGCGATGCACTCGGCGGCCCGCGGCCCAGCTCGTGTTGAGTGGCCGCGAATTCAACGTCTTCGTGCGAATCGCGGCCCTGTATGTGGCCGCGAACGGGCATCGCGAGGCTCTCGCGGGCCGGTGATCGCGGGCCGCAGGTTGAAAACGGCCTCCATCCGACTAGGCTGGCGTATCGATCCGTCTGCCTGAGGCTCGGAACGCCCATGCCCCACAGCCTTTCCGACCAGCGGTTTCTCGCGATTCGCAGCCTGATCGTCGAACTGGCTGCGGCCCTCGACCGGTCGGAGCGGCATGCCGTCGACGTAGTTGACGTGCTGGATTCAGATCCGCGGTGGCGGCTGCTCTCCGAGGCCGTCGAGCGGCTCACGCGATCGGGCCACCGGGTGGACGACATCCAGCAGCTCTTCTCCGACGCCTACAAGCCGAACTGGCGCCAGGACGGCGGCCCGCGGCTGGCCGGCTCCCCGAACTGCTGCGGCCAGTGAACCCCGCGCCATGAACTACGTCGATCCCCACATCCATATGGTCTCGCGGGTGACCGACGACTACGAGGCCCTCGCGCGGATGGGCTGCGTGGCCGTGAGCGAGCCCGCCTTCTGGGCCGGCTTCGACCGCCGCAGCGCCGACGGGTTTCGCGACTACTTCCGGCAGATCACGGAAGTCGAGCCGAAGCGGGCGGCCGGCTACGGCATCGCCCACTACTCGTGGCTGTGCATCAATGCCAAGGAAGCGGAAGACGTGACGCTCGCCCGCGACGTGATCGCGGCGATCCCGGAGTTTCTCGGGGCGTCGAACGTGCTCGGCATCGGCGAGATCGGGCTCAACAAGAACACGCGGAACGAGGCCACCGTGTTTCTCGAGCAGGTGCAGCTCGCGGTGAAGCACGACGAGACGATCTTGATCCACACGCCGCATCTCGCCGACAAGCTCCGCGGCACGCGGATGATCCTCGACATGCTCGCCGACTTCCCGACGCTCGACCGAGGCCGCGTGGTGATCGACCACGTGGAGGAGCACACGATCCGCCATGCCCTCGACGCCGGCTACTGGGCGGGCATGACGCTCTATCCCGTCACGAAGTGCTCGCCCGAGCGGGCCTGCGACATGATCGAGCGATACGGCACCGAGCGAATGCTCGTGAACTCCGCCGGCGACTGGGGGCCGTCGCGGCCGGTGGCCGTGCCCGACTTCATCGTGGCGATGCGGGCCCGCGGACATGCCGAGTCGCTGATCGAGAAGGTCGTGCTCGACAACCCGCTGACGCTCTTCTCGCGGTGCCGGCGGTACGTGCCGCCGCCGCGGGTGGCCGGGCGGGGCTGAGTGTCTTGCTCGCGACGTGTCGGCTCTCGAACTTCCTCCTCGCCTCGCGGACTACAGGCGCCGTAGTCCACATGCTCCGCATGTGGCCCACGGTCAAAACACCTCAGACCCGAGCTACTCCCTTGCAGGTCCGCCCACCCCCGGCCGAATAGCCCGGGCCCGCGGTGTTCATACCGGGGGCCGCACACGGAGTGTGCGGACTACGGGGCCGGCAGGATTCAAGACTTGTTCGTTACACTTGTGCGGAAGTGTGCCGACAAAAATCTGTAAACCGATCGCATGGTGCCTGTTATGGGATCGAGAAGGTGTCTGTCACGCCTCGCGGCGATCGTCGCCTGTGCCGCACTGTGCGGCGGAGCATCGCTCGCCGCCACGCCGCAGCCGACTCAGCCGGCGCCGCGGGGCGTGCTCGACCTGCGCGGCGGCGGATTCGTGTCCGGCGAACTCGTGCCGGCTCCCGAGGCCGGTGACGGTCGCGAGACGCTCGTATGGCAGTC
>JAPOJV010000196.1 GCA_029978085.1 bacterium
CGCGGCGGGCCTGCTTCGAACTGGGCTTCCGACGCAGACCACGGGCGAGCGAACCGGCGCGATCGAACAGCGAGACCATGTGGGTGTCCTCGTGAGTGGGTAGCAGCGTGTGAACGGTTGGGGGGAAAGAACGTGTGCGATGCGAGTGGTCGCCCACCCGGAATCTGGGATCGGTTTTCCACCCGACGTGAGATTACCGCCTGGCAAAGGGAACGCAACTGTGCGGGTCAGGAAAGCTGGGTGGCCGCCTCCGGAGGCCCGTCACGGCGCGACGGGCCTACTCTGCCGGCGTGGCCAAGTCACGCCGTGACTTGTTCCGGTCACGGCGTGACCGGGCTACTTTGCCGGCGTGACCGGGCTACGGAGCACCTTCGCGGGCGACCAGCCCGCGGCGCGCAGGTCGCGGATCGCGAGGCCGGCCGTCCGCTTGGCGAGCCGGCGGCCTGCGGCGTCGCACACAAGCGGCGCATGACAAAACGCCGGCGGCTGCCAGCCGAGCGCCTCATATATAAGGATCTGCCGCGCCGTGCTCGTGAGTAGGTCGGCCCCGCGGACCACCTCCGCGATCTCCATCGCATGGTCGTCGGCCACGACGGCCAGCTCGTAGGCGGCGAGGTCGTCGCGGCGCCAGACCACGAAGTCGCCGAAGTCCACGCCCGCCGTGCGGCGCACCGGCCCCTGCAGCCCGTCCTGAAACTCGATCACGCGGCCGTCGGGCACGCGAAACCGCCAGGCCACGCCGCCGGGTGCCGCCGCCCGCTCCCACCGCTCAGGCCGCAGGCTCGCGGGAAAAATCGGCTCCGCATCATCGGCTGCATGCGGCGCCGTCGCCGCGGCCTCCACATCGCGCCGCGAATGCGGGCTTGGATAAATCGCGCCGGCCGCTTCGAGCCGCCGCCAGACGTCGAGATACCAGGCGGTGCGCTGGCTCTGAGCGTAGGGCGCATGCGGCCCGCCGACGTCGGGGCCTTCGGTCCAGGTGAGGCCTAGCCAGCGGAGATCGTCGAGGGCCGCGGCGGTGTATTCGGGGCGGCAGCGAGGAGCGTCGAGGTCTTCGATCCGCATCACGAGGCCGGCCGTGCCGGCCCGCGCGGCAGCGAGGGCGAACGTGCGGGCGTGGCCGATGTGCAGGTAGCCGGTGGGTGTCGGGGCGAGTCGTCCGCGGAGGTTGGGCACGGATTCACTCCACGTGGGTGTGTCACGGCGTGACCGGGCTACCTTTCCGGTGTGGCCAAGTCACGCCGTGACTTGTTCCGGCGTGGCCAAGTCACGCCGTGACTTGTTCCGGTCACGGCGTGACCGGGCTACGGGTCTCACCACAGCCACCAATTCCCCGTCGCGACGACATAGGCGCCGAGCGCGAGGTTCGTGCCTGCATGCGCCAGCACGCAATCGATCGGCCTGCGGGTCGCCACGGCGATCCCGCTCACCACGGCGAACCACCCCACCGCGGCCACGGCCTCCGCCGGATGACTGGCCGCTGCGTAGAGGGCACACGCCCCGGCAGCGGCAGCGGTGAGCGTGCCGAACGGCACCTTCCAGAATTCCTCGCGGATGACGAACCGCATGAGGAACCCGCGCAGAAACAGTTCTTCCGCCACAGGCACGATCATCACGAGCCCAAGAAACCGCAGCCCGAGAAACGCCCAGGCCAGCGGCGTCGTGCCGCCGAAGGCGGTGAACGGGTCGAACGCCGCCCGCGCGCCGATGCTGCCGCTCCAGCCGGCGTCGCGCTGCAGCGCCGCCAGCACGATCCACGGCACGACGAGCGCCACGCCCAGGAGCGGCGGCCACCAGCTCGGCCGGCCCAGCCACGCCCGCAGGCTCGGCCAGGCGGCGACGATCACGGCGGCCGTGACGGCGATCCGCAGGGTGTAGATGGCGGGATAGGCAGCCCCCGTGATGCCGAGCGAGCCCAGAAACCCGCCCCCTTCCGCCCCCGGTTCAAGCATCCCGAGCCAGAGGTAGGCGGCCAGGGGCGCCACGCACGCAAACCACGGCCGCGCAGGCCCAAAATCAGGTTCCCCGGCCGACACAGGCTCGTCTGTCGCGTTCATGGGAAGCCGAGTATATTCCAGAGGGTCGCCCAGAATACTGCCGCGCCCTCGAGGCGCGGCCCCGCCCGGCGGCCGTCCCCCGTCTCGCATTCCCAGCAGAGTCCCTTTTCACAGCCTTCCCTTCAGTTCAGGTGTTTTCCTCCATGGATCTGACCAAGCTTCGCAACATGGGCATCAGCGCCCACATCGACTCCGGCAAGACCACGCTCTCCGAGCGCATCCTCTATTACGCCGGGCGAATCCACCGCATCCAGGAAGTGAAGGGCGGCGGCGACGGGGCGACCATGGATTACATGGACCTCGAGCGGGAACGCGGCATCACGATCACGTCGGCCGCCACGAGCGTGAAGTGGGGCGACTGCGCCATCAACCTCATCGACACCCCGGGCCACGTCGACTTCACCGTCGAGGTGGAGCGCAGCCTCCGCGTGCTCGACGGCGCGATCCTCGTGCTCTGCTCCGTGGGCGGCGTGCAGAGCCAGTCGATGACGGTCGACCGGCAGATGAAGCGATACAAGGTGCCGCGGCTGGCGTTCGTCAACAAGATGGACCGCACCGGCGCGAACTTCGAGCGGGTGGTAGGCCAGCTTAAGGACAAGCTCGGCTGCCATGCGATCCCCTACCAGATCCCGATCGGCAAGGAAGACAAGCTCCAGGGCGTGATCGACCTGGTGGCGATGAAGGCCGCCTATTTCGACGGCGACAACGGCGAGCATGTCCGGCTCGAGGAGATTCCGGCCGACTACAAGGAAAAGGCCGCCGAAGCCCGGCACAAGCTGCTCGAAGACCTCGCGATGTATTCCGACTCGCTGATGGAGAAGCTCCTCTCGGAGGAAGTGCCCACCGAGGACGAGATCCACGCGGTCACGAAGGCCGCCGTGCATGCCCAGAGCATCACGCCCGTCTTCTGCGGAAGTGCCTACAAGAACAAGGGCGTGCAGCTCCTGCTCGACGCCGTCGTCCGCTATCTGCCCAATCCGCTCGAGCGGAAGGTGATCGCCAAGAACTGGTCGAATCCCGACGAGAAGTTCGACCTCGATGCCGATCCCAAGAAGCCGCTCGTGGCGATGGCCTTCAAGATTGTCGACGATCCGTTCGGCCAGCTCACCTTCATGCGGATTTACCAGGGCACGCTCAAGAAGGGCGAAACCTACGTCAATCAGCGGACGAGCCAGAAGCAGCGGTTCAGCCGCATCGTGCGGATGCACGCCGACAAGCGCGAGGAGATCGACTCGGCCGAGGCCGGCGACATCGTGGCGGTGATGGGCGTGGATGCCGCCTCCGGCGACACCTACTCGGCCGACGCGAAGTATTGCACGCTCGAGAGCATGTTCGTGCCGGAGCCGGTGATCAAGATGTCGATCACCCCCACCAACCGCGACGGCCTCGACAAGCTCGGCAAGGGCCTGCAGCGGTTCACCCGTGAGGACCCCACGTTCCGCGTGTTCACCGACGAGGAGACGGGCGAGACGCTGATCGCCGGCATGGGCGAGCTGCATCTCGACATCTATGTCGAGCGGATCAAGCGTGAATACAAGGTCGACGTGACCGTGGGCGCCCCGAAGGTGAGCTACCGCGAGGCCCCCACGAAGAGCACGGCCTACGACTACAAGCACAAGAAGCAGACGGGTGGCTCGGGCCAGTATGCCCACATCATCGGCCACCTCGAGCCGCTGCCCGAGGATGCCACCGAGAACTTCGTGTTCGAGGATGCCGTCGTGGGCGGCCGCGTGCCGCGGGAATACATCCCGTCGGTCGAGAAGGGCTTCCTGGCGGTGCTCAACAAGGGTCCGATCGCCGGCTTCCCGATCGTGGGCGTGAAGGCCACGCTCGAGGACGGCAGCTACCACGACGTCGACTCGAGCGACATGGCCTTCCAGGTCTGTGCCCGGGCCGGCTTCCGCGAGGCCTTCCTCAACACGAAGCCCGTGCTGCTCGAGCCGATCATGAAGATGGAAGTGGAAGTGCCCGCCGACTTCCAGGGTGCCGTCACGGGCGAGCTCAACAAGCGGCGTGGCCTCATCATCTCCACGGAGACGGTGGGCAACACCTCGACGATCATCGCCGAGGTGCCGCTGGCGGAGACGTTCGGCTACTCGACCGACCTGCGAAGCATGACGCAGGGCCAGGGCGTGTTCACGATGGAGTTCTCGAAGTACCGGGCCACCCCCGGCAACATCCAGAAGGAAATCGTGGAAGAGCGGAAGAAGGCCGAACTCGCCGCCGCGAAGTAAGAGTGGCCAAGTCACGCCGTGACTTGTTCCGGTCACGGCGTGACCGGGCTACGGTGACCGGGCTACGGTGACCGGGCTACTTGTGCCCGTGCTACGACTACGGCCCCACGCGAACCGTCTTCAGCCGC
>JAPOJV010000257.1 GCA_029978085.1 bacterium
CAGGCACCACTCCACATCCACACACGGACTCGCTCCCTACATGCATACCCTGACCCCCGCGCGGCCTGCCGGCCGGCGGCTCAGGCGAGGCTTCACGCTCGTCGAGCTGCTGGTCGTCATCGCCATCATCGGCACACTCATCGGACTCCTCCTGCCTGCAGTGCAGTCGGCCCGCGAGGCCGCTCGTCGCCTGAGCTGCACGAGCAACATGCGACAAATCGGCCTCGGGCTCGCCACCCACGAATCGGCCAAGGGCTTTCTGCCCGGATTGGGCGAACGGATCGGCGGGTCGGCCGTCAACCATGCCTCAGGGTTTGGCGTGCTCGCGAAGATTCTGCCGTTCATCGAGGAGGCGGCGCTCGAGGATCTCATCGACTTCGGGCAGACGGCAACCGCGCCTGGGACGGCGTCGTTCAAAGGCATCATCAATCCGCTGCACGATGTGGCCGCCCGGACGGTGGTGCCGCTTTATCTCTGCCCAAGCGACGGCCAGAGGGCCGTTTTCGATCAGACGAGCACCGAGCGGACGCCCAATGCGTTCGCCACGGCCGGCGCGAACTACATGTTCAACATCGGCAGCGGCACAGCCACCGCAACGCGGGTCAATTACGACACTCAGTTTCCCACCGACGGGTTGTTCTGGTATGGGTCGAGAAACAAGTTCAAGGACATCACCGATGGCTCGTCGAAGACGATGATCGCCTCGGAGTGTCTGCTCGGCCCGGGCGGCACTGCTCCGCCAGTCGGCGGAACGCCGCCGGGCCGGACGGGTAGGCATTACGTGTCGCTGAATACGAGCACGTTCCAGAACAACTCGAACAGCCCCGGGGGATGGCTCCGTGGCGGCAGCGTTGTCACGAGCCGTCCCGCCGAATGCGAGGCCTCCAGCCGCGCGTGGGGTGTGATGCGCGGTAGTTCCTGGTTCTGGGGCGGGCGAGTGTGGAACTGCGGATTCGATGCCGGCCTCACCCCCAACGCGGCGGATCTCGACTGTGGAGCTCACGGCCGCGGCTGGTTCGGTGCCCGTAGCGCACACGGTTCGGGTGTGGTGGTCGCTATGGCCGACAGCGCCGTGCGATTCGTGGACGAGTCAATCGACCCGTCGGTGTGGCGGGCACTCAGTACCCGCGCCGGGGCCGAGCCCGTCGGCACCGAGTGACCGGATTCTGATCGAGCAATTCAAACCTGTTCTTTTTCCCGAGAGGCGAGGTGACGGATGAATGGATGCATGTGGAGGATCCTCGGATTGGTGGCGGTCGCATCTGCGTCGATCGCCGTGGCCCACGACACGTGGCTCGAGGCGGTGCCGCGACTCGTGCGACCCGACGACGTCGTGCACGTCGGCCTGTTCCTCGGCAACCACGGCAACGACCACCGCGACTTCAAGATCGCGAGCAAGGTCGGCTCTCTCGATGAGGTGCAGATCACGGTGGTCGGCCCCGATGGCCGGACCACCGATCTGGTGCCGGACATGGTCGATCTCGGTTACGCCCCGAAGGAGGGCTTCTGGTCGGGGCGATTCCTGCCCGCCGTCGAGGGGCTGCATTGCGTCAGCCACTTTCGGCAGGG
>JAPOJV010000217.1 GCA_029978085.1 bacterium
AGACAGCCGCTCGACCTCCGGCGGCTGCGAGCCGAACGTGAACAGCCTGACCTCCGCCTGCTCCCCCGCGGCCGACGACACCCGGGGCAGCAGCACCGCCTCCGGCACCGCCTTCCACGTCGGCACGACCGTGCCCTCCACCACAAACACGACCTCGGGCCGCCGTGGATCATTCGTGAGGATCGTGGCCTGTTGCCGGAACGGCCCCCCGGGCCCCTTCCCCTTCCACTGGAGCGCCACCTTCGTACTGCCACCCGGCGGCACCACTTTCTCCGCAGCCGGCTCTTCACCATCGGCGGCCTCGAAGTCGGAGATCGTGCAGGTGCAACTCGTCGCGCCGCGGCGCAGCGTGAGCGGCCCGGTGCCAGCGTTCCGGATCACGAAGTCGTGCGAGCCCGAGCCACCGGTGCCGACCGTGCCGAAGGCATGGACGGTTTCCCCGACCTCGACGGCTCCCGCCGGTCCACCGGCTCGCGCCGCCGCACCCGGACGAAAGTCACCGACCTGCCACGGCCGCGAAACCGACTGCAGCACCGCACCGCCAGCGCCGACCGCCGCGCCGCAGACGAGGGCCACCGCAGCGACGACCCAGGGACTGGGAATGCGAACGGGGTTCATGAGCGGGGCAGCGGACTGAGGGCGCGAGGGACCGACGCGAACCATCATAGAGATTTGGAGCGGCTCTTGAACGCCGGCTCAGCGTACGCCGGAGTCCGCACACTCCGTGTGTGGCCCCCGGCCTGAATGCCGCAGACCCGTCTATTCCTCCGCGGGTCGACGTCCTGTGGCGGGAGTTCGGGACTGCCCACGCCCCGTCGCCGGACGCTCGCTACGAACATCCTGTTCTCCGCTCGCTCGGATGCCGCCTTCGCTCCGGCATCCTGCCTGCGCTCGGCGGCATACGCCGGCTCCCGGGGCATGGGCAGCCCCTCACGGCGTCTTGGTCGTACAACTGCCTGCACTCCGTCAGTACGCCCTCGCCAGCACGCTGCGGCGGGCCACCGGCTGGCCGGTCACCACGCACGTGCCCGGCTCGTCGGCCCCCTCCATCGGGATGCACCGCACCGTGACCTTGAGCGGATCGAGCAGGGCCGTGACTGCCGGGTCGTCGGCCACGTGCACGTGGGCGAACCCCGCCGGACGCTGCCCCTTCCCCTTGCCGTCGGCCTCGCCGGGACCGAAGAAGTCGAGCACCTCGGCCTGACTCGCGAGCGTCACCGACCGCTCCGCCCGGAAGGCCTTGGCCCGCTCGAAGAGCCCACGCTGGATCTCCTCGAGCAGTGCCGGCACCCGCGTCGCGAACTCGCCGAGCGGCACGGCTTCGCGTTCCTTCGGCCCGCGGTCGCGCCGCGACACGCTCACAGTGCCGGCGGCGAGATCACGAGGGCCGATCTCCACCCGCACCGGCACCCCCTGCTTCACGTGCTGCCACACCTTGTCGCCACCGCGAATGTCACGGGCATCGATCTTCGCGCGGACCGGCTCGCCGCCGTACGAGAGCGCGGCGAGCTCCCGCTCGATCGTCCGGCAGGCATCGAGCACCGCCGTCCGCTCCTCGTCGGTGCGGCTGATCGGCAGAAGCACGACCTGCGCGGGGGCGATCCGCGGCGGCAGCACGAGGCCGTCGTCGTCGGAGTGGGTCATGATCACCGCGCCGATGAGCCGCGTCGAGACGCCCCACGACGTCGTCCAGCAAAACTCCTCGGCACCGCTCTGCCCCGCGAACTTGATGTTCTGACCGCGGGCGAAATTCTGGCCGAGGAAGTGCGACGTGCCGGCCTGCAGGGCCTTGCCGTCCTGCATCATGGCCTCGATCGAATAGGTGTCGACGGCGCCGGGAAACCGCTCACCGGCCGGCTTCGGCCCCTTGATCACGGGCATCGCCAGGTCGCGCTCCGCGAACGTGGCGTAGACGTCGAGCATCCGCAGCGTCTCTTCCACCGCCTCTTCGCTCGTGGCGTGGGCCGTATGCCCTTCCTGCCAGAGAAACTCCGCCGTCCGGAGAAAGACGCGGGGCCGCATCTCCCACCGCACCACGTTGGCCCACTGGTTGATGAGTACCGGCAGATCCCGCCACGACTGGATCCACTTCGCGTACATCGCGCCGATGATCGTCTCGCTCGTGGGGCGAACGACGAGCGGCTCCTCCAGCTTGCCGGTCGGAATCAGCTTGCCGTCGGCTCCGAGTTCGAGCCGGTGGTGCGTGACGACCGCGCACTCCTTGGCGAAGCCTTCGACGTGCTTCGCCTCCTGCTCCAGGTAGGAGAGCGGGATGAAGAGCGGAAAGTAGGCGTTCTGATGCCCCGTCGCCTTGAACTCGCGGTCGAGGATCGCCTGCATCCGCTCCCAGATCGCGTAGCCGTGGGGCTTGATCACCATGCAGCCGCGGACGGGCGACTGCTCGGCGAGGTCGGCCGCGCGGACCACCTGCTGATACCACTCGGGATAGTCCTGGGCACGGGTCGGGGAAATGGCATGATCGGGCATGGAACGCTCCACGGGGTCGGCGAATCGGGGCGGATTGTAGCCGTTGGGTGTGAATCACGGCACTCCGCCCCTACACTCCGGTGTATGCCACGCCGTCTCATCACCGAACTGCAGCCACAGACCCAGATCGACCAGATCTTCCTCGCCACCCACAAGCAGCTGCGGCCCAACCGCAACGGCCAGCTCTATCTGCAGGTCGATCTCGCCGACAAGAGCGGTGCGATCACGGGCCGGCTCTGGAACGCCTCCGACGACGACTTCAACGCGTTCGAAGACGGCGACTACGTGCGGGTCGACGGGCACACACAGCTCTACTCCGGCAGCCTCCAGCTGATCGTCACGGCGATCGAGCGGGTCGATCCGCGCACGGTCGATGAATCGGAGTTTCGCGTGCTGGCCGAGGCCGATGTGGATCGGCTCTGGGCCGAACTGCGGTCGATCACCGACACGATCCACTCGGCTCCGCTGCGGGCCCTCGTCGGCGAACTGCTCTCCGACGAGGAGCTCTGCGCCGCCTTTTGCCGCTGCCCTGCGGGCGTCAAGCACCACCACGCCTACGCCGGCGGGCTGCTCGACCATGTCGTCAACCTGCTTCGGCTGGCCGACCGCATCGCCCCGCTCTACCCCGCCCTCGACCGCGACCTCCTGCTCGTCGGCGTGCTCGTGCACGACATCGGCAAGACGGTGGAGCTCGAGAGCGAGAAGGGTTTCTCCTATACCGATGCGGGCC
>JAPOJV010000183.1 GCA_029978085.1 bacterium
GATGGTGGGCTGCTGCGTGACCGTCATCGCCCCGGTGGTGAAGATGTAGTTCACCTGGTTGGCCGCGTCGCCGATCACGTTGCCGGGCGTGGCGTTGCTGCGGGTGGCGTAGGTGAAGTAGCCGCCGCGGCCTTTCCGCAGGGCGGGGTCATAGAAGGCGGCCTTGTACCACTGGTCTTCCGTGGGCAGGAAGAAGGTCGGTGCCGCAGCCGTGTTGGGGTTCACGGCATTCCTCGTCGGCAGCGTGCCCGCCGTCAGGGCCGTGAGGTCGTAGACGCCGTTCTCGGTCGTGGCCGCGGTCTGGGAGCCGCTCGGCTGGCCGTTGGCCATCCAGTTGGCGAACCGTGCGGCGTCGAACCAATTGACGTAGGTGATCGGACGATTGGCCGGGCTCGTCGCGCCTGCCGGCGTGATACCGGCTGGACCGGTCACGGTGTATGTGAAGCTCCCCGCGGTGCCGGCGCGGACGATGCCGGCCGAGGTCCGATCTGTCGCCATCGCATCGTGGTAGAGGCCGGCAGGATCGTCGGCAGCGACGGCGTTGAGGAAGGCTGTGTATTCGCCGATCGTCACCTCGTACTTCCCGATCCGATAGGCCTCGGTGACGCGGCCGTAGCCCGTCGTGGGATCGGCGGCATTCCGAGCGTTGCCTACCGGAACGAAGATGGGGTCGATCCCCGCCAGCGCGAGCCGGGGCTCGAGCCGCTGGAACGAGAGCTGTGAATGGGAGAGCCGCCTGCGGCAGCGCGAGGCAATGGATCGTGACATGGCGCGGGGTTCCGAGGTCGGTGCGAACACGCCGCCAATCCTACCCTCGATCGCCGGCGTGTCGGCCGGAGTGGGTATACTTCGCAGAAGACGAGTTGACTCCGAATCGTCCGCATTCACGACCGCAGGTGGACCTGTGACAAAGCATCGTTTCACCGTTGTTCTCGAACGCGAGGTCGAGGGCGGCTTTCATGCGTTTTGCCCTGCCCTGAAAGGCTGTCACTCCGAAGGCGACACGATTGACGAGGCGGTGTCGAACGTGCGAGAGGCGATCGAAGCCTATCTCGAGAGCCTCGCCGCCCGAGGGGAGCCCATTCCCGTCGAGGATCTCCTGATCAAGCCGGTCGAGGTTGCCGTATGACGCGGCTGCCGGCCGTGACGGCCCGGCAACTCATCGCAGTAGCGGAAAAGATCGGGTTCGCGTTCGATCGCCAAAAGGGGAGTCACGCGGTTTACGTTCGTACGACCGAGCACGGTTCTGAAACAATCGTCGTGCCGATTCACAAAGGGCGAACGCTCAAGCGTGGAACCTTGCACGGATTGATCGACGACATGGGCTTGTCCGCGAAAGAACTCGTCGATTTGCTCTAGAGCGAGTCACCGCAGCCAGGCTTGCGCCGATCGCCATGGGCAGAGGAGTTGATGACCGCGAAAGTCGTGGAACGACTCTTTGGCAACGTCACCTGTCGTCGAGGGCTTGAAGCGAGAGCCGCACGTCGCGGAGTCGGGCCAGCGTCTCCGGCGTGCGCACGTTGGGGTATTCCTCCATCAATGCCACGACGTCGGCGAGGTCATGCTGCCGTTTGCTGGGCCGCCGGCGGGGCTCGGCCGCGGCCGCCAGTTTGAGCACGATCAGGTCGGCCGGAGTCGCTACCCGCATCCGGAGGCCATCCGCAAGGTCTGTCAACTCCGCATGGGAAACGGCGTCGGCGATCCCCACGTCCTCTGCGGAAAACTGCACCGCCGTCCGCACGCGGCCCGGCCCGGCGGGTGGCGCTCGCCAATTGTCACTGTGCTCGTGGCGGCCCGTATGATCGAAGCCGGCGGCCAGTAATGCGTCCCGCGGAACGTCGGCAAACCGCGGCACCGCGACGTCGATGTCGAGCGTCGTGCGAGGCTCCGTCGTGCGGATCTGAATCGCCACGCCGCCGATCAGTGCATATGCCACGCCCTCCCGGTTGAGGAGTTCGGCCACGAGCCGGAGCGGCCGCTCCTTCGTGTCACTCGGATCGATGCCCATCGTTTCGGCCCACAATGAGTCGAGTCGAAAGCCGACTGCCAGCCGGCTTTGAACGGTCTCGGGTACGGTGCTCATGGCTGCGGGTGCTGGTCGCTGCGAAAGTGACGCCCGCAAAAATTATACAGAGGAAATCCCGGCTGCGGTTAGCGCTTTCGTGGCGTCAGGCCTCGTTGCGACGCCGCCGCATCGCGTAGCAACCGCAGGCGAGGCCGGCGAGGGCCATGGCATACGCGGAGGGCTCAGGGACGGCGGTGACGGTCACGAACCTGCCCGCGATGAAGTCGCCCGTGAAGTTGTCGAGGCCAGTCGACGACGAGCGGTTGGAGTCGATCTCCCACTCCTGGCCCCGGCGTAGGTGCCGTTTGCCGTCTGGGCGAACTCGACGGCGGCGTTATTCGTGATGCCGCCCTGCAGGCTGTTGGTCGTGCCCACGAGCCGGCCGGCAAAGTCGACGCTGAACGTGCTCGTGCCGGACGCCGACCCGTGCGACGCCTGATGGCCCTCGGTCTCGGTCGTGGAAACCGGCATGCTCACGAGACGGGACGATCGCCCGCCTTCCGGAGCGAAAAACGCCGCGCGTTGGGCCACCGCCCGGGTCATCAACTCCAGGCCACGGGTGCCGAGCTTCAGCCCCAGCCGCTTCCGGTGCGTGTGCACCGTATGCACGGAGACGCCAAGACGATCGGCAATCTGCTGACTGGTCAGGCCCTGGCCAACGAGCGCAAAGACCTCGGCTTCCCGCGGCGATTCTGCTTCAGGAACGCCCGGGCCGCGAGGAGGCCGTTGCCGTCGGGGAGCGCCAGATCGAGGAGCAGGAGATCGGCAGCCGCGGAGCGGCTCATGATCGCGATTCACTCCCGATCGCAGTCACACACGACGGAAGAACTGGGTGTAGCCCTGCCACCCGTTCTGCACGACCGATCAAAAACAATCAGAGCGGGCGGCCACCGATTGCCAGTTCCACGGATCACCGGGTGCAGCTGGGACACGCATGAGCGAGTAGCCTTCCCCCCTCGCCCCAATCCGCCGAGAGGATGCTCGCCGGACGGCCCGGCACGTTGTCGCGATCGAGTGGATGCGGCAGCCGGGCCTCCGGCATGACGGGCGGGCAGCGGTCTCGGCGAAGGTAGGTCACTTCGATGCTCCGCGGCACCCGCAAGGGCCCGGCCGCCCGCATTGGCGCCGCGTTGTTGGGATGCAGGTGCAGGGGCACGAAGTCGATCGCGAGCTTCGTCAGGCAGTTGTCGATCCGGTCGCAGACGAACGGCTGGGCGATCCAGTCGAGCTTGTGAAACTCGATCACGAGCACGCGGAACCGGCGCAAGAGCGCTGGGGCGACGTTCGGAATGACGTCGAACTCCGCCCCCTCGATGTCCATCTGGAGCAGCAGATCGCCCGCGTCATCGGCCGCATGCCGGGCGACCCAGGCGCCGAGCGTCGTATGGGTGTCGGAGTCGTAGCTGCTGAGAAACCGCCGCTCGAACGACATCCCTTCGCATCCGGGCGGCGGCCCTGGCACCGATGGATCGACGAGATGGCAGGCGATGCCCCGACGAGCCAGTTCCTGCTCGAAGCTGGCATGCACGTCCACGCCTGGTGAAAAACAGGCCGTGATGCCGGCGAGATCGTCGGGCACGAGATAGCCGCCGTCGAACTCGCGGCCGATCCGAATCAGCGGAATGCCCGGATCCCGCGGCCACAGCCGCGCAAGCACCTCGCGCATGCGGGCCACAGGCGTCTGCTCGGAGCCGAATCGCCCGAGGCCCGCGGAACACAGGGCGTGGAGATGTCGGCGAAAACTGGCCATCGAATCACGACTCCGTTCCGGCCTGCAGGCTGCGAGGGCATCCGTCCCGCCACATCGTAGTCGATGCTCTCGCGGCCGGCGCGACGAGCCGTGGTGGTGCATTCCTCCCCCTCGATTGACCGACCGTGTACCCTGCTCCGTCATGCCGCTCACCATCCGCTACGTGTCGCACCTGGAGGAAGTCGTCGCCCCGGCGGTCGAGTTTCTCGAGTGCGACCGCGACCTCTTCGCCCAGCCGCGGATCGTCGTGCCGACGGCCGGGGCGAAGGCGTGGCTCTGGAGCGAGCTGGCCCGCCGCGTAGGCCAGAGCGGCGGGCCGGCCGGCCGCGGCGACGGCATCGTGGCCCACGTCGAACTGGCCTACCCCGGCACGATCCTCTCTCTGCTCCAGCCGGCGCGGAGCCGCGAGCCCGATCCCTGGTCGTTCGACCGGCTCACGTTCGCCGTGCTCCATGTGATCACGCAGCCGGATGCCGACCACCTCGGCATCCCGTTCGACGTGCATCGCGAGCCGCTCTCGGCCGCGCGGCGGATCGCGGGCCTCTTCGACGAATACCAGGTGCGGCGGCCGGGCATGATCCTCGAGTGGGAACGCCCCGGCGAGAACCGCGTGCTCGCCCCCACGGCCAACGACGAGCAGCGGGACGGCATCCCGGTGCCCGCCCTGCTCCGCGATGCCGACCAGTGGCAGTTCGACCTCTGGCGGGCGGTGCGGCGGCACATCGACGCGAGCTCTCCGCCGGCCCGCCGCAGCGTCGCTCATCTGTCGCGCCGCGATCCGATTCTCGTGGCTGGCCTGCAGTCGCTGTCGCTGCCACAACTCGAATGCCTGCAGGAGCTGGGCGCGGCCTGCGAGGTGGACGTGCTGCTCGTGCATCCATCACCCGGCCTGCACGGCAGATGGTCGGCCACCGGCCAGCAGCCGCTGGAACCCAAGCTCCGCGGCCGGCCGGTACAGCGACGGCTCGAGCCAGAGCTCCTCGATGGCGTGGATCAGCTGCTGCCGGTGTGGCTCGCGGGGGCCCGCGACCTGCAGGAACTGCTCACCGCCCAGGGCGTCGAGGTGGCGGCACACGCAACCGAGACGACGCGGCCGGCGCACACGCTTCTGACGCGCATGCACCGCACGATCGCGGAAGGCCGCGAGGCCACACCTCACGATCACGATCTCGCCAGTGACCGCTCGGTCGTGATCCATCGCTGCCACAGCCTCTCGCGGCAGGCGGAGGGGCTGCACGACGCGCTGCTTCAGGCCTTCGCGGAACTCGACGGCCTCGAGCCACACGACGTGGCGATCGTGAGCCCGTGCATCGAGCAGGCTGCGCCGCACCTCGAGGCGGTGTTTGCCCGCACGATCACCATCGAGGATGC
>JAPOJV010000039.1 GCA_029978085.1 bacterium
CATCGGGAAGCTCTCGAATCTCATGCTGCTCGACCTGGCCGAGACGAGTGTCGGCGACGCGGGCGTGGCCCATCTGGCCGGCCTGCAGAAGCTGGCGACGCTCGACCTCTGGGACACGAAGGTCGGCGACGCGGGCATGGAGGCCGTCGGCGGGCTTGCGGCCCTCGGCACGCTGAACCTGCAGAACACGGCCGTGACCGACGCCGGCGTCGCGCGGCTCGCCGGGCTCGCCAGGCTCTCGAACCTCACGCTCACCGGCACGAAGATCACCGATGCCGCCCTCGACACCCTCGCGAAGCTGCCGTCTCTCCGCTCGCTGGCCCTCGCCTTCACCGCCGTCTCCGACGCCGGCGTCGCCCGGCTCTCCCAGGCCCGCCCACAACTCACCGTCAGTCGGTAACGCGTAGGCCCGTCACGCAGCAACGGGCCTACGGGCCAACAGGGTAGGCGAGGGGGTCGGTGCAAGCTCGAGGAGCATTTGGACCGAGTCTTCGAGGTCCCGCGACGAGACTTGTACCGCCCCCGAGCCGGTGAGTACCGGGCAGGATCGATTCTGCGGGCTAATTGACGCAGCCCCACGCCAGCGGTATCACGACGCGTCAGGCGGCAGCGGTGCCGGCCTCGATTTCCAAAGACCGGCCCGTCCTGCGGAGACACCGAGCCATGATCCTGGGGAAGCTGTGGAAGGCCCTCGCGGCCCAGATGAACAAGATCGCCAACTTCTTCTGGACGGCCGACCCAATCGCCCAGCTCCAGTACGAGTACGACAAGGCCGTCGATCAGATGAAGGACGGCCGCGAGGGGCTCGAGCAGTATCGGGCACTCGTGGAGCGTGTGACCCGCCAGGTGAACGGCGACCGGCAGCATGTCGAGTCGCTCGAGGCGCGGGTGAAGGCCTACCTCCAGGCGGGCGAGCGGGAGACTGCATCGAAGTTCGCCCTCGAGCTGCAGAAGGCCAAGAAGGAGCTGGCCGAGAACGAGGCCCAGCTCAAACTGCACGAGACGGCGTACAACAACAACGTCACCAAGATCAAGCATGCCACGAAGAAGCTCGCCGACCTCAAGCAGAAGATTCAAAAGTACGACGCCGAGCTGAAGCTCTCCCGCGCCGAGGCCGAGCTGGCCAAGCTCGCGCACACGTTCAACTTCGACGTCACCACCGACTTCGGCCAGATCGAGGACGTGATCCAGGACAAGATCGGCCTCAATCGGGCGAAGGTGCGGGTAGCGGCCGACCTCTCGGGCGAGGGCCTCGAGACGATCAAGCAGGAAGAGGCGGTCGAGAAGGCGATGGCCGACAAGGCGCTGCGCGAATTCGAGATCGAGATGGGGATGGTGACGCCCGAGACGGCCGGCGTGTCGGCGGACGACAAGGAGCTGGGCACCGAACGGGCCCGGCAGACCCAGGGCTAAACGCCCCGCCCAGGGCCGAGTGTCCGGCGCCGGCCCGATCGCCTCACGCTTCCTCGAAGAGCCCTCATGACGACCTCCGCCGCCACTCCAGATGCCACCGGCCCGCGCCCCGGAGCCGCTGATGCGGCAGGCGGCTCGTTGGGCACCGGTATGGGGCGGGCGGCAGGCTCGGCTGCGCTGCCGGAGTGGTGTCCGGCCTGGGCTGAGCGGCTCGGTGACGCCTACCTCTCCGGCACGAGTTGCGTGTTCATGCTGCACGGCAACGTGCGAGACCTCGTGCCGGTGGCCGCGCCGGCAGCGGCTGGTGGCCGCGACGATGTGGCCGCCTGGGGCACCGTGTCGGACTTCCTCGCCCGCGAGATGTTCGGCCGCTGGGACATCGTGCTGGCCTACGACGTGGGCAAGGGCCTGCGGCCGCTCGCCGGGCCCGACCCTGCCCGCCTGCGGTCGATGGCCCAGTGGCTGACGGAGCGGCTGGGCAACGCGGCCAATTGGCCGCGTGATCCGGATCAGGCCATCGCCGCGATCGACGCCATCTTCGAACGCAATCTCATCGACCCGCCCGAGCAGCGGAAGCGGATCGCGGTCGTGCTCGACTACGCCCAGTATCTGGCTCCGGCGGGCGAGGCCTCGGCCGGATCGCGGGCAGGGGCGGGGCGGCTCGTGCGGATTCTCAGCTGGGCCTCCAATCCGCTCCTGCGGCGGGTCAACGTGGCCGTGGTGATGCTCGCCGACACGCTCTCCGAGGTGCATCCCCGGCTGGCGACGAACCCGGCCGTCACCGCCATCGACCTGCCGCTTCCCGATGCGGCCGAGCGGGAGCGGTTCGCCCTGGCCACGGCGGCCGCAGCCGGCATGCCCGCCGACCGCATGGATGGCGTGAAGCGGGTGGCCGCGCTCTCCGGCGGCCTCACGCTCGAGAGTCTCCGCGCGGTGATCGCGCTCTCGGCCCGCGAAGGCACGCCCCCGGACGGGCCGGAGTTCGCGGCTCGCAAAAAGGACATGATCGAGCGGTCGTGTCAGGGGCTCGTGGAATTCATCCAGCCGCGGCTCACGCTCGACGCCGTCGCCGGCCACGAGGCCGCGAAGCATCGGCTGCAGTCCGACGCCCGGGCGATCCAGCGTGGTCAGCTCGAAAGCGCCCCGATGGGCTATCTGATCTGCGGTCCCGTGGGCACCGGCAAGAGCTTCATCGCCGAGTGCTACGCCGGCAGCGTGGGGATCCCCTGCGCCGTGCTCAAGAACTTCCGCAGCAAATACGTTGGCGAGACCGAGGGCAATCTCGAGCACGCCCTCGACGTGCTCCGCAGCCTCGGACCCGTGGTCGTGATCATCGACGAGGCCGATGCGGCCCTCGGCAATCGCGATCAGGGGGGCGACTCGGGCACGAGTGCCCGTGTGTTCTCCATGATCGCCCGGCAGATGGGCGACACCCGCTACCGCGGCAAGATCGTGTGGATGCTGCTCACGAGCCGCCCCGATCTCCTGCCGATCGACCTCAAGCGCCAGGGGCGGGCCGAGGTGCACATCCCGCTCTTCTATCCGCACGACCAGGCCGAGATGGACGCGATGTTCACGGCGATGGCCCGGAAGTGTCGCGTGAAGCTTGCGCCGGGCCTGCCCGGACCCGTCGATCTGTCGCTCGGTCTCTCCGGCGCCGACATCGAGAGCGTGGTGCTCGCGGCACGGCGGAAGGGGCTCGAGCGGGCGGCCGACGCGGGGCAGCCGCCGCCGGATACGATCTCGGCGGACGACCTGAAGGCGGCCCTCGACGATTTCATGCCCAGCGCCCAGGGTCTCGAGAAGGAGATGCAGGAGATCGCGGCGGTGCTTGAGTGCACCGAGAAGCGATTCCTGCCCGACCGCTGGAAAGACAAGGTAAACGAGCCGGGCGGGCGGTCGCGCCTCCAGGAACGGCTCGCGGCGATTCGCGACGTGATCAGTTCGTGACGACACCCCCGAAGGAGACACTCATGGCCAAGGCAGCTGCCGGCAAGACCCCCTGGTTCGACGACGCGAGCGACGCCCCCATGCTCGCGGAGTATGCCCGTAAGCTCGACTCGTTTCTCGACGCGGTCGCCGACGGGCGGATCGACTCGAAGGAGCTCGACGCCCAGGAGAAGCGGGTGGTCGACCTCATGAAGCAGGTCGATCCGCTGCTCTCGCCCGAGGCGCACGAGCTCGTGACGCAGCTCCTGTGCGAGGTGACGGCCTACGACCTCATGAACGCCATGCACATGGCGGGCAAGGCACGACCGAAGACGAAGTTCCGCGGCTGAGCCGCATCCCCACGATCCCCGAGGCGAGGCAGTGACCCATGGCGAGTGAACCCAAGGCTCCGTTCTGGCTGGCGGTATGGGCGGTAATCCTCGGGCTCGTGGGCCTGGCGGCCTGGCGGGCCGGCATGCTCGAGCCGTTCGGTCTCGGCCGGCCGGGAGCGGTGGCGCAGCGCGGGGCTGGTGGGCCGGGAGATGGCCCGGCGGGAGGCGGCGAAGGGGCCGGCCCGGCTGGCGAAGGGGGCGAGGGCGTCTTCTTCGAGGCGTCGGATGCCGCCGTGCCGACGACCGTGAAGGAATACACGTTCAAGCCGGCCGAGAAGCTGCCGCCCGTGAAGGGCACGAGCGCCTACAAGCCACTCGAGAACGAGACGGTGCGGTTCGCGCTCAACGTCTGGGCAGGCTGGGCCCCGATCATCTACGCCAACGACGGCTTCAAGCCGGGCAAGGTCTGGCAGGCGCCGGGGGGCAAGCCGTTCAAGGTGGAGCTGGTCTTGATCGACAACCCCGTCACGATGCGCGATGCGTATGCCGCCGGCGAGGTGCACATCGGCTGGGGCACGCTCGACATGGTGCCGCTGTTCCTCGAGGGGCTGGTGGACCGCACGGGCGCCCCGAAGGACTCCCGGGTGATGCCCCGGATCTTCCAGCAGGTCGACTTCTCCAACGGCGGCGACGGCATCGTCGTGCGCGACTCGATCAAGACCGTGAAAGACCTCGCGGGCAAGAAGCTCGTGCTGGCCCAGAATTCACCCAGCCAGTTTTTCGCCCTCAATATGCTCGTGGCAGGTGGGCTCCAGCCGGGTGACGTCGACATGGTCTACACCGACGACGCCTTCCAGGCGGCGGCGGCCTTCAATGCCCAGAAAGACCTCGCCGGCTGCGTGTCGTGGGCGCCCGACATCTACAACCTGGAGAAGGCGAAGGGCAACCGGATGCTCGTGACCACGCAGACGGCCAACCGGCTGATCGCCGACGTCTGGTTCGCCCGGGCCGACTTCGCCAAGGATCACCCCGACAAGATCGAGGCGATCGTCCGGGGCATCTTCGATGCGATGGCGGCACTGAAGACGGAAGGGGCGAAGGCGAAGGCCGCGGAGCTGATGGCGGCGGGCTACAACATCCCCGCCACCGACACGCTGGCCATGCTCGGCGACGCCCACTCGACCAACTGGGCCGAGAACTACCAGTTCTTCATCAACCGCAACAATCCGGCCAACTTCGAGCGGATCTGGAAGCAGGCCTATTACCTCTATCGCCGCATCGGCGCCATCTCCAATCCGCCGGTGCCGTTCGACCAGGTGATGGACTTCTCCGTGATCCAGAAGCTGGGTGCGGAGAAGAAGTATGCCGAGACGAAGGACGAATACACGAAGGCCCTTCCGCCGAAGACGCTCTCGCAGATCCGGGCCGAGAACGAGGAGATCCTCACCAACACGGTGGTGATCCACTTCTTCCCCAACAGCTGGGATCTGCGGAAGAAGATCGTCCGCCGGATCGACGGCAAGGACGTGGAGGAGCCCTACGACCCGAGCGTGGACCTCGTGCTCGACGAGGTGGGCGCGCTCGCCAAGCAGTTCGGCAATTCGCGGATCGTGATCGAGGGGCACACCGACTCGTCGATGAAGGGCCAGGTGCCGCCCACGATGGTGAAGGAGCTCTCCCGCCAGCGGGCCGGCTCCGTGAAGGAGGCGCTCGTCGGCAAATATGAGTTCGACGAGAACCGGTTCGCCGTCGATGGCGTCGGCTGGGAGCGGCCCGCCGACCCCGAGCAGCCCGACAACCACGCCCTCAATCGCCGCGTGGAGATCAAGGTCTACTCCGCGGAAAAGGAATGACCGCGTCCGAGGTGCCGCCGTCGTCCGCACTGTCGCCGGAGCCCAGGCCCGGGCGGCCCCCCGCGCCGCTTCGCGGTGACATTCCGCCGATCACGGCCGCCCTCTGGGCGATCACCGGCGTGGCCGTGGTGCTGGCGGCCTGGTTCGTCGCCACGGCAGGCGAGGCCGAGGCCCGGCTCGTGAGCCCCACGATGCTGCCGAGCCCTGTCGAGACGGTGACGGCGATTCCACATGTGTTTGGCCAGCGGAAGCTCGTGACGAACACGCTCGTAACCCTCGGCCGCGTCTGCCTCGGCTTCGGGTTGAGCGCGGCCGTGGGCGTGCCGCTCGGCGTGGCGGCTGCCTGCTTCCCTGCCGTGCGGGCGTTGCTCGTGCCGCTCAACGTGTTTGGCCGCAACATCCCGGTGGCGGCGCTCATCCCGCTCACGTTCTTCCTGTTCGGGATCGGCGAGTTTCAGAAGGTGATGTTCCTGTTCATCGCCAGCGTGGCCTTCGTGATCGGTGATGCCACGACGGCCGTGCTCGAGGTGCCACAGCGGTATGTCGATACCGCCCTCACGCTGGGCGCCTCGCGGTGGCAGATCATCACGAAGGTGCTCGTGCCCCTGGCGGCCCCGACGATCTTCAACTCGCTGCGGCTCCTGTTCGGGCTCGCCTTCGGCTACGTCATGCTCGCCGAGCTCGTGAAGTTCGGTGGCGATTCCGGCGGGCTCGGCGACCTGATCAACGTGTCACAGCGGCGGGGCGAGCGGGAGCCGATCCTGATCGTGCTCGTCGTGATTCCGCTGGTGGCCTACGCGATCGACCGAGCCCTGTGGTGGCTCCAGTGCGATCTGTTTCCGCATCGCTACGGCGGCCGCGGGCTCGTGCCACGGTTTGTCCACGGCCTGCTGCACGGCTTCGGCGGCGGTCGGGAGGTGACGCCATGACCAGCCCGGAAGCGCCTGCGACCGAGCGGCCCGCTGCGGTGGCGTTTCGCAACGTGACGAAGATCTACGGGGCGGGCACGCCCCGGGAATACGTCGCGATCTCCGACGTGAGCTTCACGATTCCCGACGTGGCCGACCATGGCGAGATCTCGTCGTTCCTCGGCCCGAGCGGCTGCGGCAAGAGCACCGTGCTCAGGCTCGTGGCGGGCCTCGCGCCCCAGCACCCGCCGACGAGTGGCAGCGTGACCGTGCTCGGTGCCGACATCCGCGGACCGGCTGCCGATCGGGGCATGGTGTTTCAGGACTACACGAGCTTCGACAACCGCACGGTGCTCGACAACGTGGCCTTCGGGCTCGAGTGCCGCGGTGTGGGGCGGAGGGAGCGGGAGGCCGAGGCCCGCGACTGGATCGCGAAGGTGGGGCTCGATCCGAAGCGTGACGCCGCCAAATTTCCGCACGAGCTGTCGGGGGGCATGCGGCAGCGGGTCGCCATCGCCCGCACGCTCGTGCTGCGGCCACGGATCATCCTCATGGACGAGCCCTTCGGCGCGCTCGATCCCGCCACGCGGCTCGACATGCAGGACCTGCTCGTGGCGCTGTGGCGGGAGGTGCAGGCCACCGTGCTCTTCGTGACACACTCGGTGGAGGAGGCCGTCTATCTCGGCGACCGCCTGTTCCTGATGGCCACGACGCCCGGCCGAATCGTGGAGGAGGTGCGGCTACCGGCCGCGTCGGCTCCGGCCCGCGAGGCCCAGTCGCAGCCATGGTTCCACGAACAGGTGCAGCGGCTCCACGCGCGGATGGAGGAGATCGAGGCTGCGGCGCTCCCGCCGTCATCCCGGGCACCGTCATGAAGTACCCACCGTCATGAAGTATCTCTGGTCGGCGTTCGCGAATCGGTGGAACCTGCTGTTCTGCGGCGGCGGCGTGGCGGCGGCGCTGATCAGCGGCTTCCCGGGCGTCGTGCTGCCGCTCGTGGCGGCCGCGGAGCTCTACTACCTGGCGAGCATGGTGGCCAACGGCCGGTTTCGGTCGGCCGTCGATGCCCAGGATGCGAAGGCCCGTCGGCTGGCCGAGGCGGCCGGCGCCCGCGACGCCTACGAGCGAATCCGCAAAAAGCTGCCCGGCCCGCTCCTGCGGCGGTTCGACCAGCTCCGCGACCACTGCCTCAAGCTCGTGGAGCTGGCCGGCAGCATGCGTGGCCCCGGTGCCGAGGCTCCGGAGCAGGGGACGCTCGAGTCGCTCGACCGGCTGCTCTGGGGCTACCTGCGGATGATCTGGGGGGCGGCCACGCTCTCGGAGTTTCTCGACCACACCGACGATGGTGCGATCCGCACGCGGATCGCCGAGCTGGAGCGCCGGCTGGCGAAGCTGCCCTCCGGCGGCGATACCGACGCCGCCCAGCTCCGGGCCACGCTCGAGGATCATCTCCACACGAGCCGCGAGCGGCTCTCGAACATCGACGAGGCGCGGCGGAAGCTCGACGTCGTGGCCGCCGAGATCGAGCGGCTGGAGGCGAAGATCGCCGCGCTCGCCGAGGGTGCCGTGGCCAAACGCGACATGGGCGACCTGGCGCGGCGGGTGGACGAGGTGGCCGAGGGGATGCGGCGGACCGACGAGACGATGCGGCAGCTCCAGCTCCCGCCCGAACTCGAGGAGCTGGAAGAAGCCCCGCCGGTGCTCCGCGAGGAGGCGTGACCGGCGCGGTCACGGTAGCCCGGTCACGGTAGCCCGGTCACGGTAGCCCGGTCACGCCGTGACCGGAATACAAGTCACGGCGTGACTTGCCCACACCGGAACACAAGTCACGGCGTGACTTGCCCACACCGGAATACAAGTCACGGCGTGACTTGCCCACACGCTAATCCAGCCAGTCGCCCTCGGCGAGTCGTTCCGGCGTGTAGGTCTCGGTGACGTAACTGATGTCCTTCGAGATGAGCGACTCGACTTCGAGCTTGAAGCCGTTCTTCAGCATCGTCTCGATCTCCTTCTGCCAGGCCTTCTTGCCCGCGAACCACGGGTAGGCGGCGATCTGCTTGGCCCGCTTGATGTCGGTGTCGTTGAGCTGAATCTGCACGCTCTGCGACAGCTTGCAGCGGTCGTAGTCGCGGGATCGCAGGCCGAGGAAGCGGGCCTCCGGAATCGCCATCCGCTTCGACTCGTAGGCGAGGTTGATCGAGCCCTGCTTGAGCACGGAGTAGATGTAGTAGCCCCAGGGGTCGTTGTCGAGCAGGCAGTAGATCGGCAGCTTCAGTTCGTGGTGGAGCCGGTAGAGCATCCGGCGGACGCCGCGCGGGGGCTGGCCGCCGCCGTGGGTGAGCAGGCACGAGTGCTTCCGCCAGAACTTGTCCTCGTTGAACCGCCGCCAGACGGTGTCTTTCTCGACGTGGAGGATGAACTTCGCGTCGCACGACTTGAACTTGATGATGTCGGCTTCGACGATCGACGGGATCGAGTAGCCGCCGGATCCCATCCGCGAGCAGTCGATCTCGTCGCCCGAGTCGATGAGCGTGATCGGCCCCACCATGCCGCCGCGGTTGCTGGCGTAGACGTGGAGTTCTTCACGCAGGCTCTCGAGCGTGACCTCCAGGTCCTCGATGATGGGATCGCACTCCTCCTGCGTGGCGAAGGTCTCCTCGCGGGTGCCTTCGATCGTGTGCTTGAGCAGGTAGTAGAGACCTCGGATGCTCGTGGTCTTCTGCTGCTCGACGAGTTGCTTGCAGCCGCTGGCGACGAGCAGGGTCTGCATGTAGCTCTTCGCCTGCGCGAGGTTGAAGAGCTGCCGACGGTTGGTCTGGCCCCCCATCTCGATGATCTTCCGCGACTTGTTGAAGCGGACGTTCGAGAGGCTGCGGGTCGGGATGTCGAGCCAGGGATCGCGCTTCTTCTCGGCGGCCGCGGCCACCTCGTCGGCGAGCCCGATGATGAGCCGGCGGGTCTTTTGGTCGACGGCCGGGAGCTTGGAGGTGGCGACCTTCGGGGTCTTCTTCGTCTTCGGGGCCATGGGGAGCATCAGGAGGGGGAAGCCGGCTGGAAACGAGCCGAAATCCTACCTCCCGGTCGAGCTCCCCGCATGGCTGGCGTGCCAAAAAGGAGCCCGGCAGGGTAGCCCGGTCACGCCGTGACCGGAAAAGCATGTCACGGCGTGACATGACCACATGTCGCTAGCAGCGGACGTCGTCGGCGCGGCCGACGAAGCGGCGGACCACATGCGGCGACTGGGCCGGCTGCTCCGGGGCGTCGGTCCGCAGGGTCTCGTCGGTGCGTCGGGGCGGCGTCTGTGCCGGGGCCGGCACCGCGGCGGGCGCGGCCTGGAAGAACTCGGCGATCCGTCCGACCACGGTCCGCTGCTCGGCGGCCGAAAGCTCGGGGAAGATCGGCAGGGCGAGCGTCTCTTCGGCCGCCTGCTCGGTGTGGGGCAGATCGCCCTTCCGCCAGCCGAGGTGCTCGAAGCACTTCTGCATGTGGAGCGGCACGGGATAGTAGATCTCGGTGCCGACGCCGCACTTCTGCAGATGGGCCCGTAGGGCGTCCCGGTGGCCACCGGCGATCCGCACGATGTATTGGTTCCAGACATGCCGCCCGCGCGGCTCGTCGGAGGGGACGGTCACATGACCCGCGAGGCCCGCGGCGGCGAAGATCTCGCCGTACCGGGCGGCGTTGACCTGCCGCGCGGTGGTCCAGGCATCGAGGTGCGGCAGCTTCACTTGCAGCACGGCGGCCTGGATCGAGTCGAGCCGGCTGTTGATGCCGATCACCTGGTGGTAGTAGCGGGGCTCCATGCCATGCACGCGGAGCAGCTTGAGCTTCTGCGCGATGTCGTCGCGGGTGGTGGTGAGAAAGCCACCGTCTCCCATGCCGCCGAGGTTCTTCGTCGGGTAGAAGCTGAAGCAGCCGACGTCGCCGATCGCACCCGTGCAGCGGCCGTGCCAGGTGGAGAGGATCGACTGGGCGGTATCTTCGACGATCGGTAGGCCGGCCGACCGGGCGATCGGTAGCAGGGCATCCATGTCGGCCGTGCGGCCGAAGAGGTGCACCGGCACGAGAGCCTTCGTTCGCTTACTGATCTTCTTGGCCACGTCCTGCGGATCGATGAGGTACGTATGCGGGTCGATGTCGGCGAAGATCGGCGTCGCGCCGAGCCGGGTCACGGCGCTGGCCGTGGCGAAAAACGTGTAGCTCGGCAGGATCACCTCGTCGCCGGGGCCGACGTCGAGGGCCATCAGGGCCAGCAGCAGCGCATCGCTGCCCGATGCGCAGGAGATCGCGTGCGGCACGTCGAGCATCCGGGCCAGCTCCGCCTCGAGGTCGGTCACGTCGGGGCCGAGCACGAACTTGCCGGAGTCGCAGACGCGGGTGATCGCCGCCTGGATGTCGGCGCGAAGCACGGCGTATTGCCGGTCGAGGGCGAGCAGGGGAACCGACGGCAGGAGGTCGGCCGCGGCGGCCGGGCCGCCGGTCTGCGGGGAGGAGGTCGCGGTCGCCGCCGTACTGTGCGTCGTGGACATACTCGTCTGCAACTCCTGGAATGCTACGGGCGTCCGTCGCGTCTCGCCGGCGGCGGGCCTGCCCTGGCGATCGTGATCGTCACGATCGTGCGGGTTGCTCCACTCGAATCGAACACGGAGGCCGAAACGCCTGCGTCGAGCCGCGCGGGGCTGCTGCGGACGCAGGTGGCGGGGAATAGGTGAAGTCGCCGTAGGGCGTCAAGGGCAGGGGAGCCGAGTCCTGCGGCGGGGCCGCACCGGTTTTGCCTGTTTGACAGGGGGAGACCGGGCACCCTAGATTCCTGGGGTCCAGCCCCAGCAGCGTTGCGAATTTTCGGGGTTCTGGATCGAGGAGGAGAGTTGCGCGGTTCTGCCGAGGGCCTGTCCTCCGGCGACGCGAGTCGGATGGGATCCACAGCGATCACTGCCGTCATCGACCTGGGGCAGATCTCCCACCGCCTCGGCCTTCCGCCGGCCGGCGTCGAGGCGACGGCCCAGCTTCTGGACGCCGGGAACACCGTCCCCTTCATCACGCGGTATCGCCGCGATCAGACGGGAGGCCTCGACGAGGAGGATGTGCGCCGGATCGCCGAGGCCCTGGCCCGCGCCCGGCAGCTCGTCGATCGCAAGCAGACGATCCTGCGGACGATCCAGGGGCAGGGCAAGCTGACGCCCGCCCTCGAGTCACGGATTCTCGCCGCCGAGAGCCCGAAGCAGCTCGAGGATCTCTACCTGCCTTTCAAGCCGCGGAAGTTGTCGCTCGCGGAGATCGCGAAGCAGCGGCGGCTCGAGCCCCTGGCCCGGGAGATCATGGCGGGGGATCCCGCCGCAGCGAATCTCGACGCCCGAGCCGCCGACTTCATCGACGAGGCGGCGCAGGTGGCGACGGTCGCCGACGTGCTGCTCGGCGTCGGCCACATCATTGCCCACGAGTTCAGTGAGCGAGCCGACGCCCGGCAGCGGCTGCGGGCCATCCTGCACAAGTCGGCGAAGCTCACCAGCCAGCGGGTCGAGAGCGAGGGCAAGGCGCTCTCCAAGGACGAGCGGCACTTCCGCGACTATTTCGCCTTCTCGGAGCACATCCAGCGGGTGCCGCCGCATCGCGTGCTCGCGATCAACCGCGGTGAGCGGGCCAAGCTGCTCAAGGTGCGAATCGAGGGGCCGGCCGAGGAGCTGCAGGCCGCCGCGGAGGAGGTGCTCGTGCCGGACGGGCATCCGCACGGCGACTTTCTCAAGGGCTGCGTCCGCGACGCGCTCACGCGGCTCGTCATGCCGAGCCTCGAGCGGGAGATCCGCCGCGAGATGACCGATTTCTGCGAATCGCACGCCGTCGAGGTATTCGCCCGCAACCTCCGCAATCTCCTGCTACAGCCCCCAGTGGCCGGCCGCCGGGTGCTCGCGCTCGACCCGGGCTTCAAGAGCGGCTGCAAGGCCGCCGTGATCGACGAGTGCGGCACGCCGTTGGAGCATGCCGTGCTCCACATCATCGGGCAAAAGGAGAAGCGCGAGACGGCGGCGAAGAAGGTGGTCGAACTCGTCACAAAGCATGCCTGCTCCGTGATCGCGATCGGCAACGGCACGGCTGGTCGCGAGACCGAGTCGCTGGTGGCTGAGCTGATGGGTGGCGAGCTCGCCGCCCTCGACATCGGCTACGTGATCGTCAACGAGGCCGGCGCGAGCGTTTATTCCACGAGCGTGTATGGCCGCGAGGAGCTGCCCACGCACGAGGCGGCCGTCCGGGGGGCCATCTCGATCGGCCGCCGGCTGCAGGATCCGCTGTCGGAGCTCGTGAAGATCGAGCCGGCGAACATCGGCGTCGGGCTCTACCAGCACGACGTGAAGGCTCGGCACCTCCACACCTCGCTCGACAGCGTGGTGGCCAGCTGCGTGAACTACGTCGGCGTGGACGTCAACACGGCCAGCCCAGCGCTGCTGCGGTATGTGTCGGGGTTGAATCAGGCGACGGCCCGCAATCTCTACGAATGGCGGACAAAGAACGGCGCCTTCGTGTCGCGGCAGCAGTTTCTCGAAGTGCCGGGCTTCGGCGAGGGGGCCTTCGTGCAGGCCGTCGGCTTCCTCAAGATCGTCGGCGGCTCCAATCCGCTCGACTCCACCTGGATTCATCCGGAGAGTTATTCGGTCGCCGAGCAGGTGCTGGAGCGGCTCGGCGGCTCGCCGGCCGACCTGGCCAACCGCCAGCAGGCCGAGGCCGTTGCCGAGCGTGCGGCGGCCATCGACCTCGATGCCCTGTCGCGGGAGCTCGGCGTGGGACGGCTGCTCTTGGCCGACATCATCGAGCAGCTGGCTCGGCCCGGCCGCGATCCTCGCGACGACCTTCCGCGTCCGTTCTTCAAGAAGGATGTGCTCAAGCTCGACGACCTCGAGGTGGGCATGGAGCTGCAGGGTGCCGTGCTCAACGTGGTCGATTTCGGCGCCTTCGTCGACATCGGCATGCACGACAGCGGACTCGTGCACATCAGCCAGCTTTCCAGCCGCTACGTGCGAGATCCTCACGACGTGGTGAGCGTCGGGCAGATCGTGAAGGTCTGGGTGCTGGAGCTCGACAAGGCCCGCCGACGGGTGGCCCTCACGATGATCCCGCCCGGTGAGCGGGAGCGGCGCGTCGCCGAACAGCCGGCGGCCGGCCGTGGTGACCGGCGACCGCGCAAGGGGCGCGGCGGCAATGGGCCTGCCGTGGCAGAGGGCAGGCCGGCGGTGGCAGAGCGGCAGCAACAGGCGAGACCGCAGCGGCAGGCCCGCGGCGGTGGTGGCGACCGCGGTGGCCGCCCCCCTCGCGAGCAGCAGCCGAAGGTCTATGTCGCGAAGGGGCCGAAGAAGCCGGCCGCCCCGATCTCGAAGGCGATGAAGGAGGGGCGTGAGCCACTCCGCACGTTCGGTGATCTGAAGCAGTTCCTCGAGTCGCGTGGCGACGAGTCAGACCAGTCCGGCGATCAGCCGGACGCGAGTGGCCCCGTCACGCCGTGACGGCCGGCGATTCGCGTTGTAGGCCCGTTGCTCCGCAAAGGGCGCCTATCCCGCCCAACGGCCGTTTACCGCTCGCGGAACGTGATCCGGCCCTTGGTGAGGTCGTAGGGGGAGAGTTCGACCTTCACCTTGTCGCCCGGCACGATGCGGATGAAGTTCTTCCGCATCCGACCCGCCACGTGGGCGTTGACGATGTGCCCTCCGGTGATCTGCACGCGGAACCGCGTGTTGGCGAGCGCCTGCGTGACGACGCCTTCCACCTCGAGAGCCTGTTCTTTTTCCGCCATGGGTACCCTTGAAACGCTCGGAATGACTCGAGGAATGTAGCCCGCCGCGGGCCGCCAGTCCAGCCGCGGCGGTCCCGTCAGGCGTCGTCGCCACCGGCGGTGGGGGCTTCGCCCGACGCCTTCCAGCGGAGATAGGCGTCGAAGAAGCCGTCCAGATTGCCGTCGAGCACGCTCTGGAAGTTGCCCACGTAGTGGCCCGTCCGCTGGTCCTTCACCCGCTGATCGGGGTGGAGGAAGTAGTTGCGGATTTGCGAGCCGAAGCCGGTCTTGGGCTGCTGCTTGTAGCGGGCGAGCTGCTCGGCCTCCCGCTTCTCCTCCTCCAGTCGGGCGAGCCGGGCGCGGAGCATCTTGATCGCGGTGGCCCGGTTCTTGTGCTGGCTCCGCTCGCTCTGGCACTGCACGACGATACCCGAGGGGAAGTGCGTGAGCCGGATGGCGCTCGACGTCTTGTTGACGTGCTGGCCGCCGGCGCCGCTGGCCCGGAACACGTCCTCGCGGATGTCTTCGTCGCGGATCTCGATCTCGGTGTCGTCGTCGGCGATCTCCGGCGAGACGTCCACCGCCGCGAAGCTCGTCTGCCGCTTGCCTTCGGAGTTGAACGGGCTGATCCGCACCAGCCGGTGGATGCCCGTCTCCCCCTTGAGGTAGCCGTAGGCCCACGGGCCACGGATGGCGACCGTCGCGCTCTGGATGCCGGCGACGGCGTCGTCCTGCCGGTCGAGCAGCTCGACGGTGAAGTCGTGCTTCGACGCCCAGGCGGAATACATGCGGAGCATCATCTCGGCCCAGTCGTTGGCGTCGGTGCCGCCGTCGCGGGCGTGGATCGAGACCAACGCGTCGGACGAATCGTGCGGTCCGGAGAGGAGCGATGCCAGCTCGAGCGCGTCGACCAGCTTCTCCAGCCGGTCCGCCTCGGTCGCCAGCTCTGGCTCGAGCGACTCATCCTCGCGGGCGAGTTCCTCGAGCGCCTCGAGATCCTGCCCGACCCCGAGTGCTTCCTCGAGCGGCTTGAGGACCGAGTTGACGCTCTTGAGTTCGGCGACCGTGGCCTGCGCCTTCGCAGCGTTGCCCCAGAAATCGGCCTCGCTCATCGCCCCTTCGAGGCGGGCGGCGGATTGCTTGCGTCCGTCCCAGTCAAAGAGAGTCCCGCAGCTGGAGCAGACGGGCCCGGATCGCTTCGGCGCGGTGGAAAAGAGCTGTGTCCATGCGACGGATTCTACGCGGAGCTTGCGCAGCCGAGAAGCCGACCGGTCTGGTGTGCGAGGTTTCAGGCTACCGACGGCGTTGTTTCGTCGTCGTCGTTGGCCCTGCGAGGGCGGCAAAGAGCGCTGACCGAAGCCGACCGTCGTCGTTCACGATCGTGCCGGTTGCGATCGCTGCCGTTGCGGAGAGCCGGGCGTTCACGGGAGTTGAAAGCACGACGCGAAACGTCTCGTCGGCCTCGCGGGCACGGTCGCCTTTCACCCGCACCCGCAGCGTGGCCTCCGTCTGCCCCGTGGCGAAGGTCAGCGTGCCGCTGCCGCGCACGTAGTCGCTGCCCGCCTTGGCCGTGCCGTTCGCCGTCGTCCAGGAAACAGTGACCGTCGTGGTCGGCGTGGCGGAGAGCGAGGCCACGAACGTGAGCCACTTGCCGCCCGAATGGCCTTCGATGATCGCTGCCGAGGCGATCGACACGTCGGCCAGAGTGGGGGGAGGCGGCGGAGGCGGTGGCGGTGGCGGCGTGACGCCCCACAGCGATCCGTTGGCGGCGGCGACGACGGCGTTGTAGTTCCCGGCCGCCGCGAGTGGCTCGTCCATGCGATGGAGCTTGGCGAAGTCGCCCCACGGTGCGGCGCCGGCCTGGCCCGTGAACTGGAAGTCGACGTAGAGGTCGAGGCCGGCGGCGTCGAGACCCTTGAGATAGTCGCGATAGATCTCGCCCATCCGCGGGTCGTTCGTCGCTGCATAGAAGGCCGACTGGTAGGCCGCGCCACGGCCGTCGAGATGCGGGCCACCCTCGTAGGCCACGAGCCGGATCGGGCGGCCGAGCTGTGTCGTGAGCCGGGCAGCAAGATCTGCGTGGTCCCGGGTCCACTGCAGTGACGTCGCGACATTCGTCCGCGCGTCGGCGAGGATGCGATCGACCGTCGTCGCTGCCGTGTAGCCTGCCCGCTGCTCGTCGGTGAACGTGATGTAGGGGGCCAGGGCGATCGCGTCGTACGCCCCGCCCATGTTGGCGACGATCTGTTCGACGATCCAGGGGTTGGCCGCCTGGCCAGCTGCCACGCGGACGACGCGATCTGTCTGGCCGACGAAGACCTGCGACCAGATGTCGAAATCCCGCTTCGCCTCGCGGCCGGTCACGATCCACTGGCCGTAATCGGGATCGAGCCGCTGCGCCCGCGCCTGCTCGGCGACCCACGCCGACGCCTCGAAGCCCCAGCCGAAGTTCCAGACCTCGTTCGCCCACTCCACGTAGGCCGTCCGGCCCGGCTCGAGATGGTCGCGCACGTACGTGGCGAAGTTCCGCACGAACGTGTCGTCGGCCATGTGCGGCATGTTGAACCATGGGTCGGCGTCGAGTTCGTTGGCCAGCGCGACCATGTATTCGACCGAGATGCCATTGGCCACCGGCTCACTGGGCGTGCCCTCCGGACCCGAGCCCTGGCGAATGTCGGCGGCGTCGCGCCGCTGCGACCAGGTGACGATGTCCGAGGTGTTCGTCTCCTGCATGCCCATGAACCGGAGCGTCGTGAACGGGGCGAGCCGCTCGAGGAACAACGGGTGGAACGGGGAGAATGCCGCACCGGGCTGCCACCGCTCACCGACGAAGCTGCGGCCGTTCCAGTCGGGCATCCAGACGTTGAAGTTCCGCACCGGGTCGGCCGGACTCGTCTCCTCGATCCGCATATAGATCCCGGAGTCGGTGGGTGTCACGCGGAGGTCGGCGTAATTCCGTCCCGCCGCCGTGCGGCCGCTCGCCGTCACGACAGCGTCGAATCCGAACGTCACGACGCCCGTGCCGTCCCACTCGGCCCGGTAGGTGCCGCCGGCATAGCCGCCGCCGAGCGAGTTGAACATGAGCGTGCCGGCGAACTGTTTCATCGGCACGCCGTTCTGCATCCATGTCTGCAACGAGCGGACATTGCCATTGGCGTCGAGGTCGAGCGTCGGCGCGGTGGCCGCGTCCCAGGTCGTGCCCCACGTCTGGGTGTTGAACGCATGGGAGATCCAGGGCCGCGAGGCCTTGAACGCATCGGTGAACGTCCAGGCCGGCGACCAGTCGACGACGTTCTCGAGGTTCATGCCGACGGCCATGTGGCCCGTATCGGCGGCCATGAGGCACCGCGCTTCACAGGCTTCAAAGGCGAGCGCCGCCCCGCGACGAATCCGCGTGCGTGACGAGTGACGTCTCATGAGTTTCCCTGCAGTCAGCGCCCCTGACCATGACATTCCCCAGTATAGATCGGTCCTGCGGTAGCGCACCAAAACGCCGTGAGGGGCTGCCCATGCCCCGAGGGCCGGCGTTGGCGGCCAGCGAAGGCAGGATGCCGAGAGCGCAGCCGCCATCGAGCGAGCGAAGGACAGGATGTCCGAAGCGAGCGTCCGGCTCTCGGGGCGTGGGCAGCCCCGACCCACCCCACAGGAGGTTGACCTTCTGCGGAATAGAAGGGTCTGCGGTGTTCAGACCGTGGGCCGCACACGGTGTGTGCGGAGTGCGGGGGGAGGGTAGGGGGGTCAGGCCCGGGCGACGCGATTGCCTGGGAGGCGGCGGATGATCCGGCGCATTTCGAGGACGCCGAGCGTGGAGAGCACCTGGGAGGCCGTGAGGCCGGTCGCGTCGACGATGGCGTCGATACTGGCGGCCGCCGTCGTCGAGCCGCCGCAGGCATCGACGGCGGCGAGCACCTGCTGCTCCACGTCGGCGAGCTTGAGTTCGGCCGGCGTCTGCACCGTGCGGCCATCGGTCGTCGTCGTCGCCTCGAAGAGCGGGCCGAGCTCCTCCAGCACATCGTCGATGCTCTGCACGAGCGTCGCGCCGTCGCGGATGAGCTGATTGCAGCCGCGCGACATCCGGCTGTCGATCGGCCCCGGCACCGCGAACACCTCGCGGCCCTGCTCCCCGGCGAGCCGGGCCGTGATCAGGGCGCCGGAACGGTCGGCCGCCTCGACCACGATCGTGCCGAGCGACAGCCCCGATACGATTCGATTCCGCTGGGGAAACGCCCCGCGGAAGGGCTCGGAGAGCGGCGGCGCCTCGCTCACGAGTGCGCCGCGGCCGATCACCTCGACCGCGAGATCCGCATGCTCCGGTGGATAGACGTTGAGCACGCCCGTGCCCAAAACCGCGATCGTGCGGCCCCCTGCGTCGAGGGCGCCGCGGTGGGCAGCGGCATCGATGCCGCGGGCGAGGCCACTCACCACCGTGTAGCCCGCGCGGGCGAGGCTGCCGGCCAGTTGCCAGGCGACCTGCCGGCCGTAGGCAGTGGCATGCCGCGAGCCCACGATCGCCACGGCCAAGGCGTCGCACGGCTCGAGCCCGCCGCGGACGAAGAGCAGCGGCGGCGGATCGTCGATCCGGGCGAGCAGGCCGGGATAGGCGTCGCTGTCGGCGGGGATGATGCCGACGCCGCGGCTGCGGCAGAGCTCGAGCATCCGCTCGGCCGTCGGGTCGGTGGCCAGCGTGGGAATCAGCTTCGGCAACTTGCGGCCGATCCCCGGGATCGAGGCGATCTCGTCGGGCGTGGCGGCGAATACGGCCTCGGCCGAGCCGAAGCGTTCGAGCAGAATCTGCCGCATGCGGGCGCCCACGCCGGGCACGCAGGCCAGCCGCACGGCGGGCAGGAGATCAGCATCAGCCGAGGCGGGATCGGCCGCGAGGGAAGTCATGGACGGCGCTCACGAGGGGAGTGGTGTACACGCGTATCGTCCACGCGTTGTACGCCTTCCCGGGCCGGCCGTCAAACCGCCGTCAGCCGGCGGCGACCTTCATCTCGACGAGCCGCTGGGCGGCACCGACGAGCCGGTCCCAGTTTTTCTCGACATATTCCGGAGGCCCGCCGATCTGGGCCACCACCTGGGCGACCTCCTCGGTGGGCACCATTTCGATCGCGTCCCAGGGGCAGACCTTGAGGTCGTAGGGGTTCGACTTCTTGCCCGGGATATGCACGCAGACCTCGCAGCCCACGCACCGCTCGATGTCGATTTCGCACCAGCTCTGCAGGTTGTGAAACTGGTCGTATTGCTGCACCTTCACGATGCAGTCGACCGGGCAGACCTCCAGGCACGACTCGCAGCCGGTGCAGTTGTCTGCATTGATGACCGCGAGTTCCTTCGGCAGCTTCTTGCGGGGGCCGGCTTTTGCCATGGTGGTGAGATCGGCGGTGGGGGGCGGAAAATTCAGCAGGACTCGTTGCGAAAATATCCTAGCCGCCCCGCCTCCTTCGGCAAAACCCCGGCCTGACCCCCGAAAAACCTACACCGTTTCGCCGCGGATCAGGTCGGCTGGGGTCTGGCGGGCGCGGACGAGCCGTGCCGTGCCGGCGTCGATGAGCACCTCGGCAGGCAGCGGTTTGGAGTTGTAGTTGCTCGCCATCACGAAGCCGTAGGCGCCGGCGATCTCGATCACGAGCAGATCGCCCACCTGGGCGGTGGGCAGACTGCGGGTGGCCACGAAGCCGCCGTCGGTCTGCGTGAAGATGTCGCCCGACTCGCAGAGCGGCCCGCCGATCGCGACCTCCTCGGTGGCGGCCGCGTCGGCTGGATCCTGGGGGCAGATGCTCATCGGGTGGTAGGAGCCGTAGAGGACGGGCCGGGCCAGCGTATTGAAGCCCGCATCGACGAGCACGTATTTGCGGGCCCCCTGGTGCTTCACGGCCCGCACCTCCGTGATCACGTAGCCCGACTCCGCCGTCAGGTAGCGGCCCGGCTCGATCTCCAGCCGGATGCGGTGGCCGAACTGCTGCTCCAGTTTCTTCCGGGTGGCGTCCCAGAGCGTGAAGTAGCCGCCGAGGTCGGCATGCACCTCGCCCGGTTTGTAGGGCACCGGGAGGCCGCCGCCGGCGCTGATCGTGGTGAGCGACCGGCCGATCTCCAGGGCCACGCGCTCGAGCGATCCGGCCACCTCGGCGAGATGGGCGAGGTCGGTGCCGCTGCCGATGTGCATGTGCAGGCCCGTCACCGAGAGGCCGGCCCACTCGGCCCGCCTGAGAACCTCCGGGATGTCGGCATGCCAGATGCCGTGCTTCGAGCCCTCGCCGCCGGTGTTGGTCTTCTGGCTGTGGCCGTGGCCGAAACCGGGGTTCACGCGGAGCGTCACGCTCGCTCCGGGCACCCGCGCCGCCAGTTGCTCCAGCATGTCGGCAGAGCCGCAGTTCACATGAATGCCGAGCTTCGCGACGGCGTCGAGGCTGTCGCGGTCGAAGATGTCGGCTGTGTAGACGACCGGGTGAACCGGGGGCAGATCGGTGGCCGAGGCCGCGCCGGCCGCCGCGTGGGGCTGGTAGCCCGCGGCGAGTGCCCGGTGGATCTCCCCGGTGCTCACGGCATCGACCATCACCCCCTCGCGGCGGACGAGGTTGAGGATGGCGAGGTTTGAGCAGGCCTTCTGGGCGAAGCGGACGGTGTCCCAGGCGGCCAGATCGCGGCAGCGGCGGCGGATCATCTCCGCGTCATACACATACAGCGGCGTGCCGTGTTCGCGTGCCAGTTCGGAGACGGACACGCCGGCGATCTCATGGCGGACGACGGGGCGGGAGGGGGGGGCGGCTGTGCTCATGCGTCCACGATAGCAGAGGCCTGGGGACGGTCGAGAGGTGTGCAGGATTTGCAATCTGCAACGCGGGTGGAGCGAATTGCAACACGCCGGCTGCGGAGCGCGAGAGCCTCATTACGGGAAACGCCCCGCAAAACGCGGGCCGGCGATTTCCCGAGGCTTCGGCACAGGGTGTGCTTTTGCGTCAGGGCAGGAGGGCCTCATCATGACAACCACCATGCCGACAGCCGGCCTCGACCCGCCCGATGAACAGCTCATGGCGCGGGTCTGCCGCGACGACGACGCGGCCGCCTTCGCGATGCTTGTGCACCGCTACGAGCGCGAGCTCTTCGCCTTCCTCCATCGCTACCTCCACCGCCGCGAGCTGGCTGAGGACGTGTTTCAGGCGACATTCCTCCAGGTGCACCGCCACCGCAGCCGGTTCGAGGCGGGCCGGCCGTTTCGCCCCTGGCTCTACGCCGTCGCGGTGCGGCAGGCGATCGACGCCCACCGTAAGGACGCTCGGCATCGCCGCGTAAGCCTCGATGGGGCCACGGGTGTGGGCGGCGACGGTGGCTCACTCGCCGAGACGGTGGTGGGCCGCGAGTCGGCCGCCGACGCGGAGGTCGAGCGGGAGGAGACGCGGGCTACGATTCGCGCCGCCGTGGACCAGCTGCCGGAACTGTTGCGGAAGCCCCTCGAGCTCGTCTACCAGCGCGGGCTCAAGTATCGCGATGCGGCCGGCATCCTCGGCGTGCCGGTGGGCACGGTGAAGAGCCGCATTCACGCCGCGGTCACGCGGCTGCAGGGCGCCGGCTCGCTGCTGGCGCTGCACGCAGGTAGCCCGGTCACGCCGTGACCGGTAGGCAGCATGTCACGGCGTGACATGCCCACCAGGGCCTACGGCGCGAGGCCGGGCAGCGGCACGCCGGGCAGGCGTCCGGCACCAGGCAGTCCGCCCGCGCCGGGCAGGCCCGCGGGGCCGGGCTCCGGTGCCACGCTCGTGGCGATCGTCTCGATCACGCCGGCGTCGGCCGAGAGCCGGATCGCCACGCCCCGCTCGATCGGCCGCACGAGCAGCTGCACGAGGGCATCCGACTTGTCGGCCGCCTTCTCCGCCACGGCGTCGAGCTGCTCGGTCTGCGGCATTTCGGGGCTGAAGACGCGGCCGATCTTCGCCGCGTAGCCCAAGAGGGCCGGCAGCGAGAGATCGACGCCCGTGAGCGGCTTGGCCGTGCCGTTCGGCTTGCCGCTCGCGGCGATCGCGGCCGCGAGCCGGGCGGGGATCTCGTCACCGGTCATCAAAAACGCATACGTCGGCGTGACGGCGAGCGTCAGCTCGACCGCGTTGCCGAACTTGTCGGCATTGGGCAGTCCCGCCAGATCAACGGTGATCCGGTGCAGATTGGCACCGGCCTCTTTGCCGGCGTCGAGGGCCACCTTCACGTTCGGGGGCAGGGCGTCTCCCTTGCCGAGCCGCGCCTTGACCGCCTCTTCGAGCGCCGGGCCGTCCTTGATCCGCATGCCGGCCGTGAAGGCTGGCAGCAGCTTGTCGGCCGTCGTAATGCTCGTGTCGATGGAGATGCCGGCGTCGATGCCACCTGCATCGAGCATCGCGGTGAGCACGTCCCGCACAACGCCGAACGCGGCTCGCGACAGCGGATCGGCATCGGCGTCGGGCATGGCCTGGGCGAGGCCGAGTTCGAGCGCCGCCCGCGCCGCATCGGGCACGGCCTGGGCATGATGCGCCTGCACGGCGAGGGGCTTGCCGTTGTCGGCCTTCGCGCCACCGACCGTCGCTTGGGCCTTGCCGACGTCGGTCCAGAGATCGGCGGCGACGGATCCCGGCACCATGACGGCCCGGCTTTCGACATAGACCCGTTTCTTGTCCATGTCGATGGTCGCGCCGAGCGAGAGCGATTCGGTGGTCTTCAGGTTGTCGAGCGCCGCGATCAGCATCTCCCGATCGACCGGCTGGCCCTGGTCGGCCGCCTGGTCGGCAGCCTGTTCGATTCCCTGTTTCAAGAGCTCGCGCAGATTGTCGGGCATCCGGCTGGGGAAGACCTGGGCACCGAGCGTGAACGACTTCACGAGCGGATCGAGCGCCGCCGACGGGTCGGCCAGCGGACTCGAGCCACCAGCGGCCGAGAAGATCGCCCAGCCATTCTTCTCGACGACCTGGAGCGGCATTCCCCCCGGCGGCGCCAGCTGCCAACCGTCGTCGGTCTTCTCCGCCGGGCCCACGATGCCCACGAGGGCCGCGAGCAGCTTGGAGAGATCCTTCACGGGCACGTATCCATTCACGGCGGGTACGCCGTCTGTGGTGGTCACCACGATTCCGGCGGGACGCTCGACGTTGAGGCCCGCGAGGCCCTTGAACTGCGTGGCCATCATGATGAACGACTCGGCAAACCCGTCGAGCGCGGGATTCCCCACGAGCGTGCCGATCCAGCGGACCTGCTTCTTGAGATCGGCGTAGCCATCCACGGCCACGACGGCGATCAC
>JAPOJV010000042.1 GCA_029978085.1 bacterium
GAATGAGCACGACGACGTCGGGATCGGCGGCCGCGAGATCGGCCCAGGTGATCCAGTGCGAGTGGCTACCGGTTTTGCCCAGCACGTCGTCGCCCCCGGCGAGCCGTACGAGTTCCGGTACCCAGTTGCCAGCCGCCATCGGCGGGGCGAGCCACTCGATGACCGCGACCCGCGGCCGGCGTGAGCGGGTGACCGCCGCGGTGCGGCAGCGGACCGATGCGCAGCGGGCCTTGAGCCGCGCGACGATCTCGCGGGCTCGTGCGAGCCGGCCCGTGGCGGTGCCGACCGTGAGGACATCGCGAAACACGTCATCGAGCGTGGCGGGTGACAGCGACACGATGCGTGTCCCGACGCCCGCCTTCCGCACCGCCGCCTCGACATCGGTCGCCGCAATGGCACACACATCGCAGGCAGCCTGCGTGAGGACGAGGTCGGGCCGCAGGCCGGCGAGCCGATCGATGTCGAGCGAATAGAGCGCAGTCGATCCATCCGTTGCGCATGCAGCGCCGGTCGCACCACCACCGCCCAGGGCCATTCCCACCTGCTCGTGGATCTCGCGGCTCGATGCGGCGGCGTCGATGCGGGCGGCAGTGAGGGCCGGCAAGGCGGCCACCTCTGGCGGCTCGTCGCACTCGTGCGACCGGCCGACGAGTCGGGACGTGAGGCCGAGGGCCGCCACGATCTCGGTGGCGGCGGGGAGCAGCGAAACGATTCGGTCAGGGCTGGGCGTGTCCATGAGCGGGTGGCCGATGCAGGAGGGGTGACGGACCATCATTTTTCTGAAAATCGGCAGTTTCGCCATAGAATCCTCGCAGCCGTTCGCGACATGCCCAGCTTCTCATGCTCAGGAGGTGTTTCCGATGCTCGCCCCCGTGCCCCGCGATCCCGCCGCCGAACGGCTCACCGAGGCGGCCCGGTTCCACGACTACCGCTATGCGTCGAACCCGATCGCCGACGGCACGCTCCCCGCGATCCCCGGGGCCCGGTTCGCCGCGGCCCTCCACGAACTGGGCATCACCCGCACGATCCCGCTCGACATCAGCAGCCTGCTCGCCTGTCCGGGGCCGGCCACCACGCCCGGCCTGTGTGCCAGCTTCGTCCACGTGTGCGATGGCGAGGCCCACATCACCGATGCCAATGCCACCAGCCAGCTGTTCTTCGTGATGCGCGGGACGGGCAGCACCCGTGTCGATGGCCAGGCCGACTTCGAGTGGCAGGCGGGCGACCTCTTTACGTTGCCGGCCCAGAGTCGGGCGTTGCACGCGGCTACGGCCGACGCGGCCCTCTACTGGGTGCACGACGAGCCGCTCCTGCGGTATCTCGGCGCGACCGCGATGCAGCGTCAGTTTCCGCCCACGCTCTACAAGCGCGATGAGATCCACAAGGCCCTCGAGGCCGTGATCCACGATCCGTCGAGCGCGACGGCCAATCGCGTGAGCATCTTGCTCGGCAGCCGGGTGTTTCCGCAGACGATGACGATCACGCACGTGATGTGGGCGATGTTCGGCATCCTGCCGGTGAACGCGGTGCAGGCGCCGCACCGCCACCAGTCGGTGGCGGTCGATCTCGTCGTCAACGCCAAGCCGGGCTGCTACACGATGGTGGGCCGGTCGCTGGGGCCGGACGGCCGGATCAAGGATGGCGAGCGATTCGACTGGGAGCCGCACGGCGTGTTCGTCACGCCGCCAGGCCTCTGGCATTCCCACCACAACGAATCGGGTCACCCCGCCCACATCCTGCCGATCCAGGACGCGGGCCTCCACACCCACCTGCGGACGCTCGACATCCGGTTCGCCAAGGCCGGGGCCGGCGGGGCCGAGGTGGTGGAGAGCGCGGGCTGAACGCCCGCTCTGCCAATGCGAACGGCCACCGCTAGGCCTAAAAACCGCCACAACCCGTCCGTTCGTCACAGTTTCCGTAGTTTGCGGAATTCTGCATTGGCCAATTCGTTGTACCCCCCCGAACCGCGTGCTACGGTCTTACGTACTGGTTTCCCAGTCTAGTCTCTCCCACGCTTTTTCCCGAAGGCGATCGTATGCGGCGCACCTCTTGGTTGGCCTCGGTTCGGAGTCTGTTCGAGCGTCGGAATTCGGTCGCGGTCGCATCGCGACGCGGGCGGCGGTCGAGTTCCGGCCATCTCGAGCGGCTCGAAGAGCGGCGCGTTATGGCGTTCGACCTCGTGGCGGCATACGCCGAGAGCGAGACGCCCTTTTTTCTCAAGGATGTGACTCCGGGGCCAGCGACGCTCGGTCAATCGCCGCAGCAGATCACGCTACGGTTTACGCCCGGCACGCAGATCGATCCGTCCACCCTCGGCAGCATCTCCGTGCAGCGGGTGGGCGACTCAGCACCACTCACGCCGGGCAGCGTGTCGGTCGATGACGCGCCCAACGGCAACCAGGTGGTCATCCGGTTTGCCGAGACGCTCACCGACGGCACCTACCGCGTCGTGATCGGTGACGGCCTGAAGTCTGGCGCCGAATCCGTGCGGCCTACGTCGCTCGACATTCGGCTCGACATCGGCGCGTACGTCGTGTCGATCGTGCCGCAGCCTCTCACCGGCTCGGGCAACGCGCTCGTACAGGCACGTGATACGGTCCATGTGTTTTTCAACGCGGAGGATCCGCTTCGCGTGACCGCGGCACAAAACACGAGTTTCTACCGACTTGTGGAGGTTGGAGCCGACGGCAACGACGTGGCTGGGCTGCCGCTCAATCCCGCCACTGTCGCCTACGATGCGACCTCGGGTCGAGCCGTGCTGACCTTTGCCGCGAACCTGCCCGACAACAAGCTTTTTCGGCTCGAGATCGGTGGCGCAGCGGCGGCGGCGGCAGCCCCTGGGCCAGTCGCGGAGGCTGGCGACAGCAACTCCAGTTTTGGCACCGCCCAGAATCTCGGCCAACTCACGAACGGCGGCCAAGTGGTCACCGGCACGATCAAAGTGAGGCCCAAGCTGCCGACGCCCATCGGCAACCTCGACTTCCCCACGCAGCCCGGTTCGATCGACGAACCTGGCCACCGCGACACGCCTGCCGATAGCGGTGAACACGGAGTTCCGCCGGTCGCGGGCGTCCGACCGGCGGGCGGCATCAACGTCCAGTACTACAACTTCCGGCCCGACTACGGTTTTGACCCCCAGGGCAACCCGCTTTTCAACGCGATCACCGAGACGCAGAAGCAGCGGGCCCGCGAGATTTTTGAGCTTTACAGCCGCTATGCAGGCATTCGCTTCGTCGAGTCTGCCGACCAGGGCATCACGGTCGTAACCGGCGACATGCGCGCCATCAATCCGGCGATTACGACAGCACCAGCCGGGCTCGCCGGCAACGGTATGGCCATCATGGACGCAACCGAGAACTGGGGTGAGAGCGAGTACGGCGGCGGCTGGTTCCGAGTGGCCATGCACGAGATTGGCCATGTTCTCGGCCTCGAACACACCTATGACCTGCCGTCGATCATGGGCGGCGGTCTGTCTGGGGAGCCGGTGTTCCCAGGCGACTATGACATCGTGCATCTCCGACAGCTTTACCCGGCTGACGGCTCGGACATCGACCTCTACAGCTTCACGCTGCCTGAGGACGGCCGGCTTACGGCCGAGACGGTCATCGCCCGCCCGGGACAGCCGGCACTGAGTCTCCTTGATAGCGTGCTCACGCTGTATCGTCAGGATCCCGCCACTGGTCGCCGCGAGCTGATCGCCCGCAACGATGATTCGTTCGGCCGCGACTCGTTCCTCGGTTTGGAACTGCCGGCGAAGAATGCCGCTGGCAACGACCACACCTATTTCATCGCGGTAACGAGCACGGGCAACACCGCCTTCAATCCGGAAGTAGCCGATTCGGGCTCCGGCGGCCGCACCGATGGCGGCTACGAGTTGCGAATCGGGTTCGCTGCCAATCCAAAGGACATCGCTGCGGCTACGGTCGCCACGACCATCGTCGACGAGACGGGCCGGCCGTTCGACGGCGACCGCGACGGCGTCGCTGGCGGCGTGCACAGGTTCTGGTTCAAGACGGCTGAGGCGGCAAAGACCGTCTACGTAGACAAAACCGCCACGGCGGTCGGTGCCGACGGCTCGCTGGCCAAGCCTTACGCCAGCCTCCAAACGGCGCTCACTGCGGTGCGGAACGCAAATGTGGCCGTCCCGGGCTCCAAGACGATCATTCGGGTCGTCGGCTCCGCCGCCAATCCGTATCTCATCGGCACGGACCTCGCTGGCCGACCGCTGCCCGACGGCACCTCGTTCACGGTGCCTGCGGGCGTAACGGTGATGATCGACGCTGGGGCCGTGTTCAAGTTGCGGTCGGCGCTCATCGACGTAGGCAGCAGTTCGCCGGCCGTGTCGCGGGCCGAGGCAGCACTCCAGGTGTTGGGCACGCCGGCATCGAAGGTCACATTTACCTCGTATCACGATGACACGATCGGCGGCGACTCCGACCGCTTCATCACGCCCACGCAAGGTGGCCAGTGGGGCGGCATCGTGTTTCGTGGCGACTCTGACGCCGCCTCGAAGAAGGCGTTCGTGAACACGGTCAGCCAGGCCGACATGCGGTTCGGCGGCGGCGAGGTGACCGTCGATGCCCGGCGGGAGCGGTTCGCGCCGATCCAGGTGGAGAACACGCGGCCCACGCTCACGTTCAATACGATCACCGGCAGTTCCCAGGCTGCGATCGCAGCTACGCCAAACTCGTTCGAGGAATCGAACGGTCGCGTCGGCCCCGAACTGCGGGGCAACAGGCTCGTTGGCAATTCGGTCAACGGCCTGTTCGTGAAGATCGACACGGGGATGCGGCTGCCGATCCAGAAGCTCGACGTGCCGGCCCGGTTCCGCAGCTCTGACATCGTCTACGTGCTGCAGGAAAATCTCCGGATCGCCGGCGGTGCGGGGGGCTATGTCTTTGACGGCGTGGATGTCTTTGCCCGTCAGAGTGGCCGGCTCACGATCGACCCCGGCGTGATCGTGAAGCTCGACGACGTGCGGATCGAACTGGAGCTGGGCACCAGCCAGTTGATCGCCGAAGGCCATTTCCACGATCGCGTGATCTTCACGAGCCTCGGTGACAATCGCTTTGGCGCCGGCGGCACGTTCGACACCAACGGCAACCAGCCTGACGGTGCCGCTGCGGGCGATTGGGGCGGCATCGTGCTGCGGGCGGGTGCAAAGGCGAGCGTCGACCAGGCCTACATTGGCTTCGGCGGCGGTCAGGCCTCGACCGACGGGATCTTCGACACCTTTAGTGTGATCGAGGTGCATCAGGGTGATTTGCGGCTGGCCAACAGTCGGATCGAGCAGAACGCGGCTGGCGGCGAGGGGGCCACCGTGGCGATCCGTGGCGCCCAGCCGGTGATCGTGGGCAACGACTTCCGCTCCAACGCGGGTGCCGTCGTCAGCATCAACGCGAACTCGCTCACCGACGTGCCGCTTGCCGACCCCGGCCGCTCGAGCGGCTTCATCGACCGCTTCACGGCCTACGACGCCAATCGCGGCCCGCTCGTCCGCGGCAACCGGCTCCCGCTCGATCCCGGCGCCGGTGCGATCGCCGGCCTGCGTGTTCGCGGCGAGGAGATCACGGTCGAGAGCGTGTGGGATGATACGGATATCGTCCATGTCCTGCAGAACGAAATCATTGTTCAGAATTTCCATACAGCGACCGGCCTTCGACTCCAGAGCACGGCCGAAGCCAGCCTCGTGGTAAAGCTCGCCGGTGCGAATGCGGGCTTTACCGCCGCGGGCTACGGCCTCGACATCGACGACCGTATCGGCGGCACGGTGCAGATCGTCGGCCAGCCGGGCCGTCCGGTAATCCTCACCTCGCTCGAGGATGACACGGCTGGCGCGGGCCTCGATCCATTGGGTCGTCCGCTGTTCGACACGAATGGCGATGGCGCGAGCACAGGCACTGCGGGCGACTGGCGGAGCCTCGCCTTCCGGCAGTTCTCCAACGACCGCAACGTCGCCATCTACGTCGAGGCTGAAGCGGGCGTGACGGCTGGCCTTGATCGAAATGGCCTGCCCGAAGCGGCCCAATACATTGGTGTGCTTGCCCCCAACTTTGCCATCGGCACCAACACGTGGGAGTCGTCCCAGGAGAAGACGGGCGATGAGAACCGCCGGCTCGGGTTTGAGGTACACGGCGCGATCGCGGCTGACGACCCGACCGACGTCGACGTCTACGCCTTCACGGGCTACGCCGGGTCGGAAGTCTGGATCGACATCGACAAGACGGCCGGTGCGCTCGACGCCATGGTCGAACTGGTTGCCGGCGACGGCACCGTCTTGGCCCGGTCGGCCGACAGCCAGAGCGACGCCGGTCTTTCTCTGGTAACGCTGGGCGGGGCACAGCCGCTGATGAGAGACGCCTGGCGAGGCGACGACTACTACACGCTGAATCCCCGCGACCCCGGCATGCGGGTGATCCTGCCGGGCACCCAGGGCCAGATGGGCCAGTATTTCGTGCGAGTCCGCAGCCAGCCCAAGCAGGATGCCGCCACGCTCGCAGCGTTCGCGGGCGCTGATAACACTGCCAAATACGAGGCCAGCCTGCGAAGCAGCACGTTTGCCGAAGAAGGCGACCCCAGTGCGGGTGCCACGAGTGGCGGCTACGAGCTGCGTGTCCGCCTCCGCCAGCGTGACGAGAAGCCGGGCTCCACCGTCCGGCATGCCGACATCCGCTTCGCGACGACTGCAATCGACGTCGAAGGCCTGCCCCGCAATTCGCTGCTCATGGGCGAGACGGGCGAGGACTCGACGCCGAACCAGCTGTTCGACGACGCCCAGATTCTCGGCAATCTCCTCCAGTCCGACCGCAACACGCTCAGCGTTGCAGGCACGATCGACGGCGAAGGAGACATCGACTGGTATTCGTTCGCGCTCAACTATGAGCAGATTCAGTCGATCGGCGGCGTGAACAACGGCCTGCAGACCTGGGCGACGGTCTTCGACATCGACTACGCCGACGGGTTCCGCGGCGACCTCACGATCTCGGTCTTCGACGATACCGGGAAACTGATCTTCGTCGGCCGTGATTCAGACATTGAGGATGACCAGCCCGCTGCTGGGCAGGGCACTGATTTCGACGATCTCTCCCGAGGCTCAATCGGCAAGCTCGATCCGTTCATCGGCTCGGTGCAGCTGCCTGCCGGCATGCCGACGGGGGGCGGTGGCGGCGAAGCGGGCGGTCCGGTGGTCGAGCCCGATCCCAGCAAGCAGCTGCGGTATTACGTCGCCATCTCGTCGAACGAGCGGCTGCCCGAGGTGCTCAATGCGGCGTTCGGTCGTGGAAATACGAACTATTTGGTGAGGCTCGAGCCGGTCAACTCATTGAATCGGATCGCTGATGATCGCATCGGTGATGCCGGTGACTTATTCGATGCCACGGATGCACTCACGTTGACCACGCACGTGACGCCCTTCAACCTCGGCGACGTCACGCTATTCGTCTCTGGCGGCGGATCACTCATCACGGTGGATGCGTTACGAGGCGGTGTCGAGACACAGATCGCGACGTATGCAGGCTCGACGATCGGCGACATCGTGATGCGATCAGACGGCCGGCTCTACGCCTACGCGGGGCTGCCAGGCGTGGCGGATACGGCGGGCCGACTTGATATCGTCGATACGGGGAATGGCACGAGGACGACGATCGGCAATGACTCGATCCCCAACGTCCCGGCGCCGGCGCCGCCCGAGGCACAAGTTGCGGCCGTCGTGGAGCCGGCTCCCGGTTTAAATTTCCGAACCGCATTCCAGCTGGCAAGAACGAACATCGCCGTGGACACATTTCGTGCCGACCTCACGGTCACGTTCGCGGAGACGATCGGAGCGACTCAGATCACGCGGCGCGGCGCCTGGCGAATCACGCAAGGACCGGGCGGGGCTCTGTCGATCGTGCAGACGCTCGACTCCAATGCCCCGGTCATCGATCTGGCCAACACGACGCTGAATCTCGCGGCCGGCCGGCTGACGATCGCGTGGACGAATGCCGTGATCAACGTACCGGATGCATCATGTATTTTGTCAAACGTGTCCTACGCCGTTGTTCCAGACCCGCAGACAATCACGACCGATCAAGTCGATGCGATCGCGTGGGAGCGGACCCGTCCTGGCGCGTACGCCAATCTGTATTACTCGGTGCGTGACGGAGGCCAGTCGCGGCTGTACCGAGCGAATCCCACGACAGGATCTGCGGCTTTTGTGCCCGGTCAATTTGGCCGCGTGAATGCGGCCGCCGAGGCCTACATTCAGGATGCAACCGACTCTCTGGGCGTCGTCACGGGCATGGCGTTCGTGAACGGCACACTCTATGGCGTTGATACCACCGGCACGTTCTTCAGCATCGACGAGGGGACGGCCGCGGCGACGGTGATCGAGTCATTCACCGGGGTAACGTTTGCAGGGCTCACGCTCGGCCCCCAGAATCTCGAGGGGGGGCGGTTCGCCGACACGGTGTTTGCCATCGACGATACCGGCACACTCCGGGCACTCGACACAGCCGGCAACCTGTTAAGCGTGTTTGATATCAATGGCGACGGCGTGCTGGAAAATTCGCTCCTCACGGGCGCGAGTTCGCCTACCGGCCTCGCATTCTCGCCGCTCGACATCAACCTGTGGCATCCGACGACCCGCCGCGGGGGCGATGCGGGCCACGGGATCAACGAAGCGCCCGACAACACGCGGGAGGCAGTCGAAGGAGGCAAGAGTTTCTACTTCGGGTTTGAGCAATATGTTGATGTTGCAGCCGACGCGCCGTACGCGGGATATGCCGGTGTCAACGGCCAGTATGGTGCGGAGGCGGCGGCCTGGCAGCGGGATCTGAGCACGAACTCCGCGATCCCCAACACCTACAACCTGCCGGGCGGGGCCTACGGCAGCCTGATCACGAATGCCTTTGATCTCTCGGCCTATGCCTACACCGACAAGCCTACGCTGTACTTCAACTATTTCCTGGACACGCAGAATGCGGAGAGCAAGACGACGGGCATGCGAGACAGTGCCCGGGTGCTGATCTCCGTCGACGGAGCCCCCTGGGAACTGTTGGCAACCAATAACTCGGCCCGGTGGTCGAACGTGGATGAAACCGATGGCGAACTGCCCCACTTCATCACTGCGTCGTCGCGGCTGACCACGCTTTCCAATCAGCACGTCCAGGAGCTGTACGACACCGGCGAGTGGCGGCAGGCCCGCGTGGACATCGGGCAATATGCCGGTGTGATCGGAAGTCACAGCGTGCGCCTGCGGTTCGATTTCAGCACGGCCGGCATGTTCGATCCGGACGCCCGCGACGCGGACGGCAACCTGCTCAACGAGATCGACGGGCTCGCCAACCAGACCGGGGATTTCAACAGCTCGCAACGCGGCCAGCAGAACGACCACGAGGGCTTCTACATTGACGACGTGATCATCGGGTTCGCCGAGCGCGGTGAGATGGTGACCGGCACTGTGGGCCCCAACAACGCGTTCTTTGATCTCGAAACCCCGGTCTCCGAGACGTCCTTCCCCCAGGTGCTCGAGGGGGCGTACCAGCTCGAGATTCGCCGCGGGACGGAGTATGCGGAGGCTGATGGCGGAACCGAGGACACGGCCACCATCTTTCGCACATTCGACACCAACGACCGGATGATCGCCTCGGAGGGCCTCCTCGGCGACGCAAACTTGCCGCGGGAACAGGGCGTGTTCGTGGTCGACTCCAATGTCATCTCGAACTCCGCTGAATACGGGATTGCGATCGATGCCGGAGTCCGCGACAGCCTCGGCACACCCCATCCGGGAGTGCCGCTGAACCTTCATTCGGCGAATGGCAGTCGGCTCGTGCCGGGAGCGGTGGTCGTCAACAACATCATCTCGACGAGTGGACAGGCGGGCATCCTGTTCAGCGGGGATGCGTTCAACGGAGATGGTCCGCTGGCCGCCGTGCCGCTCGGCACGATCATCAACAACACGATCTACGGGGGCGCGACGGCGGCTGGAATCGGCGTCCAGGTGAGCGACAACGCCGCGCCCACGATCCTCAACAACGTCTTCGCGAACCTCGCGACCGGCGTGACTGTCGATTCGTCGTCACTGGTTGATGCCGCTGGCAGGCCGCGGACGGTCGTGGCGAGGTCGGCCTACTCAGGTGTCGCGACGCAGGTGTCGGGAGCGACGCAGAGCCAGGGCCTGGTGCTCTCGGGCAATCCGTTTGTGAATGCAGCCGGAGGCAATTTCTACCTGGTGCAGGGCACAGCGGCTGTAGACAGCGCCATGGATGCGCTGCCAGACCGCAGCGAGTTCGTGGATGTTACGTCGGCAATCGGCATCCCGCCCTCTCCGATCCTCGCCCCGGCGACCGATGTTTTTGGCCAGCTGCGGGGCGACGATCCGACGCAGGCTAGTCAGCCCGGCCTCGGCGCCAGCGCCTTCAAGGATCGCGGTGCTGTCGAGCGGATCGATGTCAATCGGCCGTTCGCCACGCTCGTGGTGCCTGAGGATCAGTCGGTGGCTGATCTCGATCCGGCCTACGATGCCGTCCTCCTGCTCAATTCAACGATCACCGGCTTCCGCCGGTTTGAGGTGCAACTCGCTGACATGGGCGTGGGCATCGATGCCGCAACCGTGGTGTCCGAAGCCTTCACGGTCACGCGCAATGGAGTCGTCCTGGCGGCGGGAACCGATTACCTGTTCCGGTATGTCGAGGGGACGCAGCGGGTAGTCTTCGAGGCGCCAGCGGTGTTCCCGCTTGGAGCCTATGTGATCCGTATCGACAGTCGGGCGGCAGGCACCGGAGTCACGGGCCGCGTAACCGACCGGGCGAACAACCCGCTCTTGCCGAATGCCAGCGCGGGCGTCGTGGAATACACCGAACTACGGATCCTGCTCACGGAGTCGGCCGCACCCGGGGCGCCGACCAACGTGGTCGGCACGCCAGGTGAGGACAGCGTGGCGATCTCGTGGACGGCACCGACATCGACTGGCATCACGCCGCTCACCGACTATGCGATCCAGTATTCCAGCAACGGCGGCACGACGTGGAACAACTATGTCGATGCGGTGTCGACGAGTACGACGGCCACCGTCACGCCGCTCGTTCCTGGGACTGGCTATGTCTTCCGAGTCGCTGCTCGCAATAGTTACGGCCTGGGGGACTACTCGGCCCCGTCCGCGGTGATCACTCCGCAACAATTGCCGCCGGGGGCGCCAACGAACGTTGCGGGTGCGGCGGGCGACAGGCAGGTCGTCGTCACGTGGACGGTGCCTGCGTTTGCGGGAACGCAACCGATCACCGACTACCACGTGGAGTACTCGTCCGACGCGGGGCTGAACTGGACGCGGTTTCCCGACGGGGTGGGTACGGGCACCACCGCGACCGTGACTGGACTGACGAATGGCACGGCGTATCTGTTCCGGGTACGGGCAGTCAACGTTCGCGGCAATGGGGCGTGGGCTCAGTCGGTGGCCGTGAGGCCGCTGACCGTGGCCTCGGCAGTGACGAACCTCACTGGCCAACCGGGGGATCGTCGGGTGACGCTCAGCTGGGTTGCGCCGGGCGATACCGGTGGGTCGCCGGTCACCGACTACGTGGTGCAGTACCGGACGCATGCGACGCTGCAGTCGTGGCAGCCTTTCACCGACGGCGTGTCGGCTGCAACGCAGGCCACCGTCACAGGGCTTGAGAACGGGACGTCGTATCGGTTCCGCGTGGCCGCGGTGACCGCTGCTGGCACGAGCACCAACTGGACAGTGTTGGCTGACATCACGCCGGCGACCGTGCCCGGGATCCCGACGGGTGTTGTTGTCGAACCGGCGGACGGGCGGGTGGCTCTGGTGTGGTCGGCGCCGCACAACGGCGGAGCGGTGATCACCGACTATCTGGTCGAGTATCGCACCAACGTCGCCGGTTCAGTCTGGCAGGTGTTCGGCGATGGAGTGTCGACGATCACATCGACCACTGTCACTGGACTCACCAACGGGACGGCCTACTTGTTCCGCGTGAGGGCCGTGAATGCCATCGGACAGGGCCAGCCTTCGGCAGAGTCGTCGGCTGCGACGCCGGGGGCTCAGGCAGCAGCTCCGACTCGCCTCACTGGGCGGGCAGGCGACGGCAGCGTGGCTCTGGTCTGGACGGCGCCATCGGTTATCCGCGGTCAGCAGATCGTCGATTACGCGATCGACTTCCGGGCTATGACGGGCGATGTCGCGGGGCCGTGGCAGCGAGCCAGTGATGGTATCTCGATCGCCACCTCGGCTACCGTCGGCGGGCTGGTGAACGGCCAGACCTACGAGTTCCGCGTGGCAGCGATCACCACGCCCGGCAACATCGTGGGGGTCTTCTCCGATGTTTCGGCACGGCTGACGCCGCAGGCGTTGCCGCCGGCCCCGGCGACCCTCTCTGCGAAGAAGAAGACGTCGACGAGCGTAGCGCTCTCGTGGTCTCCGCCACTCGTGACCGCTCGCACTGCCGGACCGACCGTGACCGGGTATGTCGTTCAGTATCGCGAGACGACCAGCGGCCGGTGGGTGACGCGTGAGGTTGCCCGATCGGCGACATCATCCGTGATTAGCAAATTGTCGTCGCGGAAGTCGTACGTTTTCCGTGTCGCGGCCCGTTCGACAGCGGGGCTCGGAGCGTTTACCAGCGAGGTGCGGGTGTAAGCCGAGCTTCACTGCTCGCCACTTCCTACCAGCGGCCCTCGAGGCCAAGTGTCACGCCCTGCACCACCACGCCGCCGTTCGTCGCCAGTGAGCCTGATTCGACATCATTTGGCACAAGCTGCTGGCCGCTGAGCTGCTGGGTGGGCTGCGCGATGCCCGAGAGCCAGAGCGCAAAGTAGCCGAACCGGAAGTCGAGGCAACTCGTGATCGGGATGGCCCCGGTCATGCCCACCTCGCCGATGAAGCCGCAGCTGGCCGGCGAGTCGCCGACGCGAACAGAATAGGGCGAACTGGGTACCTCATTGGTCGAATAGACCGACTTCTGGACGGCGTTGTTGTAATAGGCCCCCGCCTTCACGACGGAGTCCACGCGGAGCCACGGGAGCGTCAGCACGAGAAGCTCGGCCCCGATCTGTCCGCCGTAGAGGCTGTTGATCGTGTCGGTCTCATAGAGATCAGTGATGCCCAGCTGTGAGTTTGAGTCGAGGAGAGAGAAGTTCTCCTGCCATTCGACCCACCGGAAGCCAGCCAGCCAGCGGAGCCGTTGGCCTTCGGCAATCAGACGGTTGAACTCGAAGCTTTGGAGGCGACTGCCGAGGTTCACGGAGCCCTCTTCGAAGGGCTGTGAGTCGTTGTTGCCGTAGATGCCGGGTGGCGCGAGAGCGTAGGCAAACTCATCGGAGTATGGCAGGTATCGCTGGCTGCGAAAGTTGGCCGCCCGGAGGTAGGTGGCCTCCCAAGCGTTGCCGCTGCACTTGTCGCGACGAATGAGGGATACCCGCGGACCCGCGGCGGCCGTGCTGTCGAGTTGATTGGCATCCAGGACGGGCGACGCAAAATCGTCACCGGTTTGCACGAGCAGCCGGTCGGGTGGAGCGTTCCGCCAGAGAATTAGGGCGTCGGCCCGCCCGACCCAGCAGGCGCCCGTCTTGTCGTGGATGCCGCACAGCTTTTGGAAGAAGCCAGGCGGGTCACCACCGCCGTCACATCGGCAGCCACCGTCGCCGCACGACGTGCAGCTATCGGTGCACGTGGCGACCGTGAAGCTGTCGGCCAACGAGCTGGCGGTCAGGCCGCTCGAGAGCTGGTCGGCTGTGATGGGAGCCTGCTGCTCCACCATCACGGAGGGAACTGAGCCGGGCAGTTCGAACGACTCGGCAAACACGGGAGCCAGCGGTCCGGCGGCCATGGCGGTGCCGGCGGCGACCCACTGGATCATGGAGCGAATGCCTCGGCCGGCCGGGCTGCCCATGCGGCCTGTGAGCCCCATCACGTTGATCATCGTTCCGTTCTCCGTCAGAAGTAGCGATCCCGACGGTCAAATCGGTCCTACGGATCGTCCGGCGGTAGGGTTGCTCCGCCAGTTCGCGTCACGGAGGCTGGGCAAGCTCTGACGCCCCCAAAAGAGTGGCAGTGTCGCCGCCGTCTGCCCAAGATGCCGGCTAGTCGCAGGGCGTGCGAACTGCGCAGATTACCCACGGCCATACAGGCTTCAGCCTGCGACCGCGGTGCATTCGGCGGGTGCGGGGGCTATACCCGCTTCCAGAAGAACGACGTGGGCCGGGTCATGGGGATGCCATCCGAGACGACCCCTGATGCCGATCCGCCGACATCCACCCGGTAGATGCCTCGGAGAGACGTCAGATTTGCGGGCATGGTGAGCGTGTAGGTCGTGCCCGAACCGGTCACGGTCGCTCCCTTGAGCGATACCAACCGGAAGGAAGGCAGATCCGTTGGTCGTCGGGGCGGGGATGCATAGAAGAGTTTGAAGGACGACAGGCTCACGCCGGAAACCGGTGCATTGAACGTGATGGTGAGCGTTCGCCGTGAAGCGGTTCGCGAGGGGGCGTTTTCAGGGGTGAAGCCCACTGCCTGCGCGGTCGCCTGGAGGGCTGCATCGACCGCGATACGTTTGGCAGCGAGCGACCCAATTGGCAGCGTGCCGGTAGCCGTGTTGCCCGCAGTGTCCCGGATAACGGCCCCGTTGAGCACGAGGGCGCTCGGTGAGGCGACATCGAGTGCCGAGACCGCGTCACCGAGTTGCGGCGTGTAGCGGAAGATAAATGTGCGGGCATCCAGTTGCCGCACGTAGATTGCCTGCCCGCCGAAGGCCGTGTTCAGCGTTAACGTCGGCGAGCCACCCGTCGTATCGATGTTCACGTCTTCGTTGTAGACGATGCAAAGCTTCAGTTGTTGCTGGAAGGTAACAACGGTTCCCTCAGCCGCCGGCGTCCTCACCGTGCTGATGACTGCACTCGCCGTATCAAGCGTGAACGATGTGGTTGCCGGTGCGACCGTCTGCGGATTGCCTGCGGCGTCAGTCTGCGACGCGGTAACGGTCACCAAGCCATCGCCGAGTCTGGCCAGATCGCCGTTGGCTTCGTTCGTCAACACGACCGCCTGGGGCGAGCCGGTGCCGACGACGGTCTTGGTGACGGACGACCCGTTCCGCGCGAACGTGACCGTGATCACACTCCCTGCTTCACCGGAAACAGTGACGACGCCGGAGGCCTGCAATGCCTCGGCCCGGCTCACGGGGTTGGAGATCCCCGGGCCGAGAGCGAGGGTCGGGGGCGCATTGGGCGCGGCGACGTCCTTGGTGAAGGCCAGTGCGGAGCTCGCCGCACCGACGTTGCCTGCCTGATTGGTGACCCTGGCGGTGAGGGACTTCGCGCCATCAGCACCCAGATCTGTACCGAGGACGGTGAAGTCGACGAAGCCGTTGGTGACGTTCGTGGGTGTGAGCGTCACGGTCTTGGGCGTCGCGAATGAGGCGCCGCCAAGGAGCAGCTCGACGGTGCCTCCGCTGGCCGCGCCGGACGTGCCGAGGCTGACGCGGACCGTGGTGGCGGTCGCGGCCTCGGTGGCGTTCAGCCAGCCATCGGCGAGCGCACTCGAGGTCGGAGCGGCGGGCGCATTGGGCGCGGCGACGTCCTTGGTGAAGGTGATGGCGGTGCTCGCCGCACCGACGTTGCCTGCCTGATCGGTGACCCTTGCGGTGAGGGACTTCGCGCCATCGGCACCCAGATCAGTCCCGAGGACGGTGAAGTCGACGAAGCCGTTGGTGACGTTCGTGGGTGTGAGCGTTACCGTCTTGGGCGTCGCGAATGAGGCGCCGCCGAGCAGGAGTTCCACCGTGTCGCCCTCGATCGCCCCGGACGAGCCGAGGCTCACCCGGAACGTCGTGGCCGTACCTGCTTCCAAGGCGTTGAGGAAGTTGTCTGCGAGCTTGGTCGAGCCCTGCTCGGCCGGGGTCGAGGGTGCATTGGGCACGGCGATATCCTTGGTGAAGGCCAGTGCGGTGCTTGCCGCGCCGACGTTGCCTGCCTGATCGGTGACCCTTGCGGTGAGGGACTTCGCGCCATCGGCGCCCAGGTCGGTACCGAGGAAGGTGAAGTCGATGAAGCCGGTGGTGACGTTCGTTGTGGTAAGCGTCACCGTCTTGGGCGTCGCGAATGAGGCGCCACCGAGGAGCAGCTCGATGGTGTCTCCGCTTACTGCGCCGGGCGTACTAAGGCTGACGCGGATGGTGGTAGCGGTCGTAGCCTCGGCGGCGTTGAGGAAGTTGTCTGCGAGCTTGGTCGAACCCTGTTCGGCCGGGGTCGAGGGCGCATTGGGCGCGACCGTATCCTTGGTGAAGGCGAGCGCTGTGCTCGCGGGGCCGGTGGAGTTCCGGTCGGTGAGCCGAGCCGTGAGCGACTTATCGCCATCCACTCCCAGATCCGTGCCCGAGACCGTGAACTCGACGTAGCCATTGGTGATGTCGGTTTCAGTCAGCACAACCGTCTTCGGCGTTCCGAAGGCCGTACCGCCCAGCAGCAGTTCAACGCTGTCGCCCACGATTGCCCCGGACGTGCCGAGGCTCACGCGGAACATCGTGGCCGTACCGGCCTCGACGAAGTTGAGCCGTGAGTCGTTGAGCTTGGTCGTCGTCTGTTCCGCCGGCGCACCGGGCGCCGCCGGTGCGGTCGTGTCCTTCACGAATGCCAGGGGCGAACTCGCCGTACCCGCATTGCCCGCCGCATCCGTCACCCGCGCCGTGATCGACTTCGCCCCGTCCACCCCGAGATCCGCCGTCGTGACCACGAAGTCCACGAACGTGTCCGAGATGTTCAGGGCATCGAGCAGCCGCGTCTTGGCCGGAGCGAATGACGCCCCACCCAGTAGGAGCTCGAGCGTGTCGCCGACCACCGCACCCGAGGTCGAGAGGCTCACCCGGATCACCGTCGACGTGCCTGCTTCCGTCACCTTCAGGATGTTGTCGGACAGCTTCGTCGAGAACTGCTCGGCCGGAGCCGCCGTCGCCAGCGGGGCCCCAACGTCCTTCGTGAAAATCGGAGTCGCTGATGACAGCCCAAAGTTGCCGGCCTGATCAACGACGCGGGCAGAAAGAGACTTCGGGCCGTCCGGTCCGAGTTCTGTCGAGGACACGGAGAAATCGACGTAGCCGTCGGCGATGTCGATCGGCGAGAGGTTCACCGACTTGGGCGAGGCGAATGGGACGCCGTTAAGAAGAAGTTCGGCCGTGTCGTTTGCAGACGTGTTGCCGCCCAGCGCGACGCGGAAGGAAAGGGGCGTCGCCACCTCCGCTGAGTTGATCCAGCCGTCGGCGGTGGCCGAGCCGTTTTCCTCAGGCACGGCCGGTGCGTTTGGGACGCCGACGTCTTTCAGGAAAACCAAGCCAAGGCTACTCGCCCCGACGTTGCCGGCAGCGTCGGTCACCCTTGCGGTGATGGACTTATCACCGTCGATTTCCAGATTGTCGGTCGTGACCACGAAGTCGAAGTACTTATTCGTGTTGACGTCGGTGGAATCTAGAACCGTGAATAAAGGATCAACAAATGCTTTCCCGCCCAAAAGCAGATCCAGTCTATCGCCGGCCTGGGCGCCAGACGCTCCCAAGTTCACGCGGATGGCTGTCGAACTAAGGGCCTCGACCGCATTGAGCTTCCCATCTGCCAACTTGGAGGTGCTTTGCTCCGCGGGCCGATCGGTCGCGAAAGGCAGCGTCACGTCTTTCGTAAATGTGCGGGGAGAACTTGTAAACACCATCGATGGATTTGCTCCATCGACAAGGCGAGCCGTGAGCGTTTTGGAGCCATCAACACCGAGGTCCGCCGTGCTAACGACAAAGTCGACGTAACCGTCTTGTATGTGGGCTACGTTTAACGTGACCTGCTTCGCAGTTGTAAAAGACGCTCCGTTCAGTCGTAGTTCGAGCGAATCGCCCAGGGTGACATTGGATGTGGCGATTTCCAGATTGACTCGGATCGTCGTTGGCGTCGCGGACTCAGCAGCATTGAGAAAGTCATCGTTCAACTTTGCTGTCGTCTGTTCGACGGGTGCCAGCGTAGCCCCCGTTGCCAGCATCGAGCGGCCTTCCATGAGCTCGAGCGTGAGGCGGCTTGCACCACGCTCGTGACGCCGACGCCGGCTCCACGTCCAGCGGCTCTTCCGCGACGGGCCGCGGCCGCGGGGGGCGTTCGACCGAGAGCCGTGATCGCTCGTACGGGTGGGAGCCGGGCGCGCACTGCGGCTGCCGTGAGACGCGTGGGCGAAAGCAACTACGGCGCTTCGGCTCGACCGCCGCGCGATGCCCATGCTGCGGAACGAGAACGGCATCGCAGGGCGACGGGAGCGAAGCCAGCCAAAGGAGAGGAAACGGCGGGCGAACGAGAGCAGCCTCATCGTGGAGTCTTTCGTGGGCTCGGTGACCTTGTGAACAAGCGGAGAACGGCAGGAGCAGTCCCCTCACTGGAAGACCCTTATCGGCAGGTAGGAACACGCCGAAAGAGCGAGTGCCAAAGAAGGGAGCAGATACCCCAGAGGGGTAGTTCGCAGGCTAGCCGGAGTTGGCAACCGGGTCAAAGAATGGGCGCGCGGAAAAAAGGGCTGTTTTTTCGGGTTCCGTCGAAGAATTCAGTGTCAGTCGTCCCCTGCGAAGAGGGGGTTCGTGGGGGCCAGGCCAGCTTGTTGCCCAAAATCCTCAGTTTTTCCAGCTTGCGATTGCTGCCTGACCGGTATCTCGCGGACGACAGTCACGACCCCTACCACGCGTCGCCGATTCCTAGTCGCGACCGGCATTCTCGGAGGAGTTGACCATATGAAGGGTGTTTGCCGACGTGGCCAAGCCGCACGGAGCCTGCTCGCGGCAGTCGTGGCCTGCACGGGACTGGCCAGTTTTGGGCAGGACGAAGGGATCGTGGTGACCGACGAAGGCAGCATGCTCCCGGGCGTGGAGGTGCCGGTCAAATCGTTCCAGCAGGCCCCGGCGGCCGCATGGGCGAACACCGCGGCGCTCACCAATCACCGCAGCGCCGTCTGGATCGGTCAAGTGGACGCGCTCTGGCTGTGGCGAGGCAACGTCCCAAGCCTGCCACTCTTTACCGACTCATTTGGCTCGGTCGTGCTCGATGCCAACGATGTAAACCCGATCGCTGCCACGGGGCCGCGGGTGGGGATCATCCGCCGGCTCGGCGAGTGCCACGCGATCGAAGGCAACTATCTGAACGTGGGCACGTTCAGCGGAGATGCCCGTCTCCCGGATACGGGCGAAGCCTATCAGATCGAGAACCTCGGCAACCTACCGACGTTTGGCGACATCTCGACGGCCACGGCCTCGACGTGGAGCGTGTTTCGGAGTGCGGAGTTCAATGGTCGTACCTGGAGCGGCGGCTCGATCACCTGGCTGGCGGGCTTTCGCTGGGTTGAATGGGATGACCGGCTGGGCGTCGATTACGACTACTCCAACCCTGAACCTTTTGGATCGGGCAGTCTCGATGCTCGCACGGGCAATAACCTCTACGGCGGACAGGTGGGCGCCGACATGCGGCTGTGGAACACCGAGGGCCTCGTGCGGGTGGACGGCATCGCCAAGGCGGGCGTGTTCTACAACCATGCGGCGTATCAGCGGTCTTCGGCGAACTTTATCTATCCTGATGGCGACGTGTTTCCGGCGGGGTCGGTGAGCGCAACGAAGGACACCGTCTCGTTCATGGGCGAAGTGGGCCTGAACGCGAGCGTGAGCATCACCCGCTGGCTCGCCTGGCGGGCGGGCTACAGCGTGTTTTGGCTGAGCGGAGTGGCCACCGCGCCGCAGCAGTTTGCGACGTCGGATCTGGCCGAGAACACGGGCACGGTCAACACCCGCGGGAGCGTGCTGCTCCACGGCGTGACGACCGGCCTCGAGGCGCGGTGGTAGGAGCCGCGGCAGGGCTCCAGCGGGGTGCGGGCGGAATGCTCAAGCCGACCGATGCGCAGCTATCAGACGGCGGATTTCCGGCAAAAGATCAGCTGGCACCGTGATCGTGGCCTGAGTGGAGTCGCTGGCCGAGGCCTCATCTTCGGCAATCCACTCCTCGTCGTTGAGTGAGTCGTATTCAGCGATCAGTTGCCGCACACGGCGCTCATCCCAGCCCGGCGGAAATCGTGATTCAGCCCCGTCAGCCATGTTTGTTTCTCCGAGCCCTGCGGCGAAATGCCTTGAGTTGCTTTCCAGTTAGCGAATACGCGGTCACGACGAAGACGCCTGTGTCGTCATCATCGGGCACGTAAATCACCCGTAGGTACCGGCCACCGGGTGCCTGTCCTACAGCTATGCGTGATCCATTTCGGCCCGGGCGGTCCTCGCCAGCATGTCGCACCACGAATTCGACATCGTGTTCGTCCACGCCATGATTATAGATATGCGGCAGGCCAGAGTCTGCATCGATGTGGTAGCGGAAAAACATCGGACGATTGTGAGCGGGGCAGTGCAGCGGTTGGCGGTAAGTGTACGCACGTATAATATACTCGCCAGTGCGGCAGATGGTGATGCCGCGTGAGTCTTGGGATCCTGTGGCCAAGGTTGTGCTTGGCTGCCTTCGATTGTGGGCCTCTGAACCATCATGGCGACTGCTGCCGTTCACTCGTCGCACGTGCCCGTCGCGCCGCATCGCCATCGGCTCACGGTGGACGAGTTTCATCGCATGGGCGAGGTGGGCATCCTGCAGGCCGATCAGCGGGCTGAACTCATCGATGGAGAGGTGTTCGACACGTCTCCGATCGGCAGGCTGCATGCCGCCCTCGTCGCCAGGCTCACGACGGCGTTTCATGAATCACTGGGCCGCAGCGTCGTGATCTGGACGCAGAATCCGGTCCGGCTCGGCGCAATGAGCGAGCCACGGCCCGATATCGCCCTGCTGGCGCCGCGAGACGACTTCTACGGCGGTGATGCGCCCACGGCTGCCGATGTGCGGCTGATCGTCGAGGTGGCCGATTCGAGCCTCGAGCACGATCTGGCGGCGAAGGTGCCGCTCTACGCGGCGCACGGCATACCGGAGGTGTGGGTGATCGAGACGACGTCGCGCCGCACGCACCGGTTTTCACGGCCGGCCAACGGCGGGCATGCCGACCGTGCGATCGTGGAGCCGGACGCGCCGCTCGGCTTCGGCGGTTTCAACGGCTCACTTGCCAACCTGCTGCCGCCGGCGCGGTGATCGCGAAGCGGCCGGAGCGTCCAACAGCCCGAAGGCGTCGAGGGCTTCGCCAGTGTGGCTGCGGAGGAGGTCGCTCGCAGTGGCCGGCTTCGCGGCCGCGGCTTTCCGCTCCTGGCGGGCGTGGATCACGATGTCTTCCGGCGGACCCTCCGCCACCACGCGGCCGCCGCCGGCACCTGCCTCCGGGCCCATGTCGAGCACCCAGTCGGCGGCACTGATCACCTCCAGGTTGTGCTCCACCACCAGCACCGTGTTGCCGGCGTCTACCAGCCGCTCGAGCACGTGCAGGAGCTTCTCGATGTCGGCGAAGTGCAGGCCCGTGGTCGGCTCGTCCAGAATGTAGAGTGTTTGGCCCGTGCCCGGCTTCGCCAGCTCACGGGAGAGCTTCACCCGCTGGGCCTCACCCCCCGAGAGTTGCGGCGCGGGCTGGCCGAGCGTGATGTAGCCGAGGCCCACGTCCACGAGCGTGTTGAGGATCCGCGCGATGTGCGGCGCCGTCTCGAAGAAGGCCGCCGCGTCGGCCACGCTCATCTCCAACACGTCGGCGATGCTCTTGCCGTGCCACTTCGCATGCAGCGTCTCGCTCGAATACCGCCGCCCTTTGCAGGCCTCGCACTCCACCCACACGTCGGGCAGGAAGTGCATCTCCACCCGCCGCTGGCCCAGGCCCTCGCAGGCCTCGCACCGGCCCCCCGGGACGTTGAAGCTGAATGTCCGCGGCGTGAACCCGCGGGTGCGCGACTCCGGCACCTTCGCGAACAGCTGCCGGATGTGGTCGAACACGCCCGTGTAGGTGGCCGGCGTCGAGCCCGGCGTCGAGCCGATCGCGTCTTGATCGACAAGGATCACCCGGTCGATCGCGTCGAGCCCGTTGATCGCGTCGTGCTGCCCGGGCTGCTCTCGGGCCGCATGCAGCCGCCGGGCCACCGCCCGCCAGAGCACTTCCAACACGAGCGACGTTTTGCCGCTGCCGCTCGGGCCCGTCACCGCCGTGAGCACGCCCAGCGGGAACTTCGCATCGACGCTCCGCAGCGTGCGGTGGCGGACGCCGCGGACCTCGAGCCAGCCCTGCGGCTCGCGGCGGCCGCCGTCGCGCTTCCGCGCGAGCACGGCGTCGCAGGCTTTTTTCTTCGTGAGATACGGGCCGGTCACGCTCTGCTTCATCCCGGCCAGCTTCGCGGGCGGCGCGTGGGCCACGATCGTGCCCCCCTCGCGGCCGCTGCCCGGCCCGAAGTCGAGCGTCTCGTCGGCTGCGGCCACGACGTCGCGATCATGCTCGACCACGACCACCGTGTTGCCGAGGTCGCGGAGCTTGCCGAGGGCTGTGATCAGGCGATGCGTGTCTCGCGGATGGAGGCCGATCGTGGGC
>JAPOJV010000103.1 GCA_029978085.1 bacterium
AACGTGTGTGCGTGCGGTGCCCGTTGCCGCGCCGGATCCACGCTCGAGCCCTGGTGCTTCATGAACGAGGCGATGGGAGCCAGGGTGCCGTCAGCGGCGATCGGGAACGACGCCACGTCGCCGCTCGTGTAGTTTGCGAGCAGCAGCATGCGGCCCGTCGGGTCGGTCGCGAGGTGGCAGGGTGCCGCGCCGAGGGTGGACTGGCGACCGAGCGGCACGAGCGTGCCCGCGCGATCGGCGATCCGCCAGGCTGCGACCTCGCCCGGTTCCGGCCCGCCGAACTGCTTCGCCCAGATCGAATAGAGCGTCCGCCGGCCGGGAGCGAGGGTCAGAAAGAACGGATGGGGGATGCCGCCTGTCTCGGCGGCCGCCACGAGCGAGCCGGCGTGCGGATCGAGATGAAATGCCCTGATGCCTCCTGCCTCCGCCGGGGCGAACATCGACACGAAGACGAGCAGCGGGGAGTGACTCATGGATCAGGCGACGCCCCAGAGTCGCGCGAGGAGATCGTGCATCGCCGGGTCGTGGCGGCGAAGCTCGTCGCGGGTGAACGGGAAGAAATCGTTGCGGCCGAAGAAGGCCTCGGTCGTCTCGGCGAAGTATTCCGACACCGCCGTCAGGGCGTAGGCCCGCTCGCGGGTGGCAGGCTTGCCGTTGCCGAACCGGCGTTCCACCGCGTCGTAGCCGCCGCCGGCCGTCGCCCGGTCGAAGGCGGCCTTGATCTCGGCGTTGGCGAAGCCGTCGGGGAGCACGCGGTGATGGTAGGCGTGCGCGAGTTCATGGAGCACGACGCTCGGCATCCGCACCGCCTCGGCCTCGAAGTCCCGGACATTGGTGAACTCCACCCCCCGGGCCATCGCCGGATCGCGGCCGTGGTCACGGAGCCAGCCGGCATCGGGGTGATACTCCGCCCGCGGCGCAACGCCCGGGTATTCTGGCATGACATAGAGCGGCACCTTCCGCAGCTCGGCCACGGCCGGCGGCGGCACCACCCGCTCGATCTCGGCGAGCTGGGCGGCGATCAACTCGAGCGCCCGCGCGGTCTCCCGCGGCTCGGTCGCGAGCAGCGTCTGGCTGACGAATACCTGCCACCCGTGGATCCGCCGCGAATCCCGGGCGACGCCCGCCGGCGCGTCGGCCGCATCTCCCGGGAGGGCCTCGGCCCGCGCCACGACGGTGGTGGCGAGGAGGCCTGCGGCAGCGGAGAGAACCGATCGCCTAGAAACGGTGCCTTCGTGCATGACGTCGCTCTCTGAAATCCTGCCGCCGTTACACCGGCATGAAGACGGCGGTCGATGCCATCCGAGCCACTCATGCCGCTCAAAGGAGAACCGCCACGTCAGGCAAGGCTACCAGAACGAGTCACGCAAAAGGACAGGCATGACCGCGGTTTCCGTGAAGCCCGAGGCGCGAGCCGAGTGGTATTCGGGCCGCCTCACGTGAAGCCACGCGGATTCCCTTCGCTTGCGCGTCGGGCTTCACGGGCAGCGACGGCGGCGGCGGGAGGCGAATGCCGCGGCGGCAAGGCCGAGACCGGCGAGCGCGAGCGTGGAGGGCTCGGGCACGACGATGATCGACAGCGTGCCCGTCGCACTGTTGAAGCTCATTGACGTGTTGGCGGCGCCCGTGTTCGTTTCCCAGACGCCGGCGTTGTTGGTGAACGTGAGGTCGGTGTAGGACGAGCCGACCATCGTGATCGCCGAGAAGTTGCCCGCCAGCGTCGACGTGCCGTCGGGCGTGAAGAGGTTGAACGAGGTGCTATTGGCGAACGTCTGATTGAAGTCGAGGTTCAGGATGCCGCCGAAAATCAGGTCAGTGCCGTTGATCAGGTCGATCGCGTCGTAGCCGGGGTTTGCGCCGCGGATCGTGCCCCAGACTTCCATGAGCGTCGTGCCGGAGAGCGTCACGGTGCCGCCGCCGTCGTAGGTGAGCAGCCCCGGGCTGTTGCCCGGCGAGAGCAGGCCGTTGATCGTGAGGGCGGTGCTCGGCCCGAGCAGCACGGTACCCTTGCCCTTGAGCGTCTGCCCTGCCCCGATCGCAAACGTAGACTTCGCGGTGAGGTCGAGCACGGCCCCGTTCGAGCCGGCGTCGCCCACGACGATCAGGGGGCTATTCGCGAACGACCCGCCGCTGCCGAGCTTGAGCGTGCCGGCGGAGAGGATCGTGTCGCCGGTATAGGTGTTGGCGGCCGAGAGCGTCAGGGCGCCGAGACCGTGCTTCGTGAGCGTGCCGCCGCTGCTCGACAGCGCGGTGCCGACGGTGACGTTCTCGCCGTTGGTGTCGAGGCTGTAGGCCTGGCCGGCGGCGGTGCTGAACCGCGAGGAATAGTCGGTCGTGTTGGCACTCGAGAACTGGAGGGTGCCGCCGCCGAACGAGATCGCGCCCGAGGAGCTGAGGGCGTTGGCGTTGCCGAGACCCAGCACGCCGCCGTTGAGCTGCGTGCCGCCGGTGTAGGTATTGCTTCCCGTGAGCGTGAGCGTGCCGGAGCCGACCTTGCGCAGGATCGCCACTCCCGTCCCCGAGACGTTGTTGTTCATGATCCTTCCGGAGAACGTGGAACTGGTCGAGAGCGCGCCGATCTCCCACGTGTTGTTCTGGAATTGTGCGGAGCCGAGGTTGCCGCTGCCGCTCACCTCGCCGAGCGCGATCGTGCTGGAAGTCGCCACATTACTGGGATACAAGTAGCGGTCCGTTGCCGTAGTCACCACCCATTTCGCATTGGAACCACTGAGCAACGAAGCGGCGTTGCCGGACAGACCCACGTAGTTCGCGGTCCCGTTCACGAGCACCGTGCCGGTGAATCCCGAGAGGTCGCCGCTGAAATTGGCGATTGACGCGAGCGACACGATCTCCAGAGTGCCGGATCCCGCCACCGCGTTGGACATGCCCGTGAGGCTAGCCGCCGACTGGGTGTAGCGGGCGGCGCCGGCGGCAGCGATGGAAACGGTGCCGCTGCCGAATGCGTTGTTGACGGTGCCGCTGACCAGGCCGGCGTCGATCTGCGTGCCGCCGGTGTAGCTGTTGGAGCTCGAGAGCGTGAGCGTGCCGCTGCCGAGATGAGCCAGCCTGAGCCCGCCGGTGATCGGCTTGCCGAAGGCACCGCCGTAGTTGTCAGACCGGTTGAAGGCCAGCGTCGCGCCGGTCGAGCCGGTGAACGAGGCCATGCTCGTCACCGAGCCCGCCGTGCCACCCGCGCCGATCTGAAGCGTGCCGGCGATCACGTTCACGCTGCCCGTGCTCGTACTGTTGCCGGTGAGCGTGAGCGTGCCGGAGCCGACCTTGCGCAGGCTCGAGGCGATATTGCCTCCCGTGTTCACGAAAACACCCGAGAACGTCGAACTCGTCGCCAGGCCGCCCACTTCCCAAATCGTGCCGCCGGCGGCATTCGCCGCACCGAGATTGCCACTGCCGGAGAGTTCCCCCATCTTCACGATAGCGCCAGCCGCGCTGGACAACACGTAGCCTGTCGTTGTCTGTGTGTTGGTGATCACCCACTTCGCGTTCGAGCCGTCGAGCGCATTGTTGCCAAAGAGTACGGCCGATTGGAATGGATCGACCGTGATCGTGCCGCTGAAGCCGGCAAGCGTCCCGGTCAGATAGGTGTAGTTTCCGCCAGAACCAATAGTGCCGCCGGGATTCGAGCGGACCGAGATATTGCCGCTCCCGGTGATCGTATTGGCGATCGTGTAGCCGGCCGATCCCGTCCCGTGGAAAAGTGCCGTTCCGGAACTCCCGACCGCCACCGCGTCGGTTCCGAGCGCGAAGCCGTTCGTGACGTTGATCCCGCCGGCGTCGATCTGCGTGCCGCCGGTGTAGCTATTGGAGCTCGAGAGCGTGAGCGTGCCGACGCCAGCCTTCACGAGCCCGGCGGAGCCCGCGAGGACCGAGCCGATCGAGGCGTTGACGTTGGCGGTGATCGTGGGTGTCGTGCCCTGAAGCGAGATCGTGCCGCCGGAGAGCGTGTAGGTGCCCGAGCCGGGTGCGTTGAACGTCATCGCGTTGGTGATGACCGAACCGCTGACCGTCACCGTGCCCGCCGCGCCGCTGCCGGCGCCGAAGATCGCCGAGCTCGTCGTGAGGTTGGGCCAGGCGACGTTTGTGAGGCCGTCCCACCAATTCGTGCCCGAGACGCTTGTGCTCCACGTGCCCGCGCCGTCCTGCGGGCCGGTGGTGCCGACGGTGGCGTCCCACGTGACCTGCGCCCGCGCCGGCATGGCGACGAGGAGTGCGGCTGCGATGGCCAGCAGACCGGCCGCACGCCGCGACGCACGCCGCGATGAAAATGGCGTCGTTGACCCAAAGAGGTGTTGAAAGTCGTACATGTTTTCACGCCCCCTAAAAAAATCCTCGAGCACGAAACCGCCATGACAGAACCAACATGGCAGATTATGGTGGCGGGGTGCCCGCCGCGTCAAGCCCCCAGCCCGGGCCGCAATCACCCCCCGCCGGACCGGCATGACGGACCGGGATCCCCGGGGCTCATTTTCGTGGCCGCCCAGGGGTTCCAGCGGTCCGGGCGGGTTGTCCTTGAAGACGTTGTGGTCCGAGGCGAAGCCGTTGTCGATGGGGGCTTCGGAGCGGAATTCGTCGCGGAGAGATCGATGTCGAAGGTGCCGGGCAAGGAGGCTTTCGATGACGACTCGCCAACGTCGTTCCCAACCGTCATGGCCGCTTGCCGGTGCCGACGGCAGTCGTCAAGCCGGCTCGAGGTCTCGGGCAAGACGATGCTCGCCAGCAGCCATGTCGGTTACCATGGGGCTCCGTTCCCTGAGAGGTGCCCAAGCGATGCCGAGCCCGATTGAGTTTGCTGGAGCGACGTTCCTCGGCCGGATCGGCCTGGCACGGATCGAGATCACGCCGCCGGCCGGGATCTACTGCCGCAACTGGGGCGCGGCCGCGCATGATGTCGCCCGAGGCATCCACCGGCCGCTCTGGCTCACGGCCGTCGCCTTCACCGACGCTGCGGGCGGCGGCGGCCCGCTCGTGCTTCTCGATGCCGACCTCGGCTGGTGGGCCAGCGCCGCCCACGAACGGGAGGTTCGCGGGCGTTTGCTCGCGCGGCTCGGGCTGCCGGCCGAGCGGCTCTTGTTCGCGTTGACCCACACCCACTCCGCCCCGCCGCTCTCGGTTCCCGAGCGGCACTGGCCCGGCCGCGAGCTACTGACCGCTTTTCATGCCCAACTCGAGCTGGCTGCGGCCGAGGCCGCCGAGCAGGCGATCGCCGCTGCCGAGCCGGCCCTGCTCGACTGGCATCAGGGCCGCTGCGGACTCGCCGCCAACCGCGATCTCCCCGAGTCGGAGACGCTGCCGGCGGGCTCCGCGAGCGGTCGCGTCCTCTGTGGCTACAACCCGGCGGGCCCCGCCGACGACACGCTCCTGGTCGGCCGGATCACGGCCGCCTCCGGTCGCTCGCTCGGCACGATCGTCAACTACGCCTGCCACCCGACGACGCTGGCCTGGGAAAACGACCTCGTCTCGCCCGACTACGTGGGCGCCATGCGGGAGACGATTCAAGGTGCGACCGAGGGTGCACCGGCGGTGTTTCTCCAAGGCGCCTCGGGCGAACTCGCCCCGCGGCATCAATACACGGGCGACCCGGCCGTCGCCGACCGCCACGGCCGCGAACTGGGCCATGCCGCGCTGGCGACGCTCCATGCCATGGAGCCGCCGGGCGAGCGGCTCGCGTTCGATCGGGTCGTGGAGTCGGGCGCTCCCTTGGCCGTCTGGCGGCCGCGGCGGGTCGAGCCCGCGCGGTTGGCGACAAGCGTCACCGCCAAGCGGGCCGTCGTGGACCTCCCGCTCAAGGCCTGGCCGACTGCAGCGGAGCTGGAGGCTCAGATCGCCGCCTGCCCCGACCGGGCGCTCGCCGAACGGCTCCGGCGGCGGCTGCGGATTCGCGAGTCGCTCGGCGATGCCGCCACCTACCCGTTCGAGATCTGGGGCTGGCGGATCGGCGAGGCGGTCGTGCTCGGCACGATGGCCGAGGCCTACTCACGGATCCAGCGCCGGGTCCGGGCGGCGTTTCCCGACCGGGCGGTGATCTGGCTCAACCTCGTCAACGGCAGCGTCGGCTATCTGCCGCCGGCCGAGCTTTACGAACTCGACATCTATCCCGCCTGGCAGACGCCGTTCGATCGCGGCAGCCTCGAACTCGTCGAAGACGCCGCCGTGGCTCTCGGCCGCGAGTTGCTGCGGGAGTGACGCATCGAGCCGCCGCTGCCGGCTGGCGAACCGCCGCCGGGCGATCTACACTGCCGACATGTCACTGTGGCTTTCACGCAGGAGGACGGCGATGGCTGACCATGAGCGGATCGGGATCACGCGGCGGGATTTCGTCGATCGACTCGGGGTGGTCGGGGCCGCGTTGGGCATGGCGGGCGTGGCGGCTCCCGCGGCCGCAGCCGAGCCGGCCCCACCGCCGGTGGATGCCGACGGCAAGGTGATCCCGGGGTTCGAGAAACCGCAGGCCGGGCCGCAGTCGGGCGGGGCGTGGCAGCCCTTTTCGGATCGCAAGATCCGCGTCGGCATCGCCGGCTACGGCATCTGCAAGTTCGGGGCGCAGTTCGGCTTCCAGGACCACCCGAATGTCGAGGTGGCCGCCGTCGCCGACCTGATTCCGAGCAACCTCGCCGGCCTCGCCAAGGACTGCCGCTGCGAGAAGACCTATTCGTCGTGCGAGGAGATGCTCGCGGACGACAGCCTCGAAGCCGTGTATATCGCCACCGACGCCCCGAGCCACGCCCGGCTGGCGGTGATGGCGCTCGAGCGGGGCAAACACGTGGCCTCCGCGGTGCCGGCCGTGTATGGCTCGCTCGAGGACGCCGACCGGCTCTTCGCAGCGGTCAAGAAGAGCGGCCGGAAGTACATGATGTTCGAGACGTCGTGCTTCCATGCCAATCTCTACGCCTGGCACACGCAGTATGAGGCGGGCCTGCTCGGCAAACTCGTCTACTCGGAGGGCGAGTACTACCACTTCTTCGGCGGGCCGCTCGGCGGCTACAACCCGAAGACCCGCGCCGTCGATGCCAACGGCTGGCGGAAGGGTCTGCCGCCGCAGTGGTATCCGACCCATGCGACCGCGTTTTACGTCGGCGTCACCGGGGGGAGCTTCACCGAGCTTTCGGCCATGGGCATGCCGAGCGTCGTACCGCATCTGCAGGCGGCCAACAACGACTACCACAACCCGTTCGGCACGGAGGTCGCGCTGCTCCGCACGAGCGAGGGGGGCACGTCGCGGATGGCGGTCGGCTGGGACATGCCGGGGGCGCATGGCGAGCAGGGCCGGGTCTACGGACAGAAGAACGCGGCCGGCGGGCCCAAGACCGACCGGCCGCCGCTGCCGCCCGGCATGAACGCGGGCGCACACGGCGGCTCCCACGGCTACCTCACGAGCGAGTTCATCGACGCGATCCTCCGCGACCGGCAGCCCTGGATCGACGTCGCAAAATCCTTGAACATGACCGTGCCCGGCATCGTGGCCCACCAGTCGGCCCTCAAGGGGGGCGAGCTCATGAAGGTCCCGCAGTACCAGCTCTGAGACCGAAGTCCGTGGCGACCGTCGCTCGCACCCCGTCGATCAGGAAGGCGCGGCGGCGTTGACTGCGTCGGAGAGCCGGTCGAAGAGCCGCTCCACCTCGCGGGCGGTCTCCCCGTCGAGCGACCAGCGGAGCGGGCCGCGGCGGCGGTCGGAACGGAACAGGCCCCGCTTCACGAGCAGGTGCTTCTCGATCGCGAGGAAGCCGTCGAGACCGGCCTGCATCTGCAGCGCCACGATCCCGCAGATCGGCAGCGCCAGGCCGTAGACCACGTCGTCGTCGGCCCCTGCCTCGAGCGCCCGCCACAAGGCCACCACGCCGTCGAGCAGATCCACGCCCGGCATCGTGCCCGCGATCCCGCGGCGGTAGGCATCGACGAGCAGGATGCCGCCGGAGCCCTCGTAGATCGTGGCGCGGCCCCCCGTGGCGTCACGGAGCCGCGAGAGATTCGGGCCCAGCGGCGCGGCCTCGGGCTTGAACAGAATCTTGTCGGGGCCGTAGCGGTCGAGCAGGCTCTCGTAGACGCCCAGCGGAATCTCCTGGCCGACGTAGCCGGAGGCGTCCTGCACGATCAGCGGCACGGCGACCGCGTCGGCGATCGTGCGGAAGTAGTCGATGATCGCCGTCTGGTCGAGCGACGACTCGAGCGGCGGCACCGCCATCACGGCGGCGCAGCCGGCCCGCTCGGCCGCCACGGCGTGGCCGCGGGCGGCGGCGGCCGTCTCGGCGCCCACGCTCATGAACACCGGTCCCCGCCCCGCCGCGCACTCGACGAGCAGCCCGGCGAGCGACTCACGCTCGGCGGGCGACAGCCGCGGCACCTCCGACACCATGCCCGTGCCGAGGCCGTCGGCGCCGACGGCGAAGATCCAATCGACCTCACGCCGCAGGTCGGCCGCGTCGATGCGGTCGTCGGCATCGAAGGGCACGTGAACGATCGGGAGGACGCCGGCGAGCGGCCGACTGGATGCGAGTGTCGTCATGGTGTTCGTCTCCGGTTACCAGTCGCCCACGCTGCCATCGGCGTGAAAGACCCGCTGGGGAAGTTCCTGTTGAAAGGGATGCTTCTTCACCTCGGCCTCGTCGATCTCGATGCCGAGGCCGGGCTGGGTGTTGGGCCGCACGATGCGGCCTGCCTTCTCGACGGTAAAACCCTCGCGGACGACGTCGCGCCGCCAGGGCACGTCGGCATGGACGGTCTCGCAGATCACGTAGCTCGGCTGCGAGAAGCCGAACTCCAGCGACGCGGCCGTGCTCACCGGCCCCTGGGGATTGTGCGGCGCCAGCGCGAGGCGGTGGGCCTCGACGAGCGCGGCGATCCGCCGGGCGGCGGAGAGCCCGCCGCAGTGCGTGATGTCGAGCTGGCAGACGTCGCAGGCGCCGGCCGCGAACAGCCGTTCGAACTCGGCGAGATGGGTGATCCGCTCGCCGGTGGCGATCGGCGTGTGCACGGCGGCCTTGATGTCGCGGAGCCCCGCGATGCTCTCGGGCCAGCAGGGCTCCTCGAGGAAGTAGAGGCCGTAGGGCTCGAGGGCCTTGGCGAACTGCAGGCCCATCACCGGCGAGGGGCGGGCGTGGCAATCGACCATGATGTCGATCTGCTCGCCCACCGCCTCCCGCATCGCGGCCACCGCCTGCTCGGCGGCCCGCACGGGCTTCAGGCCCTCGAGCGGCATCGTGGGGGGAACGGCCATGCTCTTGAACGCCGTGAAGCCGTCGGCGACGGCCTGCCGGGCGAGGTCGGCGAACCGCTTCGCGTCGTCGGCCGCGGTCTCGTAGAAGTCTTCCATGTTGCCGCCGCCCAGGTGGCAGTAGGTGCGGACGTGGTCGCGGACGGGGCCGCCCCAGAGCTTCGAGCAGGGGAGGTTGGCCACCTTGCCGAGGATGTCCCAGAGGGCGATGTCGATGCCCGCGATCGCGGTGGCCCGCTCGATGCCGTGGCCGTGCCAGAAGTGCTGGCGGACCATCATCTGCCAGAGGTGTTCGACCCGCGTCGGGTCCTCGCCGACGATGAGCTCGGCGAGATCCTGCACCGCGCCGACGATCCCGCGGGTGTGCCATTCGAGCGTGGCCTCGCCCCAGCCCCAGAGCCCGGGCTGGTCGGTGACCACCTTCACGAACACCCAGTTTCGCATCCGGGCGTTGCAGACGTGGGTTTCGACGCGTGTGATTTTCATGGGGAGAGCGATGGGGTGTGGAAGTCGCGAATGATAGCAGTCTGCCACTGCCATGTCACCGCGAGAAAGGAGTGAACGCCTTCACGACGGTGGTGCCCGCGGCGGCCGGCGCGGCCGGCCCGTTCGGCTCGCTGCCCTGCGGCGCCGGGGCGATCGACAGGATCACCGCCGAACCCGCCGGCATGTCATAGGCGAACTCGTCGCCGTAGCGGTGGATGCCGAGGTCCACGTTCTCACGCGGATAGATTTCCTGCACCGCGTAGAGAGCCTGCGGCTGCTCGTCGAGGCCCAGCCAGCGGTTGAGCGGCATCGTCGCCCGCACCGGCTGCGGCGGCTTCTTCGCGTCGAACCCGCCCGGAAACAGGAACACGAAGCCGCGATCCCCGATCACGTGAGCGCTGCCGTCCACGGCCGAGTCGCCGGGGCAGTCGAAGAGATCCCGCTTCACCTTGAGATACGCGTGGTGCTCGCTCCCCCACGCCCGCCACTTCGCCAGGAAGGCGCGGTTCTCCGGATTCGCAAGCCCCTTGAAGCCGGGCCCGATCTGGGTGTACGCCGACATGCTGAGCGCGGAGATCACGTTGTAGTGAAACGCCGCGGGCGCCTCCCCGAAGATCGCGCAGTAGTTCTTAGAGACCGGGCGGAACCGGTCGTTCTGGTTGTGCCAGGCCTGCAGCCGGTTCATGTCGGCGCCGTTGGTCTCGTAGTAGTTGTCGGCCGCGTTGAGGTGCCGCAGCGCCCACGGCTCACCCCGTTTGAGACCGTAGTAGGCCTCCAGGCACATCCGCGGATGCTTCCGCCGCAGCGTCTCCAGGAACCGCATGATGTTTTTCCACTCCCGGTAACGGTTGTCGCCCGGCGGGTGGCCGTGATCCTTGGCAAAGCAGGGATCGGGCCCGGCGCCCAGGCCGCCCGGGCGATACTGCGGCACCTCCCAGTGGCTCAACCAGCGGCCGTCCCAGCCCCACCACCGCGGCTGGTATTTC
>JAPOJV010000185.1 GCA_029978085.1 bacterium
GCAACGGGCTGCCCGTCACGGTAGCCCGGTCACGGTAGCCCGGTCACGCCGTGACCGGAATGCTTGTCACGGCGTGACAAGCCCACCCGGAAAGACAGCCCGTCACGGCATGACGGGCCTACACTCGCGCTGCCGCCGCAGGATCCCCCGACCGCACGCCACAGTCAGCGAGCAGACCGCGGAGCCGTTCCGCCAGCTTCTCCCGTTCGGCGAGCTGGCCCGGCGTCGCCGGCTGCCGCGACGGCCCCATTCGGAAGCCACGCAGCCCCACGCCCACCCGCACGCCCTCCGGAAAATCCGCTCCCTGCAGAAGCGGATCGAAGACGGCCGTTACCCGGTGCTGGAGCGCATTCGCGCGGGCGAGATCGCCCGCCTTCACCGCGTCATACAGCGCCCGCGTCAACTCGGGCAGCACGCCACTCGTCGCGTTCGTCCCGCCGTCGCAGCCGATGAGCAGCATCGGCACCAACGCCGCTTCCCAGCCGGTAAGAAACAGGAAGTCGGGCCGCACGGGCTTCACGGCCGCAATCAGGCGGATCATGTGCGAGATGTCGCCGGTCGAATCCTTAATCCCGATGACCCGCGGAAACTCCTCGGCCAGCCGCCGCACCGTGGCCACGTCGATCGGCGAGGCCAGGGCTGGAATGTTGTAGAGTGTCACGTCGATCGGGGCGTGCTGCATGATCTCGCGAAAGTAGGCATACACGCTCTCCGGCGAGAGCTTGTAATAGAAGGGCGCGACGATCGCCACGGCCCTCGCCCCTGCCTCCAGGCAATGCTCGCAGGCCCGGATCGTCTCGGCCACGTTCGCCTCGGCCGCCCCAGCCACCACGGGCACGCGGCCCGCCGCCGCCTGACAGACCACGCTCACGATCCGCCGCCGCTCCTCCACCGAGAACCGCGTGAACTCGCCGGTGGAGCCGTTCGGATAGAGGCCGTGCACGCCCCGATCGATCAGCCAGGTCACGTAGCGGGCCAGTTCCGCCTCGTCGATCCGGCCGCGGTCGTCGAGTGGCACCATGTGGGGCGACAGGATTCCGGAAATCGGCGCAGCGGCCATGCGGCAGGCTCCTCGAAAGGCAGGAACGGGAGATTCAGCGGGCCGCGCAGGATAGCACGTTGCTCATGCTTCCGGAACGCGGTTCGCCGGGGCGCGAGGGCGTCGCCGACCATACGTATGCCGCCTGGACCGCGTGCGAACCCAGATCGGCTGTGACGGCGTGCGGGACTTCTATTTCGCCTACCGGGCGAGACCCGAAGCCCGGACGGCCGTCAAGGATGCGGGTGGCTATCTCGCCTTCCCGCACATGATCCTTGTGCGGCCGCTGGACTGACTCGGCTCGGCTGAGCCATGAAGATCACGACTTGCTGGACGGCACGGCCGACGGTGTAATTATAGATCAAGTCATCCGGTAGCCGACGCCGACGACAACCCTGCCCTGGAGGTTCGGGCGAGAGGCCCGAGATTCAGTATGAACCGCGGCCTTGCCACCTCGCCCGCGACCAGTCGCCAGCGGCTTGCCGGCGTCGCAGCCGGCGTGACGACAGCGGCCGCTCTGGCAGTTGCCCTTGCCAGCGGCACAACGCGGGCCGCCGTGCCCGAGCGGGTCGACTTCATCAAGCACGTGCAGCCGATTCTGGCCGAGCACTGCACCCATTGCCACGGACGCGACCCCGAAACGCGGCAGGGCGGGCTGCGGCTCGACATTCGCGATCCCGCCCTCGCCGGCGGCGACTCTGGGCTGGCCGCGATCGTGGTCGGCAAGCCGGCCGACAGCGAAATCGTGCGGCGGATTCATTCCCAGGATCCTGACGAGATCATGCCGCCTCCGCGTGAGAACAAGCCGCTCACGCCGGAGAAGATGGCGATCCTCGAAGCCTGGATCGGGCAGGGCGCCGAGTATGCCGGCCACTGGGCCTTCGAGCCGCCGCACAAGGCGACGCCGCCGCAGGTGCCTGGGGTCTCACATCCGATCGATGCGTTCGTCCGCGCGAACCTGGCCGAGCAGCAGCTTGCTCCGGCGCCCCGGGCCGACGATGCCAGGCTCTGCCGCCGGATCTACCTCGACATCGTAGGCCTGCCCCCCTCCCCCGCCGACCTCGAAGCCTTCGCCCGCGACGGCTACGAGAAGACGGTCGACCGGCTGCTCGCCAGCGAACGCTACGGCGAGAAGTGGGCCCGCCCCTGGCTCGACCTCGCCCGCTACTCCGACACCAACGGCTATGAGAAAGACCTCAAGCGGGACATGTGGGCTTGGCGCGACTGGGTGATCGCGGCCCTCAACCGCGACATACCTTATGACCAGTTCATCGTGGAGCAGCTCGCCGGTGACCTCCTGCCGAACGCTACGCAGGAGCAGATCGTGGCCACCGGCTTTCTCCGCAACAGCATGCTCAACGAGGAAGGGGCGATCATCCCCGAGGAGTTCCGGATGGTCGAGATGTTCGACCGCGTGGACTGCCTCGGCAAGGCCGTGATGGGGCTCACGACCGGCTGCGCCCAATGCCACAACCACAAGTTTGACCCGCTCTCCCACGAAGAGTATTTCGGGATCTTCGCCTTCTTCAACGACACCCACGAGGCGCAGTCCCCCGTCTATGCACCAGCCGACGGCCACAAGCTGGCCGACATCCACAAGCGAATCGGCGAGGCCGAGGAGCGAATCAGGATCGAGCGGCCGCGCTGGCAGGATGAGCTCGCGGCTTGGGAGCGACAGGTGGCTGCCGCACTCGTGCCCTGGACGGTCGTTGAGATGGAGGAGATGTCGAGCGGTGGCCTGCTCTGCCACCCGACCCAGCGGGCCGACGGCTCGATCCTCATGCTCGGCCACCGGGACAATGTGATCCACCTCGAGTCGGCTCCCGACCTCGCCGGCGTCACTGGCCTGCGGCTCGAGGCGCTCACCGACGGCGATCTCCCCCAAGGGGGCCCCGGCCGCGACGGCTCATGGGCCCTGTCGAAGCTCGACGTGCAGGTGAAAAAGCCGGGCGAGGACACGTGGGAGAAACTGAAACTCGTGAATGCCACGGCCGACTTCTCGCAGCCCGAGCAGAAGGTGCCACACCCCGATGCGGCCAAGAAGGACGGCGACAAGGCCGACACGAAAAATGCGAAGCAGGACGAGCCGCCGAAGATGGCGTCGATCGGCCCCGTGGCCAACCTGATCGACGACGATCCACACTCCTCGTGGCGCGCCGACCGCGGGCCGCTGCTGCGGAACCAGCCGTCCTCTGCGGTCGTGCAGTTCGAGAAGCCGCTCGAGCTTCCTCCCGGCACGCACCTCAAAGTGTCGCTCACGATGGCGGGCACGAGGTCTTATGCCGGCGACACTATGCTCGGCTGCTGCCGCGTGAGCCTCACGAAGAGCCCGGCACCAGTGGCCCAGGCCGTCGATCATGCCGCGATCCTTGCGGTCGCAAAGCCCGCCGAGAAGCGATCCGCCACCGATAGGGCTGCCATCTTCACCGCCTGGCGAAAGACCGTGCCCGAGCTCGCGCCGATCAACGACGAGATCGCCGGCCTCTGGGCATCCGTGCCGAAGCCGATGACGAGCGTGATGCACCTGGCGAGCCGCTCAGCCGACGAGCACAGGCCGACGCATCGGCTCGACCGCGGTGTGTGGAATGCGCCGAAGGAGGAGATCGAGCCGCACGTGCCGGCCGCGCTCAACCCCTTTCCGGCCGATGCCCCAAAGAACCGGCTCGGCTTTGCCCGCTGGCTCGTGGACGAGCGATCGCCACTCACGGCACGGGTGGCCGTGAACCGGATCTGGCAGGCCCTTTTCGGCCAGGGACTCGTCGAGACGCCGGACGATTTCGGGACTCGCGCCCCCGTGCCTGAATACCGCGACGTGCTCGACTGGCTGGCCGTCGATTTCATGGAGAAGGGCTGGAGCCAGAAGCAGGCGATTCGGCAGATCGTGATGAGCGAGACGTATCGCCAGTCATCGCGGGCGACGCCGGAGCTATTGGCGAAGGATCCCACGAACCTGCTGCTGGCCCGCGGCCCGCGGTTCCGCGTCGATGCCGAGGTGGTTCGCGATATCGCCCTCGCGGCTGCGGGGCTCGTGACGCACAAGCTCGGCGGCCCCGGCGTGATCCCGCCCGTGCCGCAGAACGTGCTCGACTACAACTACACCTACCCGGACTATTGGACGGCAGCCACGGGCCCGGAACGGTATCGCCGCGCCGTCTACGTGTTCCGCAAGCGGTCGATGCCCGACCCGGTGCTCGCGAATTTCGATGCCCCCAACGGTGACGTCTCGTGCGCCCGTCGCGTGCGGTCGAACACACCGCTGGCCGCGCTCACGGGCTTGAACGAGCCCGTGTTCGTGGAGGCCGCTCAGGCGCTCGCATTGCGGGCGCTCAAGGAAGGTGGCGCCGATGACGCGAGCCGACTCGACCACGCCTTTTTGCTCTGCACCTCGCGAAAGCCGTCCGACGTCGAGAAGCGCGAAATGCTCGCTTTCCTCGCCGCCCAGCGGCAGAAATTCGCCGAAGGCTGGCTGAATCCGCGCGAAGTGGCCACTGGCTCCGTGGAAAAGCTCCCCGCACTCCCGGCGGGCGCGACGCCGCAGGATGCCGGCGCCTGGACGCTGATGGCCCGTGTGATTCTGAACCTCGACGAAACCGTCACGAAGAACTGACCCCAGACAGGTGACACCATGACCATCGACCGCCATCTTCACGAAGCCCGCGCCCGACTCCTGTCGCGGCGGTGGTTCTTCAACGACTGCGGCGTCGGCCTGGCCGGGATCGCCGCCGGCTCGCTGCTCGCAGGCGAGGGTCGCGCGGCGGTGACGGGCCCCGGCCCTGCCGCTGCAGGCCCGCTCGCCCCGAAGACGCCGCACTTCGCGCCGAAGGCGAAGCGGGTGGTGTACCTCTTCCAGGCCGGCGCCCCGAGCCAGCTGGAACTCTTCGACCATAAGCCGGAGCTGGCGGCGCGTGACGGCAAGCTGCCGCCGGCCGACCTGCTCAAGGGCTACCGCGCCGCCTTCATCAATCCCAATTCAGCCCTGCTCGGGCCCAAATACGCGTTTCAGAAGTACGGCAAGAGCGGGATCGAGCTCGGCGAACTCCTGCC
>JAPOJV010000173.1 GCA_029978085.1 bacterium
CGCGTGGCCCGTCCCGGCACGACGCTACCCTATCAGGCCAATCTCGGCGTGGTGACGAGCACCGTGCAGGGGCCGCTCTATCAGACGCTGCTCGACGTGGTCGGCGGGCGGAGCCTGCGGATGTCGGAGATTCTGGCCGACTCGCGGCTGGCGGGCACGCCCCAGGCCGATCTCGTACGGGCCGTGGATGCCGTCGTGGCGATGGGGCTGTTCGACATTGCCACCGGCCCAGTGCGAGAGGCGGCGGCCGATCAGCTGCAGGGTGTGTCGGTGCCGCATGCATTCAATCGTACGGTCATCAGCACGGAATCGCTGGGGGGGCGGTCGTTGGCGTTGGCCAGTCCGCTCACGGGCACCGGTCACACCGTCGGCGATCTCGATGCAGCCATTCTTCACGAACTGATCGAGCGCGGCGTCGATGGCCTCGCGGGCCGGGTGGATGGTCGGCTCACTGCCAGCGGCCGCGCGCTGCAGCGTGACGGGAAGGCCGTGACCGATCCGACGGAGCGGCTGGCGCTGGTCGAGACCGCCTGCACGGCGTTTCGTTCCCAGAGTCTGCCCTGGCTGGAGCGGCTGGGGATCGTCGATCGCGTCTGATCAGACCTGGGTCGCGGCGCGAATGCCGGCTTCGGTGGCAGCGAGCAAGTGATCGAGCTCGTCGAGTGTGATCGAGAGCGGCGGCCAGGCCACGACCACGTCGCCGAGCGGCCGCAGCAGGGCGCCGTGCGGCCGGGCCGCGAGGCAGGCCCGCATGCCGCGTTTTTCCTGCCAGGGATAGGGCGTGCCCGTCGCCTTGTCGGCGACGAGGTCGAAGCCGGCGGCCAGCCCGCACTGCCGCACCGCACCGACGTGGGGCAGCGCGGCGAGCCGCGCCGCATGCTCCCGCAGCCGCTCGATCTTCGGCGGCAGCGAATCGAGCGTTCGCTCGTCACGGAAGACATCGAGCGAGGCGATGCCGACGGCGGCCGCCAGTGGGTTGCCGCCATACGTGTGGCCGTGGAAGAACGTGCGGCGGTCGGTGTGGCTGCCGAGGAAGGCGTTCCAGACTCGCTCAGTGGTGAGCGTGGCGGCCATCGGCAGGTAGCCGGCCGTGAGTCCTTTGGCGAGGCAGAGGAAGTCGGGCGTCACGTCCTCCTGCTGGCAGGCGAACATCGTGCCCGTGCGGCCGAAGCCGACGGCCACTTCATCGAGGATCAGGAGCACGTCGTGCCGACGTGCGAGCTCGGCGACGCCGCGCAGGAACCCGGGTGGATGAACGTAGATCCCGGCGGCCGCCTGCATGAGCGGCTCCATGATGATGGCCGCCACCTCGCCGGCGTGGGAGGCGAGTGCCTGCTCGACGTTTGCCAGCGCCTCTCCCAGTGGCGGCGCCGGCCGGCCCGTGGCGGGGCATGGCCCGCCCGGCGACGGCAACCGGATCGCGTCGAACGTGAGCGGTGCGAACATCGCCGTGAACCGATCGACGCCGCCGACTCCGATCGCCCCGAGCGTGTCGCCGTGATAGGCCTCGCCGATCGCGATGAACCGCGTGCGTCCCGACCGCGGTGGCTCGGCCTGCAGCCAGTATTGAAATGCCATCTTGAGCGCCGTCTCGATGGCGCTCGAGCCGTCGCCGCTGAAAAACACCCGGTCGAGCCCCGGCGGCGCCACCGCGGCGAGCCGGCGGGCAAACTCAACCGTCGTGGGGTTCGAGAGCCCCAGATTCGTCGTGTGGGCGACCTTCGCCAGCTGGGCCTGGAGGGCGGCGTCGAGCCGCGGATGCCGGTGGCCGTGGATGGCACACCACATGCTCGCCGACCCATCGAGGTAGCGGGTGCCGTCGGTGTCGACGAGCCACGCGCCCTCACCCCGCTCGATCAGGAGCGGCTCGTACTCCTGCATCTGCGTGAACGCATGCCACACATGGTGGCGATCCCAATGCCGAAGCTCCTCAGGCGAAAGCATGTCGCGAGTGTACCGGGTAGCCGACAGAGCCCGTAGTCCGCACGCTCCATGTGCGGGTGTGCTCGCCGTAGTCCGCACACTCCGTGTGCGGGTGTGGGAAGGAAGGCCGAGGGGCGGGTGTTTCGGGACAAGGGTATGCCAACCCGTTGCGGAATAGCCCGGGCCTGCGGTCTTCGTGCCGTGGGCCGCATGCGGAGCATGCGGACTACGGCGCAAGCGGATGCGCCGCGAGACCGCAGGCGGCATGGGCTACGGGATCCCCACTCGCGTGCCGACGTGGGCGGCGAGTCGGTCGGCGGCCCGGCCTTCCACGACGGCCGCTTCGATGAAGCCCTGGGAGCCGACGAGAGCGACCGCTGTGCCGGGAGCCGCATCGCCGTAGGTGCGGACGAGCGTCGTCAGCCGGTGCGGGCCGACGACGAGCCCGCCCGCGGCCTCGACACGCGGCCAGAGCGCGGCGGGCAGGTTCGTCACGAGATTGCCGAACGTGTCGATGTGAATGATTTCGCCCTCGATGCCCGCTGCGGTCTCGCGGGGCGCAGGCCATGCGATCGAGGTGAGGCTGGCGAGCGGTGGGCCCAGCAGGTCGGGGCGGTCGCCATCCAGGAGCCGCACGGCCGCGGGAGCGAGCACGTCGCGGCCGTGGAACGTGGCCGATGCCGAGGCAGCCGCGCCGAGCATCCGTGCCTCCGCCAGCGGCGTTCGGCGCAGCGCATGGCTCAGCACGCCGTTGTCGGGGCAGAGAAACTCCTGGTCGCCGAGCCGTGCCCAGACAAGCCGACGGGCCGTGCCCACGCCCGGGTCCACGACGACGATGTGGAGCGTGTCCGGCGGAAAGGCGAAGCAGGCCTGGCCGACGAGCCAGGCTGCGGCGCGGATGTCGTGCGGCGGAAGGTCGTGGGCGATGTCCACGAGTGTGAACGGTGCGCGGGCGTGCAGCAGCCGCCCCTTGAGTTCCGCGGTGTAGCCAGAGCCCGTGCCGAAGTCGGTGGTGAGCGTGACGATGCGGGGCATGCGGGCACCGCCGTCGAGTGCTACATCCCGCGGATCAGGTCGAGGCACATCTGCCGGACCTTACCGGGATTCACGTTGGGGTTCTTCTTTTTGGCCTGGCCGATGAGTCCGGCGGCCGCCTGCTCCTTGCCCCCCTGCACATCGGCCACGATCTTGGGGTTGGCTGCGAGCAGCTCCTTGCAGAGCGTGACGAGGTCGTCGTCGCTCACTGCGGCGATGCCCATGGATGCAACAACGTCGACCACCGGCTTTCCGGAGGCGAGCACCTCGGCGAAGATCTCGCGGCCGCGGCTCGTGTCGAATTCGCCGGCGGTGATCCGGGCGATGATGTCGGCCACGTGCTCCGGTCGCACGGGAAACTCGGCGATCGTGCCACCACGCTCGTTCAGGCAGCGGAGCACGTCCTGCTGCATCCAGTTGCTCGCCACCTTGCCCTCGCCCACCCGCGTCGCGAGGTCTTCGAAGTAGGCGACGAGGTCACGGCCCTGGTTCACGAGCACGTCGGCATCGTAGGCGGAGATCTTCCATTTCGACTCGAGCGCCGTCCGCAGGACCGCCGGCGGCTCGCCCATCGCGGCCCGGGCGGCGGTGATGTCGGCCTCCGAGACGGTCACGGGCACGAGGTCCGGCTCGGGGAAGTAGCGGTAGTCGCTCGACTCCTCCTTCTGTCGCTGCGGCCTCGTGATGCCGGCGGGATCGTCCCAGCCGCGGGTCTGCTTGGGCATTTTGCCCATCTCGGTGCCTGTCGCCTGCCACTCCTCCCACTGCCGTACGGCCTCGTAGGTGAGGGCCCGCTCCACGGAGCGGAACGAGTTCATGTTCTTGATCTCGACAATCGGCGTCTTGGCGATCCGGTCGGCCGCCCCTCCCTGCCCCGCCACCGGGATGTGGAGGTTGACGTTGGCATCGACCCGCAGGCTTCCCTCCTGCATGTTGCAATCGCTCACGCCGAGGTAGACGAGCAGGAGTTTCAGCTCGTTGAGCCAGGCCCGGGCCTCCTGGGGCGAACGCAGGTCGGGCTGACTCACGATCTCGCACAAGGGCGTGCCCGCGCGGTTGAGGTCAATGCGGGTGTCGGCCGTGCCGGCGGCCTCGTCGTGCATGCTCTTGCCCGCGTCCTCCTCGAGGTGCACGCGGATGATGCCCACCTTGCGGCTGAACGCTCCCTTCGGATCGACCACCTCCAGCCAGCCGTCAGACGAGAACGGCAGGTCGTACTGGCTGATCTGATAGCCCTTGGGCAGGTCGGGGTAGAAGTAGTTTTTGCGGTCCCACTTCGTGAACGGGGCGATCGTGCAGTTGAGGGCGAGGGCCGACCGCACGGCGAGGTCGAACGCGCGACGGTTCATCACCGGCAGCGAGCCGGGCAGGCCAAGGCACGTGGGGCAGACCTGCGTGTTGGGCGGAGCGCCGAACGTGGTCGGACAGCCGCAGAAGAGCTTCGTCTGCGTCTGGAGCTGGACGTGCACCTCCAGGCCGATGACGGTCGTATAGGGCGCGGCGGCGGCTGCTGCGGTCATGGCGAAGCGTCAGGCGATGGGCTTGGGGCGACGGAGGTGCCAGTCGGTGAGCCGCTGGAATCGATCGGCGGCATTGAGCAACAGCGGCTCGGCGAGCGCAGGACCCTGAAGCTGGAAGCCGATCGGCAGGCCACCGGCCGTGAATCCGCACGGAAACGAGATGCCGCCGATGCCGGCGAGGTTCGTGCCGACGGTGTACATGTCGACGAGATACATGGCGAGCGGATCGTTCGTTTTCTCGCCCAGCTTGAACGCGGCGGTCGGCGACACCGGGCCGCCGATGAGATCGACGTGCTGGAAGGCGTCGAGATAGTCCTGGCGGATCAGCCGCCGCACCCGCAGCGCCTTCGCGTAGTAGGCGTCGTAGTAGCCCGACGACAGGGCGTAGGTGCCGAGCATGATCCGCCGCTTCACCTCGGGGCCGAAGCCCTCGGCCCGGCTGCGGCAGTACATCTCCACGAGCGGTGACTCGAAGCCTTCGTTTCCTGAATGATTGGCACGATGTCCCTTCCCGGGCTCGGCCCGGTGTCCATAGTGGGCTCCGTCGTATCGCGCCAGGTTGCTGGAGGCCTCGCACGGGGCGACCAGGTAATAGGTCGGAATCCCATACTTCGCATGCGGCAGCTCGACGTCGTGCACCGTGGCACCGGCCGCCTTGAACGCGGCGAACGCCTCATCGACGCCCTTCGCAACCTCGGGATCGAGCCCCTCGGCGAAATGCGCCGCCACGCGGCCGATCCGCAGGCCGGTGAGCGGCTTGTCGAGCGACCGCGTGTAGGCCGGCACGTCGCCTCGAATCGAGGTCGAGTCGCCCGGGTCGTGGCCTGCCATCGTTTCCATGACAAGAGCACAGTCGGCCGCCGAGCGGGCCATCGGGCCGATCTGGTCGAGGCTCGAGGCGAAGGCCACGAGTCCGCGGCGGCTCACGCGGCCGTAGGTGGGCTTCAGCCCCGTGATCCCACAGAGTCCCGCGGGCTGGCGGATCGAGCCGCCGGTGTCGGAGCCGATTGCCACGGGGGCCATGTCGGCCGCCACGCAGGCCGCCGAGCCGCCGCTGGAGCCGCCGGGCGCGCGGGTCGTGTCCCACGGATTCCGCACCGGGCCGAAGGCGGAGTTCTCGTTCGAACCGCCCATCGCGAACTCGTCCATGTTCGTCTTGCCGATGATCACGGCATCGGCCCGCCGCAGGCGGGGGCCGACCCCCCGCGCCCTGGGGGGGCGGGAGGGGGCGGGGAGCTGCTCGGGGGGCGGGCCCCGCCTGCGGCGGGCCGATGCCGTGATCATCGGCAAG
>JAPOJV010000180.1 GCA_029978085.1 bacterium
AGAAGATGGAAGCGTCGCTGCCGCAGGGCGCGATGGTCTTCCAGTTACCCGTCATGGAATTCCCCGAGTCGCCGATTCCGGGCGTGCCGCCGTATGACCATTTCCGGCCATATCTCTTCTCGAAACACCTGCGGTTCTCGTTCGGCTCCCACAAGGGCCGCGAACGGGAGAAATGGCAGCCGGCCGTGCAGGCGAAGCTCTTCGAGGGGGCGTCGCTCGATCAGCAGGCGGGGATGATCCGGGTGAATCAGGCCAACGCGAAGGCCGCCGTCGATGAATTGAAGCGGCTCGGGTTCTCCGCGATCTACGTCAACCGCAATGGTTTTCCCGACCGCGGCAAGGGCCTCGAGGACACCCTCCTGGAACTCGGCTACACGAAGCCGCCGATCCGCAACGCGACGGGCGATCTCGCGTGCATCGTGCTTGAGAAGTAACGGTGACAATGCGCGGCGGTGTGCAGATTGCCAATCTGCACCTACAGGAATGTGGCCACCGCCCATTCGTGCAGGTTTGCGTAGGCCTCGACACCGAGCGATAGCCGTTGGTCACGGGCTGCTTCCGCGGACACGTTCGCCACGATCGCCGCAGTGCGGATGCCGGCGTTGATACCCGCCTGCCAGTCGCTCGGCGAATCACCCACCATCCACGCCGCCTCGGCGGCGAGCGCGTGCTCCGCAAGCATCTCCTGGATGAACCGCGGCGAAGGCTTGCGGTAGACCGGCGGCTCGTCGGGCCGCTCCGGGGCGATGCAGATGCTCGCGAACAGGTCGTCGCCCAGATCGAGCAGTTCGAGCATCCGCCGGTTTTGGGCCTCGACGTCGGCCAGCGTGAAATACCCGCGGCCGACGCCCGATTGGTTGGTGAACAGGAAGAGCTTCGCACCGGCATCGCGGATCCGCGCGAGGGCCTCGCGAACGCCGGGCAGCAGGGCGACGCCTTCGGGCGAGGCGAGGTAGTGCCGGTTTTCGATGAGCGTGCCGTCGCGGTCCAGAAAGACGGCCTGAACGTGTGTGGCCACTCGCGACATCCCTGGGGTTCTAGGCATAATCATACGTCCGGGACCTTGAACCATGCATGACGCCCATCTTCTCGCCCAGCACCGCGACAGTATTGCGGTGATCTCCGCACTCGCGGAGCACCACGACACGATCGCCGCGATCGCGGCCCGGCTCGCTGCCTGCCTCGACGGCGGCGGCACGATCTACCTCTGCGGCAACGGGGGCAGCGCGGCTGATGCCCAGCATGTGGCCGCCGAGTTCGTCGGCCGGTTTCTGCGGGAACGCCGGCCGCTGCCGGCCGTGTCCCTCACCTGCAACACATCGCTGCTCACATCGATCGCCAACGACTACGACTTCTCGCAGGTCTTCGCCCGCCAGGTGAAGGCCCATGCCGGCCCCGGGGACTGCGTGGTCGGCATCAGTACGAGCGGCCGTTCGGCGAACGTGCTCGCGGCGGTCGCGGCGGCCCGTGACGTCGGGGCCGCCACGATCGGATTCACGGGCGCCGAAGGACACGAACTCTCCAAGCTGTGCGACGTCTGCCTGCTCGCCCCGTCCGCCCATACGCCGCGGATCCAGGAGGCACATCTCGTGGCCTGGCACCTCATCTGCGATCTCGTCGAACGCGGCGTCGCGGACCAGGAGCGACCCAGATGACTCCCTCGTCCCCCGCCGCTGCGCCGCTCGCCGCGCCGAAGATCCTACTCGTCGGCGACGTGATGCTCGACCGCTACTTCGCCGGCAGCGTCGATCGCATTTCGCCCGAGGCGCCGGTGCCGGTGCTCCACGTGCGGCGGTCGTTCACCCGCCCCGGCGGTGCGGCCAACGTGGCCGTCAACGTGGCCGCGATGGGGGGCATCACCACGGTTATCGGGGCCATCGGCGACGACGAGGCGGGCCGCTGCCTGCGGGCCGCCCTCGAGCAGGATGGCGTGGATGGCGACGAGATCGCCACCACGAAGTCGATTCCCACGACGGTCAAGACGCGACTTCTCGCCGGACACAGCCAGATTGCACGATTCGACGAAGAGGCGGTCCTCGACGATGCCGACGTGCGTCGTGACCTCGTGCGGCGGATCACGGCCCTCATCGCCAACGCCGACGTCGCCGTGATCTCCGACTACGCCAAGGGGGTCTGCGACCAGCCGGTCTGCCGGGCGATCATCGACGCGGCCCGCGCGCGGCGGATTCCCGTGATCGTCGACCCCAAGGGGGGCGATTTTTCCAAGTACGCCCAGGCCACGGTGATCACGCCCAACCGGGCCGAAGCGGTGGCCGTGGTGGGATTCCCGATCCGCGGCCCGGATGACGCCGTGAAGGCAGCCCATCTGCTCCGCGACCGGCTCTCGATCGAATCGGCCGTCATCACGCTTGGCGAGCAGGGCATGGTTGTGGTGTCGCCCGAGGGCTCGGCCGTGATTCCCACCCAGGCCAAGCAGGTGTTCGACGTGACCGGCGCCGGCGACTCGGCCGTGGCCACGCTCGCCGTGGCGATCGGCCGCGGCATGCCGCTTCGTGAGGCCTGCTTCCTGGCCAACGTGGCGGCAGGGCTGCAGGTCTCCCGCGTCGGCACCGCCCGCATCACCTGGAGCGAGGTGCTCGGTGCGATCGACCAACGCGAGGCGCTCGCCCGCGGCAAGGTCGTGAGCCGCGCCGACCTGCAAGCCGCCGTCCAACACGCCCGAGCCGAGGGGAAGCGGATCGGCTTCACCAACGGCTGCTTCGACATCCTCCATCACGGCCACGTGCAGCTGCTCGAGGCCGCCGCAAAGGAATGCGATCTGCTCGTCGTCGGGGTGAATTCCGACGCCTCCGTCACGCGGCTCAAAGGCCCGCCGCGGCCGTTCGTGCCCTCGCCCGAGCGGCAGGCCGTGCTCGCCGGCCTTTCCGCCGTCGGCCTCGTCTGCGAGTTTTCCGAAGATACGCCGCTCGACCTCATCAAAGCCGTCGAGCCCGACGTGCTCGTGAAGGGGGCCGACTATGCGGCCGACGACGTCGTCGGCGCCGACATCGTGAAGGCCCGCGGGGGTCGGGTCATCACGCCGCTCTTCGTAGCCAATGCCTCGACGACCAACATCGTCGATCGGATCAGGCTCGCGCAGGCTGAAAAAAGGTGACAGGCACCATTTGCCTGGACTTGGCAAGGGCAGTGTCGAATCAGGCGACCGGCAAATGGTGCCTGTCACCTTTTTTCCAACACCCGCCGCACGGTCTCGTGCACCCGGTCCACCGTGATCCCCTGCATGCACAGGTTGTTGGTGCAGGAAGAGAGCCGGTTGTTGTAGGCGCTCACGCAGGGCGTGCAGGGCAGCCCCAGTGAGATCACGTGGCTGCGCGGGCCGAGCACGCCCCAGAGCCGGGGCGTTTCCGGACCGAAGAGCGTGACGATGTCGATGTCGGTGAGGGCCGCGAAGTGGGCCGGCCCGCTGTCGTTGGTGACGAGCACGTCGCCGAGCGTGAAGAGCACGAGCAGCTGCCGCATCGTGGTGCGGCCCGCCATCGAGAGACACCGGGGATTCCCCACCTGCCGCACGAGTTCGTCGATGGGCGGGGCCTCCGACGGGGCGCCGGTGAAGGCGATCGTGAGATCGGGATACTCGTCGAGCAGCCGCCGAGCGAGCGCGATATAGCGGTCGCCCTCCCATTTGCGGAGCGGGATCAGGTCGCTCGCATTCGCGTTGAGGAGCACGAGCGGCTTCGGCTCGCGGCCGCCGGTCCGCTCCCGCAGCACGCCGCGGACCTCCTCGATCTCCTGCTCAGTCGGCTGGAACCGCGCGAGCGATTCGTCGAACGCCGAGGTGTCGATGCCGAGGGCCGGAAGCCCGGCAGGGTCGAGCCACAGGGCCTTCGTCTGCACGAGCATCGCCCGCAGCGTGTGCACCTGTGGGCTGTAGACGAGCCGATGCGTGAGTAGATCGCCGCGCCAAGGACCGTCGCCGTTGTAGGCGTGGTAGCCGACCCGCCGACCGGCTCCCGTGAGATACCCCAGCACCGCCGACGATCGGGCGAACAGCTCGAAGTCGAGCACGGAGTCGATCTTCTCCCGGCGTACGCGGGCGACCGCCGCGATCAACCCGCGGAGCGTCGCGAGCAGGCCCCCCTTCGGGATCGAGATCACGTTCTCCGGCTTCACGATCCCGAGCATGTCGAGGATCGGCCGGTTCTCCTCCAGCACCATGAAGAACACGTTGTCGGCCCCGACTCGCTCGACCGCCGTCCTGAGCGCGGGCGAGGCGAGCACCGTCGCTCCCTGCTCCACCAGCTTCAAGAACAGGATTCGGCGCACCGGATCGGTGCCCCTCCGGTGGTCGAACAGCCGCCGCCAGAGCGTCAGCACCGCGCACGCCGGTATCCCGAGCCAGCGGTCAACGAACCGGATGGTGGAGGCGTTCATGCCTGAAAACACTACCATACGGCCACAGACGCCATCGATGGACCCGGGTGCAGTGCGGGATGACCGGCGGGACAGCCCCAAACGAACGCCTTTCCCTCTGGCACCAGGCCGCGGTGCTGGCGGGTGCCACACTCGCCGTCTTCGCCCCCACGCTCTCGGCGGGCTTCGTCTACGACGCCCGCCTGCAGATCCTCACCGACCCGTTTCTGCATGACCCGCGGAACTGGTGGCCTGTGCTCACGTTCGGCACGCTGTCGCTGGACGTCCTCGATTTCAACCGGCCGGTGAACCTCGCGTCGCTGATGCTCGACGCGATGGTCTGGGGCAAGGAGCCGTTCGGGTATCACCTCACGAGCGTGGCGCTGCACGCGGTGAATGTGGTGCTCGTGTGGGCAGTGCTGCGCGGGCTGTCCCACGGCTTGCGCCTGGGGGCTTCTATTACGAATTCGGTGGCGTCGCTCCTGCCGCCGCTGCTCTTCGCGGTGCATCCGCTCGTCACCGAAGCCGTGTGCGAGCCGACGTTCCGCGAGGATCTGCTCGTGGCGCTGTTCACGCTCACGGGCCTGCTGCTGGCGATGGGTCATCCGGCCCAGGCAGCCGCCGACCACTGGCGGGCCCTGGCCTGCATCGCCTGCAGCCTGCTCGCGATCGGCAGCAAGGAGTCGGGGATCGCAGCACCAGCCGCCATCGGCGTCTATTGGCTGCTCTTCCGCCGCGGCGAGCGGGGCTGGTTTTGGCCGACGGTGATCTGTGGCGCGAAGATCGCGGTCGTCGCGTTTTTGATCGCGCGATTCCTGCTCGAGCCGACCCCCTCCCGGATCTTCGAGGCACGCCCCCAGTATCCCGGCGGCTCACTGGCGGCGGCGCTGCTGATCGAGCCGCGGATCCTCGCGCTCTACGCCCAGCTCGTGCTGCTGCCGGTGAATCTCTGCGCCGACTACGGCCTCTAT
>JAPOJV010000071.1 GCA_029978085.1 bacterium
GATGCCGGCGGGGGACTGGGTCGGCAGACCCGCCGGCTTGACGACGGCAACGACGCCAGACGCGGCCGCCACGAGCTGGATACCCCCCATATTCAGGTGCCCCCTCTACCGCGGCTGAAAACCGCCGTCGAGGGGATCCCCCCGGTTGTGCTACGCTGAATCATGGGTGGCATGGCCTTTCTCCGTCCACGTGCTAGCGTACGGTTCGTTTCATCAAAAGACAGGACTCCAAAAATGCGACCCGCAAGACGGGCCAAGGGTGTGAACCCATGATCAAGGTTTTGGTTGTCGACGATCATGAGGTCGTCCGCCAGGGACTGGTGAGCGTGTTCCAGGATTCGCCGGTGCGGATCGTCGGGGATGCCGAGGATCCCGACGAGGCGGTCAAGCAGGCCCGCAAGCACAAGCCCGATGTCGTGCTGCTCGACGTGCGGCTCGGAGGCAAGGACGGCATCGAGGCGATCCGCCGGATCCGTTCGGCCGCTCCGGCCACCCAGATCATCGTCCTCTCGGGCTTCGACAACCCAACATATATCGCTCGCGCCGTCTCGGCAGGGGCCCACGACTACGTGCTCAAGACGGCGTCACGAGCCGAGCTCATTGCCGCCGTGACCGGAGCCGCCGAGGGTGCAGCGCCGGCGCGATCGGGGCAGTTGCGACGGATGGCCGGCGCCATGGCCAATCGCGACGTGCCGGCGGACGCCAACGTGCCACTCACGCCGCGCGAGACCCAGACGCTCCGGCTGGTCGCCATGGGCCTCTCCAACAAGGAGATCGCCGATGCCCTGGAGATCAGCGTGGAAACGGTCAAGGAGCACGTGCAGAACATGCTCCGCAAGATTTCGCTGAATGACCGCACGCAGGCCGCCGTCTGGGCGATCCGCCACGGCCTCGCCTGAAAAAGGTGCCAGCCACCAAATTTAGGTAATTTCATCCGACAAACCGCACGGCTGGTTTTCGCAAATTATCCACATTTGGTGGCTGGCACCTTTTTCTCGCGGCCTATCGGCAGGATGATAGAATCAGTATTAGATCTTTCGTCCCGCCGATCGACCTCCTGGTCCGCGATCCCCGCCACTGGGCGAGGGATCGGCGACGCGGGTAACCCCGAGGAACAGGTTCCATGGGTTGCTCGAACAATTTCCGCGGCTGCCGTCTGGCCTGCCTGATCGCGGCGGTCCTGTGGGCAGGATCTCTGCCTGCATGGGCCTTGCCCGCCGCTGAATCCCCGGCGCCGCTCGACTTTAACCGCGACATCCGGCCGATCCTGTCGGAGAACTGCTTCTACTGCCACGGCCAAGACGGACAGAAGCGGGAGGCCGACCTGCGGCTCGACGACCGGGCCGCCGCAATCGAGGCGGGGGCGATCGTGCCGGGCGATCCCGGCGCGAGCACGATGCTCGAGCGGATCCATTCGACCGACCCCGACGTCTTGATGCCGCCCCCCGACTCCAACCGGCGGCTCTCGGATGCCCAGAAGAAACTCCTCGACCGTTGGATCAAGGAGGGAGCCGAATACAAGCAGCACTGGGCATTCACGGCCCCCGTGCGGCCGGCGGCCCCCGCGGTGCAACGGGCCGACTGGCCGCGCAACGACATCGATCGATTCGTGCTTGCGAAGATCGAAGCCGCCGGCCTGAAGCCGTCGCCGGAGGCCGACCGTGCCACACTGATCCGGCGGCTCCACGCCGACCTCGTCGGCCTGCCGCCGACGCCCGCGGAGGTCGATGCGTTCGTCGCCGACTCTCGTCCGGAGGCATACGAGTTGCTGGTAGACCGGCTCCTCGCCTCACCGCACTACGGCGAACGGATGGCACTGCCCTGGCTCGACGCCGCACGCTATGCCGACTCGAACGGCTTCCAGCAGGACGGCGACACCTGGCAGTGGATGTGGCGTGACTGGGTGGTGAAGGCCCTCAACGCCGACATGCCGTTCGACCGGTTCTCGATCGAGCAGCTCGCCGGCGACCTCCTGCCGAACGCCACGGTCGAGCAGAAGATCGCAAGCGGCTTCAACCGCAACCACTTGCTGAACGGCGAAGGGGGGGCGATCCCGGAGGAGCAGCGGTTCAACAACCTTTTCGACCGGGTCGACACGACGAGCACGACATGGCTGGGGCTGACGATGGCCTGCGCCCAGTGCCACGATCACAAATACGACCCGATGACGCGAACCGACTACTACGGCCTGCTCGATGCGTTCAACCGCGTGCCGGAGTCGGGCACGCCGGCGCGATTCTCGGCCCGGATCCGCGCGGCGAATCCCGTGCTCGAACTGCCCACCGCGGAGAACAAGAAGCGGCTGGCCGAACTCGAGGCGGCGATGCAGGCGGTAGAGGCCGAGTCGAAGCCGGTTCTCGAGGCCGTGTACGACGCCTGGAAAATCGGCCTGTTTGCCGACGGCAAGCCGGCAGACGGCGAAGAACTGCCGCGCACGCTGCCGCCGCTGCTGCTCAAGCCCGAGGCGGAGCGGACGGATGCCGAGAAGAAGGAGATCGAGCGGGAGCTTCGGCTGTTCTTCGACGCGAAGGTCAAGAACAAGCTCCTCAAGAACCTGCCGCAGGTTGCGAAGTACGACGCCGCCAAGCGGGCGTACGACGACTACAAGGGCGACCAGATCCCGCGGGTGATGGTCATGAGCGACGACAAGCCGCGAGACACGAAGATCCTCGATCGCGGCGACTATCTTTCCCCTGTCGGCGAGAAGCTCGTGTTCCTGCCGCCGGCCTTCCTGCCGCCGCTTCCCGAGGGTGCGGCGCGGAACCGGCTCGGCTTGGCCACGTGGCTTTTCCTTCCGGAGCATCCGCTCACCGCCCGCGTGCAGGTCAACCGCATGTGGCAGCAGTTCTTCGGCACCGGCATCGTGAAGACGACCGAAGACATGGGCGTGCAGAGCGAGTATCCGCGGCATATGGACCTGCTCGACTGGCTGGCCGTCGAGTTCCGCGAGCGGGGCTGGAGCCAGAAGCAGATGCACCGCCTGCTCGTGACCAGCGCCACGTATCGGCAGTCGAGCAAGGTGACGCCCGAGCACCTCGCGAAGGATCCCGAGAACAGGCTGCACACGCGGGCGGCCCGGTTCCGCATGCCGTCGATGGTGCTCCGCGACGTGGCCCTGTCGGCCAGTGGTTTGATCGATCTCCGCGTCGGTGGCCAGCCCGTCTATCCGTATCAGCCTGACCAGATCTGGGAGGCGCTGGCGATCACGAAGGAGCGTGACTTCACCTACCCGGTATCGCACGGCCCCGACCTGTATCGCCGCAGCCTCTACACGTTCTGGCGGCGGACGGTGAGCCCGGCGAACATGTTCGACACCGCCAACCGGCAGACCTGCACGGTGCGGGCCAGCCAGACGAGCACGCCGTTGCATGCCCTCACGACGCTGAACGATCCGACCTGGGTCGAGGCGGCGCGGGTGCTGGCGGAGAAGAGCATGAAGTCCGGCGGCGATCTCGACGGCCGGCTCACACATGCCTTCCGCCGCGTGCTGGGCCGCACACCGACGCCCTACGATCTCGACGCGCTCAAGCGGATGCATGCCCGCCAGCTCGAGATCTACGGCACCGACATGGATGCCGCCAGGCAACTGCTCGCCGTCGGCGAAAGCCCACGCGACAAAGCGCTCGACACGGCAGGCCACGCCGCCCTGGCGAGTGTCTGCCTCGCCATCTTCAACCTCGACGAAGCCCTCACGCGGGAGTGAGAAAAAGGTGCCAGCCACCAAATCTGGGTAATTTGAGAGGACTTTCAAAAATGGACGCCGCAATGAAATTATCCAGATTTGGTGGCTGGCACCTTTTTTCCCGCCGCCGGCTCTTCGGCTCGGCCGGTGCGGGGATCGGCTCCGTCGCGCTTGCATCGCTGCTGCAGCGTGAGGCCGCGGCATCGACGCCGGCGACCGTGAAGGGACAGCCCGGCCTGCCGGGGCTGCCTCACCACGAACCGAAGGCCAAGCGGGTCGTGATGCTCTGGCAGGGGGGCGGCCCGTCGCACGTCGATCTCTTCGATCCGAAAACAGCGCTCATCGAGCGTGGCGGCCAGGACATCCCGGCGAGCGTCCGCGGCCAGACGCGGCTCTCCACGATGTCGAGCGGCTACGCCAAGTGGCCGGTCGTGTCGCCGATCAAGCCGTTCCAGAAGTACGGCCAGTGCGGCATGGAGCTGACGACGATGCTGCCGCGGATGGGCAGCCTCGCCGACGACCTGTGCCTTGTCCGCAGCATGAACACCGAGGCTGTGAACCATGCGCCGGGCGTGACGTTCTTTTTGTCGGGGGCTCAGGTTCCGGGCCGGCCCAGCATGGGTGCCTGGATGAACTACGGCCTCGGCTGTGAGACAGACGACCTGCCGGCCTTTGTCGTGATGACCTCCAGCGACAAGGGCAAGAGCTGCGGCCAATTGTTCTTCGACTACTACTGGGGCAGCGGCTTCCTCCCGAGCCGCTTTCAAGGCGTGAAGTTTCGCAACACGGGCGACCCGGTGCCCTACCTCGCGAATCCTCAGGGCGTCAGCCGCGAGGCGCGTCGGGCCCTGCTCGACGACCTGGCCGCGATGAACGCCGCCCATCTTGCCGACTACGGTGATCCCGAGATCGACACGCGGATCGCCCAATACGAGATGGCTTACCGGATGCAGGCGAGCGTGCCCGATCTCGTGGACTTCTCCGACGAGCCGCAGCACGTGCTCGACCGCTACGGGCCCGACGTGAAGACGAAGGGCACGTTCGCCTACAACTGCCTCATCGCCCGGCGGCTGCTGGAACGGGGTACGCGGTTCGTGCAGCTGATGCATGCCGGCTGGGACCAGCACAACAACCTCTTCTCCAAGCTCGAGGAGATGTGCAAGGACACCGACGCGCCGACCGCGGCCCTGATCCAGGACCTGAAGGACCGCGGCCTCCTCGACGACACGCTCGTGGTCTGGGGGGGCGAGTTCGGCCGCACGCCGTTCGGTCAGGGCGATCCCAACAATCCCAAGGGCCGCGACCACTTCGGCCGCGCCTTCTCCTGGGTGCTTGCCGGGGGTGGCGTGAAGCCGGGGCACGTGTACGGCTCGACCGACGACTACGCCTGGAACATCACGGCCGATCCCGTTCATGTTCACGACATGCAGGCGACGATCATGCACCTCGCGGGCATCGACCACACGAAACTGACGTTCCGCTACCAGGGCCGCCAGTTCCGGCTCACGGACGTGCACGGGCATGTCGTGAAGGGCGTGATCGCCTGACGTCGCTCAAGCAACATCGGTAGGCGAGGGGTCGGTGCAAGCTCGAGGAGCATTTGGCCCGAGTCTTCGAGGTCCCGCGACGAGACTTGTCCCGCCCCCGAGCCGGCTCGTTGCCACACAAGGAGACCAGCAATGCACATCGTCATCATCGTCGGCAGTCATCGATCGAAGAGTGAGTCGAGCCGTGTCGGCGGCTACGTGGCGAGAGATCTCGCGAGAATCGCTCCCGACGTCACCGTCGATACGCTCGACCTCGCTGGGAATCCGCTGCCGCTGTGGGACGAGAGCCTCTGGCAGGGCGATAGCCCGCTGGCCGCGCAGTGGAAGCCGATCCGTGACCGGCTGCGGAAGGCCGATGGGTTCGTGATCGTGTCGCCCGAGTGGGCCGGGATGGTGCCGCCGGGCCTGAAGAACCTCTTGCTGTTCGCGGGACCGAAGGAGGTGGGGCACAAGCCGGCCCTGATCGTGACCGTGTCGGCCTCCCGCGGCGGCAGCTATCCGGTGAACGAACTGCGGACGAGCGGCTACAAGAACAACCGGCTGCTCCACATTCCGGAGCACGTGCTCGTGCACGACGTAGCCGACGTGCTCCACGGTGAGGCGGCGGCAAGCGACCGGGATGCCTGGCTACGGCAGCGGATCGACTTCGCGCTGCGAATCCTGCTGGAGTACGGAAAGGCCCTCGGCCCTATCCGGGCCAGCGGCCTCACGGAACACGCAGATTTTCCGTACGGAATGTGACGGAAACCGGCGTTTCTGGAGCGTTTTGCGGCCGAATGCCTCGTCTTGGACTCGAACCAAGAACCCTCTGATTAAGAGTCAGATGCTCTGACCAATTGAGCTAACGAGGCGACACCCGTTTTGTACCGTTGCCACGACGCATCGGCAAGGGCCGCCGTCGGACCGGGCCGCGAGCCGCGTTGAGGGATTTCGCCACAGCGGCTACATTCCCGCAGTTCCGCTTGATCCCCGCGTTTCCGGAGGTTTTCGATGGGCAGGTTCGACGGCATGAAGGGTCTCGTTCTGGGCGTCGCCAACGACCACTCGATCGCCTGGGCGATCGCCAAGGAGATCCTCGCCGAGGGCGGCCAGATCGGCTTCTCCCACCTCCCCGACCGGCCGGACGACGAGCGACAGCGGAACCGCCGTCGCGTCTCGCAACTCACCGATCCCGAGCCGAACGCGAAGTTCCTCGTGCCGATGGACGTGTCGAGCGATGAGCAGATCGCCGCCGTCATCGACCGGGCGAAGCAGGAGTTCGGCACGCTCGACTTCCTCGTCCATTCGATCGCCTACGCCCCGCTCGAAGACCTGAAGGGCGAGACCACCAACTGCAGCCGCGAGGGCTTCCGGATCGCGATGGAGACGAGCGCCTACAGCCTGCTCGCCGTCGGCCGCCTGGCCCGGGGCATCATGGCCAAGGATTCGTCGATTCTCACCCTCACCTACTTCGGCGGCGAGAAGGTGGTGCCCGGCTACAACATCATGGGCGTCTGCAAGGCCACGCTCGACACCTGCATGCGGTACATGGCCTACGATCTCGGGCCGGCCGGCGTTCGCGTCAACGCGGTCAGCGCCGGCCCGCTCCGCACGCTGGCAGGCCGTGGCGCCGGCGTGGACGACATGCTCGGCCTCTATCAGCACATGTCGCCGATGGGCCGCAACATCACGCACGAGGAGGTCGGCAAGGCCGGGGCCTGGCTGCTCTCGCGGGAGTCGCTCGGAATCACCGGCGAGATCCTCCACGTCGATGCGGGCTACAACATCATGGGCTCCCCCGGCCGCCTGCTCGACCTCGTGCCGAAGCAGGAGTGACGCTGCGGGCAGGCTTTTTGCCGGTCACGGCGTGACCGGGCTACTTGCAGCCCGTTGCGGAACAACGGGCCTACGGTGGATCGTAGCCGCCGGGATGCCACGGGTGGCAGCGGCAGATGCGGGCGAGTCCCTTCGCGGTGCCGCGGAGGGCGCCGTGCTTCTCGACCGCCTGGCGAAAATACGTGCTGCACGTCGGCTGAAAGCGGCAGTGCCTGCCGATGAGTGGACTCAGCAGCAGCTTGTAGGCGACGACGACGGCGATCAGGCCGGCGGACGCCACGCGATCGCAGGCAGTGCATGCGATCCGCCAGAGGTACCGCGCGCCGTGCATCGTCAGCCTGCTCCGTCAGCCGCAGCGAACCCCGGCCGCTTTGTGATCCGAGCCACGAGGGAGGCAATCGCATCGGCCAGCTGCCGATGCCCCGCTGCACCAACCGGCGGCCGGCCCGACCGCACCACCACGATGATGTCGATGCCCTGGGGCAGTTCACCCCGCGTTGCACGAAACGCCTCCCGCAGCCGTCGCTTCCAGCGGTTGCGGACGACGGCCGTGCCGATCCGGCGTGACACGGAGAGCCCCAGCCGCACCCGTCCGTCTGGCAGGCCGTTGGGCAGCGCATAGACGACGAGCTGGCCCGACGCGGCCGACTGGCGGCGGCCATAGACACGAGTGAAGTCGGCCGGCCGCGTCAGCCGGGCCGTCCTCGGAAATCCACGGTGTGCGGGCGTCACCACCGCAGCTGTGCCCTCGGTTCGGCCGCGGCAGAGGCCTCGGCCCCGCGGGCAGCTTCGAGCAGCTTCTCCGTGACTGCGGAATCCGCCCCCGCCGGCAGCGTGATCTGCACCTCGGCGATCAGATCCCCCTTCGAGCCGTTGGCATGCCGCACGCCCATGCCCGCGGCGCGAAGCTTGCGGCCTCCCGACGTGCCCGGCGGAATCCGCAGGGCAATCGTGCCCCAGGGCGTGGGCACGTCGACCTTCGCGCCAGCGATGGCTTCGGACAACGAGACCGGCAGCGTGAGTTCGAGCGTATCGCCGTCACGGCGATAGACGGGATGCGGCTGCACCCGGACCTCGAGCAGCAGATCACCTGCAGGCCCGCCTCCCGCCCCCGGGAGCCCCTGACCACGCAGCCGCATCCTGGCCCCGTCGGGCAGCCCCTGCGGAATCGTCACGGTGATCGTCTCGGCCGTGCCGTCACGCTCGACCCGCACATCGGTCTTGCCTCCGTCGATGGCGAGCCGGAACGGAATCTCGATCCGCGCGGTGAGATCCTCCCCCGCCATCTGTGCCGGCCGCCGGCGTCCGCGGGCTGCCTTCGTGCGGCCGCGGCCAAACAGGTCACCGAAGCCACCGGCACCGCCGAACAGGCTCTCGAGGTCGATCTCCTGCCCGCCGGGAAAGCCTCCCGCCCCCGGAAAACCTCCACCGCCGGGAAACGGCCCGCCTCCCCAGCCGCCAGGGCCACCGACGCCCTCGAACGAGCTCCCGTAGCGGTCATACATCTCCCGCTTGCTCGGGTCGTTGAGCACGTCGAAGGCGGCCTGCACCTTCTTGAACTTCTCCTTCGCCGCATCATCGTCGGGATGGAGGTCGGGGTGGTATTTGCGGGCCAGCTCCCGGTAGGCCTTGCGAATATCCTCGGCGGAGGCGGTTCGGGGAACACCGAGCGTCTGGTAATGATCGTCCGCCATCTGAGGATCCACGTGCCAAGGGCCAGGAAACGAGCTTCGATTTTATGACGCCGTTCGCGATTGGGTAGCCGCAACGACGCCGTCAGCCGCCGGCCTCCGCCGGGGGCTCACCCGCCGCCGGAGCGAGCCGCTGTTCGAGGAATTCCATCTGGCACCGCCTGGCCGGCTCGCCCGGCCCCGGCTGGAGCAGGTGGAAGACGCCATCGGGCCGCAGTTCGCGAGCCCGCGTATTGTCGGCCAGATACACCGGCACGATCTCCTTGAGAATCCGGCCGGCGAGTTCCGGGGCCGACACGGGAAACATCACCTCCACCCGACGGAAGAAGTTTCGCGGCATCCAGTCGGCGCTCGATAGAAACACCTTCGCATCGTCGTCGGGACCGAACACGTAGACGCGACTGTGCTCGAGGAACCGGTCGACGATGCTCCGCACGCGGATCGTCTCGGAGAGCCCGGGCACCCCGGGCCGCAGGGAGCAGATGCCCCGGGCGATGATGTCGATCGGCACGCCCGCCTGGCTCGCGCGGTAAAGCGCCTCGATCACACGGTGATCCACGAGCGAGTTGAGCTTGGCGAAGATTCGCGAGGGACGTCCCTGCCGGGCCCGCTCGGCCTGCTCTTCAATCAGTTCGATCGTCCGCCGATGGAGGTCGTTCGGCGCAACGATGAGCCGCTGCCAGTCGTGCCCCTGGGAATAGCCGGTCAGCAGGTTGAACAGGGCGGATGCGTCTTCGGCGATTGCCTCGTCGGCCGTGAACAGACCGAGATCCGTGTAAAGCAACGCCGTCGTCGGGTTGTAGTTACCAGTGCCGATGTGCACGTACCGCTTCAGCCCTTGCCCTTCCTGCCGCACCACGAGCGACACCTTGCAGTGGGTCTTCAGGTCGAGAAAGCCGAACACCACGTGCACACCCGCCCGCTCCATCTGGCGTGCCCAGTTCACGTTATTGGCCTCGTCGAACCGGGCCTTGAGCTCCACGAGCGCCGTCACGTGCTTGCCCGACTCGGCCGCCGCGATCAGGGCCCGCGAGATCGGCGAATCGCCGCTCGTGCGGTAGAGCGTCTGCTTGATGGCCAGCACCCGCGGGTCGTTGGCGGCGCTCGTTACGAACTCGACGACCGGGTCGAACGACTCGTATGGGTGATGGAGCAGGATGTCGCGCTGGGCGATCACCGAGAAGATGTCGGGGCCGCGGCGTTCGAGCCCCCGCGGCACCCGCGGCGTGAAGGGCTTGTCGTGCAGCCGTGCGTAGCCGGGCAGTTTGTAGAGCTCCCAGATCGCCGTCAGGTCGAGCGGCCCGTCGATCCGGTAGACCTCGCTGTAGCCCGAGCCCTGCTCGTCGTCGCCCGCCTGCAGCCCTTCCTCGTCGATGATCATCCTCGTCAAGGCGTCGTCGGCCCGGGCGGCGATCTCGATCCGCACCGCCTGTCCGCGAGCCCGTGCCTTGAGCCGGTCCTCGATGAGCTTGAGCATGTCGTCCGACTCCTGCTCGAGGAGCTCGACGTCACTGTCCCGCGTGATCCGGAAGGCGCACCACGATTCCACCTGAAAGCCGCCGAACAGCTCCGGCAGCCGCGCCGACACCACGTCTTCGAGGAGCACGAACGGCAGCTCACCCGGGCCGCCGCCCCCCACCGGCACGACCCGCGGCAGCACCTGCGGCACCTGCACGACGGCGAACAGCTTCTTTGGACCGAGTCCCTCCGTGCGGTGCAGCATCACCCCGAGATACAGCCCGCGGTTGTGATACCGCGGCGAGGGGTGGGCGGGATCCACCGCCATCGGCGTGAGGATCGGCAGCGCCCGCTCCTTGAAAAATCGGTCGACCCGCTCCCGCTGTTCCCCTACGAGGTCGGCATATCGCAGCAGCCGAAAGCCTTCCGCCTCGAGCGCCGGCGCGAGGCTCTCGCGGAGGCAGCGATACTGCCGCGCCACCAGTTCCTGGGTGCGACGGGCGATCACGTTGAGTTGGTCGATGGCGCTGAGGCCGTCGGGGGCGTAATCCTGCGGGGCGCTCTCGCCGAAGGCCTGCTCCCGCAGGCCCGACACACGCACCATGAAGAACTCGTCGAGGTTGGAGCTGAAGATCGCCAGGAACTTGAGCCGTTCGAGGAGCGGATTCTCCGGATTCTCCGCCTCTTCGAGCACGCGGAGATTGAACTCCAGCCAGCTCAGTTCGCGATTGATGAAGCACTCCGGCCCGATCGTGCTTTCCACCACGCCGTCAGCCACCGTCGCCATGCGTCGAATACACTCCTGGGAAGTCGCTCCAGTGTAGTTTGCCACACCCTTTCGGGGCGGCATGGAGCGGGAATTCACCTGCTCCTCACACGGCCCGCGTCAGGCCGGCCTCCGATGCCTATCGACCGCCAGCCACCTGTCAGCCCACTTTCCCGCCTGCCGCCGGACTGCCCGCCCGGAGGCCGAGGCTGGTGTGCCGCCGTGGCCTCGATCCTCGAAGCCACGGCCCCGAAACCGGGCAACGTGCACCCCGGGGCGTCGTTTGCCGACCTGGAGCACGCGGATCTCGTGGCCGCGGGCCTGGCGATCGCGCCGGCGATGGAGCGTGCGCCGCGCCAGCCGCTCGGCCGCACCATCCTCGACGCCGTGCACGCCTCGCGTGCCGTGACACGATCCAACGCCAACCTGGGCATCGTGCTCCTCGTCGCGCCGCTGGCCACGACCGACGAACCTCGGAGCGTCGATGGCGTGCTCGACCGGCTCACGGCCGCCGACGCGGCCGATGTCTGGCAGGCGATCGCGGTGGCGATGCCCGGCGGCATGGGCTCGAGCAGCCGCGACGACCTGCATGGCCCCGCGCCGCACGACCTCCGCGCGGCGATGCGGCATGCGGCGCCGCACGACACGATCGCCAGGTTGTGGGCGGAAGGCTATGGCCCGCTCTTCACCGGAGCCGTCGCGGACCTCGACGCGGAGCTGGCCGCCGGCCTGCCGCTCGGCGACGCGATCGTCCGCTGCCATCTCCGTCAGCTGGCCCGCGAGCCCGACACGCTGATCGCACGGCGTCACGGCCAGATGGCGGCGAACGAGGTCTCCCGCCTCGCCGCAGACGTGCTCGCGGCCGGGAACGGCTGGCGGGCGGCGGCAGCCCGTCTCGACGCCGCACTGCGAACGCCACGCCGACTCAACCCCGGCACGACGGCAGATCTCGTCGCCGCGGCGCTGTACATTCTCCTGCGCGAAGGCCGCCTGCCCCACGACCGCATCGACCTCTCGCTTTCCATTGCTCCACCCTTCGCAACGTCTTCATGAGCACTCCCCACGAACGGTTCCAGGTCAAGCTGCGGAAGGCCGTGCACGTCTTCTGTGCCGGCCACTTCATCACGCTGACGGACGACCTCTGCGAGGCCGTTCACGGCCACAACTGGATGGTCGGCGTCGACGTGGAGGGGACGCCCTGCCCTCACGGCATGGTGATCGACTTCATCCGGCTCCGCGACCTGCTCTCCGCGATCGTCGCCCGGCTCGACCACCACATGCTGCTGCCCGACCGCAATCCACTGCTTACGGTGACCACCGCTCCCGGGCCGTCGGGGCACGACGAGACGACCGTCCGATTCCGCGACCGCAGATGGATTTTTCCGGCCGATGAATGCATCGTCCTGCCGGTCGCCAACACGACGGCCGAGTGGATCGCCCGGTGGATCGGCACGGAACTCCTCACTGCCTTCGCCGCGGCAGGCACGCCACTCACGGGCACCATCCGCGTGGAGGTCGACGAGTGCCTGGGCCAGTCGGCCGTCTGGGAGCGCACGTCGGAGCCGCAGCCGTAGGCCTGTCATGTGGGCATGTCACGCCGTGACATGCTGGATGGCCGGTCACGGCGTGACCGGGCTACCTATCGCGACAGCGCTACCCGGCACGACGGCCAACTTGCCCGCGGCCTCGATGGCGAGGGACAGGCCGCGTTCGCCGAGCCGGATCCGCATCAGGCCCGCGCCGTCCGGATTACGCTCGACGGTGCCGGTCGAGCCGAGCGTCAGCCCGCACTCGGTGAGATAGCGGAGAAAGGCCGACGACTGGTCGAGCACGCGGGCCAGACGGAACGTCTCACCGGCGTCGCATTCGGCGAGCGACCGGGTCGAGGCTGCCGTCGCCGGCGCGAGCGACTGGGCGTCGGCCCGCGGGATGGGATCGCCGTGCGGATCGACCTCCGGGTGGCCGAGGAAGGCGTCGATCCGGTCGATGAGCAGGTCGCTGACCGCATGCTCCATGTGCTCCGCCTCGTCGTGCACCTCGTCCCAACTCATGTCGAGCGTTCGCAACAGGAAGACTTCGATGAGCCGGTGCCTGCGAATCATGCGCAGGGCCAGCACGCGGCCGGCCCGCGTCAGCGCGACGCCCTCGTAGCGGCGATGCGTGGCGAGCCGGGCGGCATCGAGTGTCTTGAGCATGCTCGTCACCGTGCCCGGTGCGACGCCGAGCGCCGTGGCGATCTGCCCGGTCGAGGCAGGTCTGCCGTCTTGGTCGGCCGTGATTTGAAAGATCGTCTTGACGTAGTTCTCGACGGTCAGGCTCGGCATGAGAGTCACGGGGCTCGGGGGCGGATGGACGACAGGACGCCGCTGCGCCGGATGACAAACGGGCGTCAGCCCCGGGAGAGAGGGCCGCTCGTTGCCACCGCGACGTCGCCACAGCATTATGACGCCCCGGAGTGGGTCCCATGCAGCTCAATCACGCCTCGGTCAAAATCACGGATACGCTCCGCGCCGGGGCTAGCCATGCAGGCGTCGCCAGCCACGAGATCGCTGGCGTGCGAGTCATCGACTGCGGCGTCAGCGAGGGCGGAAGTAACGAGGCCGGGCTGGCCATGGCCCGTGCGGCGATGGGCGGCCTCGGTGACGTGCAGCTCGTCCCGGATGGTCGGGCTGCGTTCGGTGCCGTCTGGCCCGACTGCCCGTGGCCAGCCGTGACGGCGGCGAGCGACGAGCCAGTCGCGGCCTGCCTGGCGGCCCAGTACGCCGGCTGGAAGGTCGCGGCGAAGAAATATTTCGCCATGGCCAGCGGTCCGATTCGGGCCGCCATCGGCCGCGAGGAACTCTTCGATCACATCGGTCTGCGGGAGCGGCCGGCCGTCGCGGTGGGCCTGCTCGAATCATCGGCGCTGCCGCCGCCCGACGTCTGCCTCCAGCTCGCCGCCGATGCCGGCCTGCCCCCTGAAGCGGTCACGCTGCTCGTGGCCCGCACGGCGAGCCTCGCCGGCACGCTGCAGATCATCGCGCGATCGTTGGAGACAGGGCTCCACAAACTCCACGACCTCGGGTTCGACCTGGGCCGCATCCGCCGAGGCCGCGGCGTCGCGCCCCTCGCGCCCGTGCCGGCCGGCGACGATCTCGTCGCCATCGGTCGCACCAACGATGCGATCCTCTATGGCGGCCACGTCGTCCTCGAAGTCACCGGCGACGACGCCAGCCTCGCCGAGATCGGGCCGCGGATGGTGAGCAGTTCATCGGCGTCCTACGGCGCCCCCTTCATGCAGCTCTTCGAGCAGGCCGGCCGCGACTTCTACGCCCTCGACCCGGCACTCTTCGCCCCCGCGCTCGTCGATCTCGTGAACATCGAGACGGGCACGACCCGTCGCTTCGGTGCACTGGCCCCCGAGATCGTGGCCCGCTCGTTCAGCACGGCTGCCGCGGGAACCTGACGCCATGCGGGTGGCGGTCGTCGGAGAGCCCGTCGGCTGGCACGTGGGCCGGCTCATGGAACGCCTCGCCGCCCGCGGCCATGAGGCGGCCGTCGTTCGCTGGCCCGACATCACCGCCAGCCTAGGGGCCGCCGATGGCTCGTTCGGTCCGGCGGCCTTGGCCGCAGCCGACGCGGTGCTCGTCCGCGGCATGCCAGGCGCCACGGCCTCCGACGCGCGGCTCGAGGAGGTGGTGTTTCGCATGGACGCGCTGGCCCTGATCGCCGCCCGTGGCACCCGCGTGATCAATAGCCCGCGGGCGCTCGAATCCGCCATCGACAAATACCTGTCGCTGGCCCGGCTGGCCGCCGCGGGCGTGCCGGTGCCCCGCACGCACGTCGTGCAAAATGTCGCGCAGGTTGCCGCGGCATGGGGGGTGCTCGGCGGCGACTGCGTGGTGAAGCCGCTCTTCGGCTCCCGCGGCCGCGGCCTGCATCGGCTCGACAGCCGCACGGCTCTCACGACCTGGCTCGATCACCCCGAGACTCGGCAGCGGCCGCACGCCATCGTGTACCTCCAGGAGTTCATCCAGCACGGTGGCTGGGACGCCCGGCTGTTCGTGCTCGGCACCGACGTCTTCGCGATGCGTCGTCGGGCCGCCGCCGGCGACTGGCGGACCAACATCGCCCGCGGCGGCCAGCCCGAGCCCTTCGCCGCCCCGCAGTCGTGGATCGACCTCGCCCTGCGGGCCGCCGCCACCCTGGAAGCCGAGATCGCCGGGGTCGACCTCGTGCAGGTGGCCGACGGCAGCCCCGTGATCCTCGAGGTCAACGCCGTCCCCGGCTGGCAGGCCTTGCAGGCGGTCACAGGAATCGACATCGCCGACCGGGTCGTGGGGTATGTGGAGGCGGGTTAACAACTCGACTCGGCGCGATGCTCGCCGGCTTCGGAGGCGGTACAAGTCTCGTCGCGGTGGACCTCGAAGACTCGGTCCAAATGCTCCTCGAGCTTGCACCGCCCCCTCGCCTCCCTGCTTGCTCGTGGGC
>JAPOJV010000118.1 GCA_029978085.1 bacterium
GTCACCGGCTTCGTCACCCGCAAGATCAAGGGCGGCCTGCTCGTCGACATCTCGGGCGTGAACGTGTTCCTGCCCGCCAGCCAGGTCGACATCCGCCGGCCGGCCGACATCGGCGACTACTGCGGCCGCTGCATCCAGTGCCTCGTGCTCAAGATCGACGAGGCCCGCCGCAACATCGTGGTCTCGCGTCGCGCCCTCATCGAGCAGGAGCGGGCGGAGCGGAAGAAGCAGCTCATGGAGACGCTCGAGGTGGGCCAGATCCGCCGCGGCATCGTCAAGAACATCGCCGACTTCGGCGCGTTCGTGGACCTGGGCGGCATCGACGGCCTGCTCCACATCACCGACATGAGCTGGGCCCGCATCGGCCATCCGAGCGAGATGGTGCAGATCGATCAGGAGATCGAGGTGCAGGTGCTGCACATCGACCGCGAGCGGGAGAAGATCGCGCTCGGCATGAAGCAGCGGACGGCGAGCCCGTGGGCAAAGGTGGCCGACAAGTATCCGGTCGGCACCGTCTGCATGGGCACGGTCGTCAATGTGATGAGCTATGGCGCCTTCGTGAAGCTCGAGGACGGCGTCGAGGGGCTCGTGCACATCTCCGAGATGAGCTGGACGAAGCGAGTCAGCCATCCGTCGGAGCTCGTGAAGCCGGGCGACGAGGTCGAGGTGGTGGTGCTCGCCATCAACAAGGAAAAGCAGGAGATCTCGCTGGGCATGAAGCAGACCCAGCAGAACCCCTGGGAGAAGGTGGCCGCCGACTACCCGCCGGGCGCGATCGTCAAGGGCGTGGTGCGGAACCTCACCAACTACGGCGCCTTCATCGAGATCAACGACGGCATCGACGGCCTGCTCCACGTGACCGACATGTCGTGGACGCGGAAGGTGACCCACCCCAGCGAGATGCTCGACAAGGGCAACGAGGTGGAGTGCAAGGTGCTCTCCGTCGATCAGCAGCGCCGGCGGATCGCCCTGGGACTCAAGCAGATGGCCGACGATCCGTGGACCGGCGACATCCCCTCCCGCTACAAGCCGGGTCAGGTGGTGAAGGGGACGGTCACGAAGATCACGAACTTCGGCGTGTTCGTGGGGCTGGAGGACGGGCTCGAAGGCCTGCTCCACATCTCGGAGCTCTCGGACGACAAGATCGAGAATGCCGAAGACGTGGTGAAGGTGGGCGATCCGCTCGAGGTGAAGATCCTGCGGGTCGACGTCGACGAGCGGAAGATCGGCCTCTCGAAGAAGCGGGTTGGCTGGTCGAGCGAGCGTGAAGCCGCCGAAGGCGAGCCTGAGGTCTGACGGTCGCCCGTAGTCCACATGCTCCGCATGTGGCCCACGGTCGAAACACCGTAGGCCCAAGCTATTCCCCCGCGGATCAGCGAACCTCCGGCGTGCCGGCTGCTACCGCTCGACGGCGATCGCGGCGATCGGCCCGATCTGTTCGGTCCGATCCGCGCCGGCACCATGGGCGACGCCGACCGGCGTGCACTCGAGCATCCCGCCGACGAGCAGGCGGCCCGATGCGCCGGAGTTGCCGAAGAGACTGGTCGCTCCAGCCGCACGGATCGTGACGCGGCTCGGCACGCCCGTCGTGCGGGTTGACCGCCCGCCTGGCACCACGGTCACATCGTGATGCAGCAGTGCCTCACCCGTCTGGGGCGCGACCACGTCGATTGCGAGGCAGCGGTGCCAACCTGGTCGGCCAGCCGATGCCGGCAGCCAGACGAGCACGCGTGTGCCGGCCCGGAGCGTCGCGAGGTCGACGGCCGTCGGCGCCGAGCCTGGGGGCGGCAGACGCGGTGGCTGCGATGCAGGAGCTTCGGTGGCTGGAACCGGAATCGGCGCCTCGTCGTCGATGAGGTGCACCGGTGGTGACGGCTGCGCGGGAGCTGTGGCCGGCGGCGGGCTTGTCGCCGTTGCTGGGGGGGCGGACGGAGACAGGAGCGATTCGGCCGCCGGCGTCGGCGGCACGGCGTCGGCGGTTGGCTGTTCGGCTGGCACCGTGGTCGACTCCAGCAGTCGCATGCCGCGGTCTGTGAGCCGGCCGAGGTCGCCCGTAACGGCGAAGCCGCCCCCAAGCAGGGCGAGAAGCGCGAGTTTGCCGAGGGGATTGTGCATCGTGGGAGCGGCCGAACGGCCGCCCAAGTATGCACCGCGATTCGGCCGTAGGCCCGTTGCTCCGGTGTGGGCAAGTCACGCCGTGACTTGTATTCCGGTGTGGGCAAGTCACGCCGTGACTTGTATTCCGGTCACGGCGTGACCGGGCTACCGTGACCGGGCTATACCCCGACCCCCGACAGCACGGCAAGCACCTGGTCGGCGTGGCCATCGACCTTGACGGCCTTGAAGACCTTCACGACCGTGCCGGCTGCGTCGATGATGAAGGTGCTGCGGGCGATGCCCATCGACTTCTTGCCGTACATGTTCTTTTCCCTCCAGGCACCGTACTCTTCGGCCACCACGTGGTCGGGATCGCAGAGGAGCGTGAAGGGGAGTTTGTATTTGGCCCGGAATGTCTCGTGGCTGGCGGGGGTGTCGGGGCTCACGCCGAGCACCACGGCCCCGTGCTTCGCTAATTTCGCCTTCGCGTCGCGGAAGCCGCATGCCTCCTTCGTGCAGCCCGGCGTGTCGTCCTTCGGATAGAAATAGAGCACCACGGGCGACCCCCGCAGGCTGGAGAGCGTGAGCTTCGTGCCCTCGTGGGTGAGGAGCGTGAAATCGGGTGCCTTCGACCCTGCTTCGATCCAGTCGGCCATGAGTCATTTGCTCCGGTGAAACGTGATGCCGAGTTATAGGGATTCAACCGCCGCTGTGGAGACCCCGCGGGCCGGCACGGTCCTGGTGGCCCTGCTTACGCCACCGGGGCGGGGAGCGCTGGCGGTCGTGGGCGTGGCCGGGGCCGACGCGGCGGTCGCCGTCGATCGCTGCTTCGAGTCCCGCGCTGGGAGCGTGGCTGAGCGTGCCGATGGAGCCATCTGTTTCGGCCGCTGGCGAGCCACGCTCGATTCGGCCGGCGAGGAACTCGTCGTCGTGCGATATGCGGCCGACCGCATCGACGTGCACTGCCATGGCGGCGAGGCTGCCGCAGCTGCGGTGCAGGGCAGCCTCGTGGCCGCGGGGGCGACTGCCATCGGCTGGACGGAGTGGCTGCGGCGCACGGGGGGCTCCGAGATCGACGTCGAGGCCCGAATTGCACTCGCCGTGGCGGGAGGGCCCAAGGCGGCGCGGATTCTGTGCCGTCAACTCGCTGGTGCACTCGAGGATGAATTCCAGCGGATCGAGCTGCTGCGGGCCGCTGCTGAACATGCGGCGGCCGAAGCGGCCGTGACCCGGCTGCTCGCTGCCGCGCGGGTGGGCCTGCGGCTCACTCGGCCCTGGCGGGTGGTCGTCGCGGGTGAGGTGAATGCCGGCAAGAGTAGCCTCGTGAACGCGATCGCCGGACACGCCCGTTGCATCGTGTCGCCCGAGCCGGGCACCACCCGCGATCTGGTGACGACGCGGCTCGTGCTCGGCGGCTGGGAGGTGGATCTTGTGGACACGGCTGGACTGCGGGATGGCGCCACGGGCGGCGATGTCGGTGCGGTGGAACGGGCCGGAATCGCTCGGGCGGTCGCGGCACGGGGCGAGGCCGACCTCGTGCTGCGGGTCGTGGCTGGCGATGAACAGGCGGCCGGGAGCGTGACGCCGCAGCCGTGCGAGTTGCTCGTGGTGACGAAGAGCGATCTGGCGGGGGCGGATCGGGGGCGTGGGAGGGCGGATGCCGTATGGACGTCGGCAGTGACGGGCGCCGGGATCGAGGAGCTCGCCGCACGGATCGTGGAGCGGCTCGTGCCCGAGGAGCGGGATGATCCGGAGTTGCTCGCCGGTCCCGTGCCATTCACCGAGCGGCAGGTGGGCGTGATCAACCGCGCCCCGTAGCCCGGTCACGGTAGCCCGGTCACGGTAGCCCGGTCACGCCGTGACCGGAATACAAGTCACGGCGTGACTTGCCCACACCGGAATACAAGTCACGGCGTGACTCGCCTACCTACTCCTCCTCCCCCTTCTCGCTCGAGCGGCCGCGGACGAGGAGCCGGATCGGCACCTCGTCGAAGGGCAGCGTCTTACGAAAGGCGTTGAGCAGGTAGCGACGATACGGGTCTGATACGCTCTTCGGCGCACTCGACGCGATCACGATCGTGGGGGGCGCCACCTCCACCTGCGTCGCGTAGTAGAGCCGCACGGGACGGCCGCGGGTGTCGGCCGGCGGCTGATTGGCCGCCACGGCGTCGCGGAGCAGGTTGTTGAGCTTCGCCGTAGGCACCCGCTGCCGGCTCTGGCGAAACAGCCGCTGGGCCGTGTCGATCACCGCCTTCACGTTGCGGCTCTTCGTCGCCGTCGTGAAGGCAACCGGGGCCCAGGGCATCGTGCGGAACGTGTCGCGGAGGTATTGGGCCCACTCCCGCTTCTTCACGTCGGCCGCGTAGAGATCCCACTTATTCACGACGAACACCACGGGCTTGGCCTCCTCCGTGATCGTCTCGGCGAGCTGCTTATCGACCTTGCCGATCGGCTCGCTGGCGTCGAAGAAGAGGAGCACAACGTCGGCCCGCCGGATGCTCCGCTGGGCGCGGTGGGTGGAGTAGAAGTCGAGGTCGGTCGTGCGGCTCTTCGTGCGGCGGAGGCCCGGCGTGTCGATCGCCAGGAACGAGTGGCCGTCCACCTCGAACCGCACGTCGATGCTGTCGCGGGTGGTGCCGGCCACGGGGCTCGTGATCACCCGCTCCTCGTGGGCCAAGGCATTAACGAACGTGCTCTTGCCGACGTTCCGTCGTCCCACCATCGCGAGCTTCATCTCCGGCAGATCGACCTCCTCGGGCTCGTCGGTCCACGGGGGCGGCAGCCGCTCCAGGATCGCCTCCACGAGCTCGCCCCGATGCCGGTGCTGAAGGGCGCTCACGATCAGCGGCTCGCCGAAGCCGAGTTCGTCGAACTCGTGGGCCAGGGCGTCGAACCGGGGAGCGTCGGCCTTGTTGGCCACGACGAGCACCGGGGCACCGGTCTTCCGTACCCGCTGGGCCACGTCGCGGTCGATCGCGAGCAGGCCCGCCCGCACGTCTACCACGAAGAGCACGAGGGCCGCCTCGCCGAGGCCTGCCTCGATCTGCTTGTCAATCTGGGCCGTCAGCCCGTCGGGGTCGTCGAAGCCCATGCCGCCTGTATCGACGAGATCGACGACCCGGTCTTCGAGCCGCACCCGCTGCACGAGCCGGTCGCGGGTGACGCCCGCGGTCGGGTCTTCGATCGCGATTCGCTTTTCGATGAGCCAGTTGAACAGGCTCGACTTGCCCACGTTGGGGCGGCCGACGATGACGACACGGGGAATGAGATGGCTGGCGGTCATGGTGCGGCAAGCTCCTCGCCCAGCCGGCGACGCGGGGCGGAGTGGACAAGGTAGCGGTGGGTGATGCTCTCCGTGAGCGATCGCAAAGAGGCGTCGAGGCGGGCGAGCAGCTGGCCGAGCTGCGGCCGCGTGCCGTCGAAGTCGGCCGTGGCGAGCGTCGTCACGTCGGCGAGACGGAGCGCGCCGAGGGCCGCCATCACGGCCCGCTCTTCACCCGAGAGCACGGGGGACGATTCATCGCGGGGCAGGTGGGCCACATGATCGGCGAGCCGCGCCACCTGGTAGCCGATGCTTCGCGGGTTCGTCTCGTCGATGACGAGCAGGTCGATGAGCGGGGCGGCCTCAAGCGTGCCGAGATACCGGTTGCGATAGGTCATCGAGCTGTCGGCGATCTCCAGCAGCATCTCTTCGAGCCGCTCGGCGTCCGTCGCGGCGGCCACCGGGCGGGCGGGCACGAGCGTGGCGCCGAGCAGCTGGATCGCACCGGCGGCCCGCTCGATGCGGCGGCCCATGTCGAGGAACCGCCAGCCGGGGCCACGGGTCATGCTCTCGGTGCCGAGGCCGGCGAAGGCCGACAGGTCGAGGATCAGCGTATCGAGCAGCGTGAGGACGTCGGTACCGCGCCGCCAGGCCGCCCGCGACGACGGGCAGTCGGCCTTGACCCGGGAGAGGATCTTCCAGGAGTCGATCGAGATCCGGTCGCGGACGACCGAGGCCATGTCCCAGAGGCTCTTCACACTCGCCCGCACGCTGCCGGGTCGCGAATCGTCGGCGACGAGCGTCTGGATCTCGGAGGCGATCTCGCGTGGCGTCTCGCGGCGACCGGGCTGCAGCCAGGCGGTATGCACCGTCGGCGGGCTGGCGAGCGAGCCGAGGAGGATGGCGGCTTCCACCGCCGTCGCCTGGTCGGATTCCGACGCCATCCGGGCTGCGACGGCCCGCAGCAGTCGCGCGGCCCCTTCCGCCCGCTCCACATGGCGGCCGAGCCAGTGGAGATGGTCGGCCACGCGGCTCGGGAGGTCGTTGCCGCTGCGGCGGAGCGGCACCTGCTGGCCCGGCTGCCGGAGCAGCGACACCGGCGGCACCGGTCCCTGCGAGAGCACCCACACGTCCTTCGATCCCTGGCTCGAAAGCAGCAGCTCCTCGCCGGCCGATCGACCGACGCTCATCCGCGCGAGGCCGCCCCGCATCGATTGATAGCCCTCGGGCGTGGCCACGGCGAAGCACCGCATGAGCACCGAGGCAGAGACGATGCCATTGCCGTCCCAGCACGGGGCCGCCGACCGTTCGACCATCTCGCGGCCCACCCAGGCCGCCGGTCGGGCCCTGATCCGTGCGGCCAGTTCGCTGCGGGCACTCGTATCGAGCAGCGCGGGCACGAACCGTTTGAGCCCGCGCGGTGAATTCACCGGTTCGATCACGAATTGCTCGAGCTGCGAGAGCACGTGGTCGAGGCTCGACGGCACACCGCACCACCACGACCGTGGCCCCGGCATGACGAGGTCTTCACCGAGGAGCCGCCGGGATACGGCCGGCAGAAACTCCGCGAAGCCTGGGGATTCGACGAGCCGGCTGCCGAGGGCGTTGGCCAGAGCCGCCCGCGAACGCCGCACCGCCTGCACGAGGCCGGGCGTGCCGCCGAGTGCGGCACCCTCGAGCTCGAGCGGGTCGCAGTCGCGGTCGATCACGCGGCGGAGGAGCACGTCCATCGGCACGAGCCCGCCGAGTGTCTTGAGGCTCACGCGGTCGTCACGGACGGCGAGGTCGCTCCCCTCCACGAGCGTGTAGCCGAGGTAGCGGGCGAGGTAGGCGTCTTCGAAGTAGGTGCGGCTCGTCGGGCCCGGGCTGAGCAGGCCGATGCGGGGCGCGTCGCGGCCCGGGGCGAGCGCCGCGAGCATTCCCCGCAGCGCGAGGAAGAAGGGCGCCAACCGCTCGACGTTGCAGTCCTCGAACACGCCGGGCAGCAGCCGCGAGACGACGAGCCGGTTTTCGAGTGCATAGCCAAGCCCCTGCGGCACACCGGTGCGGTCGCCGAGTGCCAGCCACTTGCCGTCATGGTTGCGGGCGATGACGGCCGCGTAGAGATGGAGCCAGCGGCCCCCTGGCAGCTGCATGCCGTGGCAGCACCGCAGGAAGTCGGGATTGCCGAACACGAGGTCGGGGGGCACGAGCCCCTCCTTCACGACGTGCTGCGGGCCATAGAGATCGGCGAGCAGCGCATCGAGCACACGGGCCCGCTGGTTGATGCCCAGTTCCAGGCGGGACCAGTCGTCGGCCGCGATCACCAGAGGGATCGGGTCGAGTACCCAGGGCCGCTGTTCGCCCGAGGCCTCGTCGTGCACGTTGTACGTGACGCCGTTGTCACGGATCAGGCGGCGGGCCTGCTCCCACCGCTCCACCAGCTCCGCCGGCTGCCAGGAGCCGAGCAGATCGACCAGCCGCTGCCAGTGGCCGCGGGGGGCACCGTCGGCGCCGCAGAGTTCGTTGTAGCAGCCGTCGGGCGCGTGGTAGCCCGGAAACGGGTTGGCGGCGGGCGGGGCGGCGGGGGCGGTCATCGGGCGTGCTGGCCATGCGTGCGGGGACGGTGCAAGTGTACGTCACGCCGGTGGGTGACGCAGATAGCCCGGTCACGGTAGCCCGGTCACGGTAGCCCGGTCACGCCGTGACCGGCATGCAAGTCACGGCGTGACTCGCCCACACCGGAATGCAAGTCACGGCGTGACTCGCCCACCTGGCCCCAGCACCGCTGCGATGCGATCGCGGGTGACCGGCTGAATCACACCGTGCTCGGTGACGAGCGCCGTGATCAGGCTGGCCGGGGTGACGTCGAACGCCGGGTTGAAGGCGGCGGCTCCGCTCGGGGCTGCGGCGACGCCGAGCGGTGCGAGCACCTCCGCGGCAGCCCGCTCTTCGATCGGGATGTCGGCGCCGCTCTCGATCGAAAGGTCGAACGTGCTCGATGGCGCCGCCACGTAGAAGGGCACGCCGTGGGCCCGTGCGAGCACCGCGATGGCGTAGGTGCCGATCTTGTTGGCGGCATCACCGGCGGCGGTGATCCGGTCGGCCCCCACGATGCAGGCCTGCACCCGGCCGGTCGAAAGCAGATGTCCCGCGGCCGCGTCGACGAGGACGGTCACCGGGATGCCGCGCTGCACGAGCTCCCAGGCCGTGAGGCGGGCGCCCTGAAACAGTGGCCGGGTCTCGTCGGCAAACACGTGGATCTTTCGCCCCTGCTCCCAGGCCGTGGTGATTGCGGCGAGGGCCGTGCCGGCGCCGCCGGTGGCGAGGGCCCCCGTGTTGCAATGCGTGAGGATGCCACCGTCGGGCAGGAGCGCGGCGCCGTGGCGGCCGATCGCTGCACACAGTTCGCGGTCTTCATCGTGAATCGCTCGGGCAGCGGCGAGCAGGGCCACGGCCAGGTCGCGAGCGGAGGCTGTCGGCGGCAACGGCGTGATCGTGCCGAGGGCCCGCTCGACCGCCCAGCGGAGATTCACGGCCGTGGGGCGGGCGCAGGCGAGCAGTTCGCCGCGGGCGAGCACGTGGGCCCGGGCGGCATCCGACGCGAGGCCGTCGCGGATCGCCTCGGCCGCGGCGACCACGAGTCCGTAGGCCCCGGCGATGCCGATCGCCGGGGCGCCGCGCACCCGCAGGCTCTTGATCGCCTCGACGACGGCATCGACGTCGTGGCAGGCCCGCCATTCGAGGTGCGCAGGCAGTCGTGTCTGGTCGAGGATGTCGAGATGGCCGGCGGCGTCGCCGACCCAGCGGAGCGAGACGGGGATCGTGGAGGAGTGGGAGTTCATGGCACAGAGTGTAGGCCCGTCACTCCGTGACGGGCAGCCCGTTGCCGAAAGTGGGCAAGTCACGCCGTGACTTGTATTCCGGTCACGGCGTGACCGGGCTACCGTGACCGGGCTACCGTGACCGGGCTACCGTGACCGGGCTACCTTTCGATTACTTCGCACCGCAGGCCAAACGCCGCCGCGACGGCGGGCTGAACGAGTCGCCCCTCAAACACGTTCACGGCGGAGCGAATCGCCGCGCTCTCGCGGGCCGCCACATCCACGCCGGCCGCCGCCAGCTGGAGCACGTACGGCAGCGTGGCGTTGCAGAGGGCATAGGTGCTCGTGCGGCCCACGGCCCCGGGCATGTTCGTCACGCAGTAGTGCACGACGTCGTCGACGATGAAGGTCGGCTCCGCGTGCGTGGTCGGCCGGCTCGTCGCCACGCATCCTCCCTGATCGATCGCCACGTCGATGATCACGGCCCCCGGCTTCATGAGCCGGAGATCCTCGCGCTCGACCAGGTGCGGGGCCCGGGCCCCGGGGATGAGCACGCTGCCGATTA
>JAPOJV010000019.1 GCA_029978085.1 bacterium
TGCACGTCGAGCAGCCGCTTCGCCGGAATCTGGAGGACGTCGAAGCCGAGGTCGAGGGCGACGCCGTCGTCGTTCTCACGCAGCAGCGGGGCCGTCACCTTGCCGCCGCCCACGAGCGTGGCGGTGACGACTTCGGCGGCGCCGGCCGTGCCGGTGATGAGCAGGCAGGCGAGCAACGTGATCAACGGACGAGTCATTTCTGCTCCTTTGTGGTGGCCGGGCCGCGGGAGGGGACATCGCTGCCGAGATAGATGATGAGCCGATCCTGGCACACCATCACAAGGTCGCGGGCCTTGTCGCCGTCGGCATCGAGCCCGGCGATCCGCCGGGGCTCGGCGACGAGATCCTTCGAGTCGCCACCGTCATAGGGATACTTGCGATCCTCGAATACCTTCCACGACACAGACCGTTCCAGCGGCTCCGGGCCATGCCGCAGGAGGGCCGTGAGCTGGTGCTTGCGATCATCGCAGAGGGCCACGTCGTCGCGGCCGTCGCCGTCGAGGTCGGTGGCCTGAATGCGGTGGATCGTCGATTCGCTCACGCCGCTACGGCGGCCGATGCGGCCGTCGATGCTCTCGACGAGTTTCAGCTCCCACGGCTCGCCGCGAGACAGCCGCACGATCCGCTCTTGGTCGACGAGGATCACGCCGAGTACGGGATCCTCCCGGAGTGCAACGCCCGCCGGAGGCTTCACACTTTCCACCACCCGCATCACGCCGGCCTCGTCGGCCCGCAGTCGATGGAGGAAGCCGCCCCCCTGCTCGAGCGCCCAGGCTTCGGCACGGCCAGCGGCCGCGCCGCCGGCGACCGGCAGGTACGACGCGATCTTCTGGCCCTCGGTGAGCATCACCTGATCAACGGGATGCAGGTCGTCTCCAAGCCACTGCAAGACGCCGTCGGTAAGCCGTGCCTTACGAAGCATTCCGCTGACATCGAGCAGCTGATATTCGCCGAGATCGACCTTCGACAAGAGCGTGGGCGAGCTGACGACCGGCTTGTCGCCGTCGAGCGTCACGAGCTTGCCCGCGGGTGCGAAGGCGTCTTGCACGATGAGCGTCGTGCCGCCAAGCCAGGCCACCTGATCGACCTTCGCGCCGAGGTTGGCAAAGCGGGTCTTCGTGGGCTCCGGCTTGTCGGCCGGCCAGACGAAGAGATCGAGATCACTGCCCACCCGCTGGGCCCACCAGGTGGTCGTGCCGACCTGGTCGAGCGCGAGGATCTTGCGGTCCTTGCCATCCTGCATCCAGGGCTGCGGATACGTGAGGCGGCCGTTCTCCCACCGGCAGCGGTGCAGGTCGGCGGCGTCCTTCGTCCAGACGAGCAGCAGCCCCCGGTCGGCGGCGGCCGCCGCCACGCTGCGGATGCCGCTCACGGTTGGAAACGTCTCTTCGGCCTGCCAGCCGCCCGCGGCCAGGCGATGCACCCGCAGCCGTGGCTGGCTGGAGTCGACGGCGACGATCGCCGGCTCGCCGGCTCCGTCGCCGAGCGTCATGCCACACCAGCCCCGCTTGCCGCCAGCCGGCATCGGGAGGGCATCCTGCCGCCCCACGTCACTGGCCGGGCCACGCACGAGCTGGTACCGCCGCAGCACGCCCTTGTCGCTGCCGCCGAGGAGAAACAAATCGGCCGTGCCCGATTTTGCCGCGCCGCCAGCCACCTGGAAGCCCTCCACGTTCTGGTCATGGAGCGTCTGCGCGGGGAGCAGGCTGCCGTCCGCCGCGCACTCGTGCCAACGGACCACCTGCCGCGCCACCGGCGACCACTCGACGAGATCGTCGTCGCCGTCACCGTCGAGGTCGGCGAGGTGCCAGTCGATCCGGCCTCGTGTCTCGCGCGGCGCGAGCCAGACGGCCCGCGACCCACGCTCGAGCGGTACCTGCTGGATGCCCTGCTCGTAGCTCACGAGCAGTTCGTGTTTTCCTGCCGGCAGGTCGCGGACGAGCAGGCAGCTGCGGCGGCCCGTGGGCGTGCCGGCGAGCAGGTTCCACTCGCCCGACTTCTTCCAGGCGCCGGGGGCATCGACCGCCTTGTCGGCGGCCTGCGAGTAGATCGACACGCGGTTCGACGGCGTCGTGAGCACGAGCAGTTCGGGCCGGCCGTCGCCATCGACGTCGTGGGCGACCGCGTCGACCGGCATCTCGTCGATCGACACCTCGCCGCGCGACCAGTCGGGGGCGAGTGGTAATTCGTTGGGGCGGTCGGGATCGGTCGCGTCGGCACGCGTGCGCTCGGCCGGGGGCAGCCAGCGGTAGATGTCGATCCGCGCCTGCCGCTGGTTGACGAGGATCACGTCGTCGCGGCCGTCGTGGCCGAGGTCGGCCACGCTCAGCCGGTCGGCGCGGCCGTCGATTTGGATGACCCGCATGCCCTGCCAGCCGTCGAAGGCGGAGGCCGGGAGGGCCGTTGCGAGGAGGAAGAAAACTGAGGAGACAGTCGCGGCGTGGTGCACGAGAGATGTGGCATTCATGCGACGTACTGTAACTGACTGAGCCGCGGAGCCGCCACGGAGGCGTCCAGCCTGGGGCCGCGTGTTGTCCAACCTGCGGAGTGGGACGGCCGCGGTGGCAGGTTGAACAACCTGCACCTCCAGGTGGCGGCGTCGTGTGGTCGGTCCGCCCGCTACTCCAGTTCCGGCATGATCGCTTCGGCGGCGGCCGCTTCGCGGAGTTTTTCCAGCGCCTTGGCCTCGATCTGCCGCACCCGCTCCTTCGTGACGCCGAGGGCCGAGCCCACTTCCTTGAGCGTCTGGGGCTCGCGCTCGTGATCGAGCCCGTAGCGGCGGATGATGATCGTCTGCTCGCGGGCATCGAGCCGGTCGAGGAACTTGCCCACCTGCTGGAGCCGGTCGGTGGCCGCCAGCCGCTGCTGGTATTCGTCGGCCCGCCGGTCGGCGGCGGCCTGGAGCATTTCCGTGTCGGCCGCACGGAAGCGGTCGCGGCGCTTGTGCTCGTCGGGGATCGTGCGGGCGTAGTTCTTCATGATCGCCCACGAGGCGTAGGTGCTGAACTTGTTGCCGCGGGCATAGTCGAACTTCTCGACGGCGCGGATCAGCGACATGTTGCCGTCGCTCACCAGGTCGAAGAAGCTGTCGCCCGGCGACACCCGCCGCTTCGCGATCGACACCACGAGCCGGAGGTTGGCCCGCACGATCCGGTTCTTGAGGTCGACGATCTCCTCGTAGAGCTTCTCGATCTGGTCCATCAGCCGGGAGTTCGGCCGCTCCGGATCGAGCTGCTCCCGCAGCTGTGTCGCCTTGTGCTTGAGGTAGTTGAACTTGCGGAACAGCCAGACCTCCTGCTCGCGGGTGAGCAGCGGCACCTCGTAGAGGCTGGCGAGATAGGCCGGCAGGCCGCTCGGCCGCCGCTGCCGCTTCGCCTCGGTGCCGGGGTAGGGCTGATCGACCACCTTCTCGGCGCTCTTACGGGCGAAGAGCGCGTTGGGGATGTAGTCGAGCGGCAGCTGCATCACGTGCTCGGCACGCTGCGTGAGGATCACGCGATAGATGCTCGCCTTCGACCGGTGATACCGCCGCGCGATCGACTCGACGGCCTCGCCGCGGAGGAAGTGCTGGTAGATCCGGGCGCAGCTCTCGGGGCGGAGCCGGCCGTCGGCCGCCGGGAACACGGCGTCAGAGGGATGGTCTTGGTCGTGCCGCTTGAGCGTGTAGCGAATGGTCTCGATGCTGCGGCCGAGTCGCGCGGCGATCCGCCGATGCACGTCGGCCGGGCAGGCGCCGGCGACCGCCAGCCGCTTCGCCCAGGTGACGATCTTGTCGTGCTCCTCGTCCGAGAGCTGGCTGAACCGGCTGCCCCGCTCGATCCGCAGCGGATTGTCGTGGATGAACCGCTCGACGGCCGACTTCAAGAAGCCGACCCGGCGGCGGCCGTCGACGGTGAACCGTTGGGCCACGAGGCCGTGGTCGCGCCACCGCGAGATCGTCTTCGTGGAGACGTTGAACTGGCGGGCGAGGTCCTCGATCGAGAGCACCTCCTCCTCGGCGAACAGCTTCACCTCCGGCGGGGTCACCTGCGATGCTGAAATCTGGGCAGCGGAATCGTTGGTACGCATGGCTTTTCTCCTCTTCGCGACCACGACCAAACCCGACCCGGGTGCCGCTGATGCAGCCCCCCGCGTCGACGTTCTCTGGGGCCATCCTTTGCCCCACCACCTGTCTCGAGGACGCGAAAGTTATACGGACCGCTTGGGAAAAAGTTCTCGGCCGGCCAGTTTTTTGGGGGGTGTCGGTACGGCCCGCACGGCCGGCATGACCCGCAAAGCGTTGTGCCGCAATGGGTTGCGTGTCGCGGGCGGCTGGCGGCGGAGTCTCACGGTCAGGGCTGCGGAGGGCCGAAGAACAGCAAACAAAGCCCTTTTGACGAAGCGGACAGTTGGTTTTTTTATCCGGCTCGACGCCCGAGAAGGCTGCCGCCTTGACGATCCCCGGGGCGGCTGGGATCATCCGGGACTTTCCGCCGTGGGCGGAATGTGCGCGCCTGGAGTTGAGAGCCATCGAGAAGCAGCATCGAATCAACGAGCAGATCCGGATCTCACCGATCCGCGTGATCGCCGACGACGGCGGGCAACTCGGGATCATCCCCACCGAGGAGGCGCTGGCTCGCGCCCGTGAGGCGGGGCTCGATTTGGTGGAGGTGGCGCCCAACGAAAAGCCGCCGGTCTGCCGAATCATGGATTTCGGCAAGTTCAAGTACCAGCAGAAAAAGAAGCACCACAAGACCCACGTTCATCACACCAAGATCAAGGAAATCCGCCTCCGCCCCAAGACGGGCGAGCACGACATCGAGTTCAAGGTCAACCAGGCCAAGGGCTTCCTGCTCCACAAGGACAAGGTGATCGTGTCGGTCGTGTTTCGCGGCCGTGAACTCGCCCATATCGACGAGGGCCAGCGGGTCATGAAGAACATCATCGAACAGCTCGACCCGGTGTGCAAAGTCGAGGGCGCGCCCCAGCAGATGGGTCGGCGGCTCGTCTGCACGCTGGCGCCGAAGTGACATCCCGCCCGCCGCATCCAACGCACTCAGGAGCGATCCCATGCCGAAGCAGAAGACCCACAAGGGCACGAAGAAACGGTTTCGCGTCCCCGCCAATGGCAAGGTGAAGCACCGCCGTGCCGGTACGAGCCACTTGCAGGTACGGCTGACCGCCAAGCGGAAGCGAAAGCTCCGTGGCACCGGCGTGCTGGCCAAGGCCGAGACCGCGAAGATCGTGGAAGTGCTGGGCAAGTACAGCTACTGAGGCCCGGACTGGCACGGGCCGGAGCCTGGGTTTCGCCAGCCCTCGTTCGAGAGGCCTGTTTCAGGCCGGAAACGGCGGGTCGGCTTGCAATTCCCGCCCCGTGAGCGACATTTACCTCCGTCTTTCAGCGAGATTGAATCATGCGTACGAAGAGCGTTGTGCCCCGTCTGCGGGCGAAGAAGCGGCTGTTCAAGCGGGTCAAGGGATCCGTGGGCGGTCGCCGTCGTCTGTTGCGGACGGCCAAGGAATCGATCATCCGCGCGGGTGTCTATGCCCGCCGCGACCGCCGCCGCAAGAAGCGAGACTTCCGTCGGCTGTGGATCGTGCGGCTCAACGCCGCCTGCCGCGAGCGGGGCTTCCGCTACAGCCAGCTGATCGCCGGCCTGGAGAAGATCGGCTGCGAACTCGATCGGCGGACGCTCGCCGAAATGGCCGTGCTCGACCCGACCGGGTTCGACGCCGTTGCCGCCGAGGTCTGCAAGGCCCTGGGCCTGCCGGAGCCGGCCGCGGTCGCGTGACGCCGTGACAGCCGTATCGCTCGAGTCGTTCGTCGACCAGCTGCGGCAGTTCCGCGCCGACGCTGCTACGGCGCTCGCTGCCGCCTCCGATGCGGCCGCGTTCGAGGCGGCCCGTGTCGAATTCCTGGGCGCTCGCAGCGGCCGCCTGAAGGCGATCCAAAAACAGCTCGGCGGCCTCGCCGTCGCCGACAAGCCTGCTGCCGGCCGGCACTTCAACGAGGCGAAGGCCGCCGTCGAGGCGCTGCTGACTGCCGCCCAGGATCGCGTCGCGTCAGCGACCGCCGGCACCACCGTGGCGGCGATCGACGTGACGCTCCCCGGTACGCCCGTGCCGCTCGGCCACGTCCACCCGATCACGCAGACGATTCGCCGCGTGCAGGAGATCATGGGGCGGCTCGGCTTCGAGAGCGTCGACGGCCCTGAGGTCGAGGATCAGTGGCACAACTTCGAGGCGTTGGCGATCGGTGCCGAGCATCCGGCCCGCGACCCGCTCGACAACTTCTATCTCGCCGTCGCCCGCGGCGCCGATCCGCTCCTGCTCCGCTCGCAGACGAGCACCGTGCAGATCCGGGTGATGGAAACCCGCAAGCCGCCGCTGCGGATCGTGTCGCTCGGCCGCGTCTATCGGCCCGACACGGCCGACGCCACGCACTACCCGATGTTCCATCAGGTCGAGGGGCTGCTCGTGGAGAAGGGCACCACGATGGCCCACCTCAAGAGCGTGCTGCGGCTGTTCGCCTCGAGCTTTCTCGGCGGCGACGTGCACGTGCGGTTCCGCCCCTCGTTCTTCCCGTTCACCGAACCGAGCGTGGAGGTCGACATGGAATGGGGCGGCCGCTGGATCGAGATGGGGGGCGCGGGCATGGTCGATCCGGCCGTGCTCGAGGCCGTCGGCTACGATCCGCGCGAGGTCTCGGGATTCGCCTTCGGGCTCGGGGTCGAGCGGATCGCAGCCCGCCGCTATGGCGTCGCCGACATCCGCGACTTCTATCGCAATGACGTCCGCTTCCTCCAGCAGTTCTGAGCATCATGATCGTCTCGCGGAAGTGGCTGGATGACTACGTGAAGGTGGTGGCGCCGACCGACGAGGTCGTCACGCGGCTCTTGATGTCGGGCCTCAATCACGAGTCGACCGAGGCCGTGGGGAGCGACGAGGCGATCGACATCGAGGTGACGAGCAATCGGCCCGACTGCCTGGGGCACATCGGTGTGGCACGAGAGGTGGCGGTGCTCTTCGGCCTGCCGCTGCACGTGCCCGATCCGCGGCCGGCGGAGCAGGGGGGCAAGGCCGCCGCGAGCATCGCCGTCGAGATCGCGGATGCCGCCGCCTGCCCGCACTACACGGCCCGGGTGATCCGCGGCGTGACCGTGGGGCCGAGTCCGGCCTGGCTCGTCGAACGGCTGGCGACGCTTGGCGTGGCGAGCGTCAACAACGTGGTCGACGTGACGAACTACGTGATGTTCGAGTGCGGCCAGCCACTGCACGCCTTCGACCTCGCGAAGATCGCGGGGGGCAGGATCGTCGTGCGGCGGGCCGCCGCGGGCGAGGCGTTCACCGCCATCAACCACAAGCAGTACACGCTCGACGACACGATGGGCGTGATCGCCGATGCCGAGCGGCCGGTGGCCCTCGCCGGCGTGATGGGGGGCGCCGACACCGAGATCGGCGTCGGCACCACCGACGTGCTCCTCGAGTCGGCCCAGTTCGCGCCGCTCGTCGTGCGGGCCGCGGCCCGTGGCCTCGCGCTGGCGAGTCCCTCGTCGTATCGCTTCGAACGGACCCCCGATCCGGCCATGGTTGACTGGGCGAGCCGCCGGGCCGCGGCGCTGATCCTCGAACTGGCCGGTGGCCGGCTGGAGCAGGGCGTGGTCGAAGCAGGTCGGCTGGCCGGTGCGCCCGCGGTTGTGCCGCTCGGAGCCGCGCGGGTGGCCGAGGTGCTTGGCATCGACGTGGCTGCGGATCGGCAGCGCGAGATTCTCACGGGGCTCGGCTTCGTCGAAGAGTCGGGCAGCGGCCGGACGGCCCGGTGGCGGGCCCCCTCGTGGCGGCGGGACGTGCATCGGGAGATCGACCTCGTCGAGGAGATCGCCCGGATCGAGGGCTACGACCGTGTGCCGGAAGACGTGGCGATTGCCGCCCGGCCCGTGGAATGGTCGGCCCGCGAGCTGACGGTGCGGCGGGCTGGCGAGGTGCTCGTGGCCGCGGGCTTCTGTGAGGCGCTGACCCGCAGCGTAGTGCCGGCTCTCTTCGAGGAGTGTGCCAGCCCGTGGGGCGCGGCTCCTGCCGTCACGATCGCGCCGGCGCTCGTCCGCGGCGCCGATCGGCTGCGGCGGACGCTGCTGCCGAGTCTGCTCGAAGCCCGCGGGGGGAATGCCGCGGCCGGCGCGCCGCACGGCAATCTCTTCGAGATCGCGCGGGCATATGTCGCGCGGCCGGCCGGCGGTGAGTTGCCGGCCGGTGTCTCGCCGCTGGAGGAGCCGCTGCTCCTGGGCGTCGTGAGCGACGGCGACTTCTTCCGGGCCAAGGGACTCGCGGAGGCCGTGCTCCGCCGACTGGGCATCGAGGCGGGACGGGCCGACGCCCGGATCGAGGTGCGGCCGCTGGAGAACGACCTCTTCGCCCGCGGCCGCGCCGCCGAGCTCGTGCTCGACCGCGAAGGCTACGGGGCGGTGCGGATCGGAGCGGTGGGCGAGGTGGCCGGAAAGCTCCTCGACCGCTTCTCGCTCACAGGCCCGGTGGCGGCCGTGGAACTGCGGCTCGACGCGGTGGAGTTTGCCGTCGGCCGTGAGCACCGGCTCAGGCGGCCGAGCGACTTCCCGGCCATGCAGCGGGATCTCAACCTCGTCGTGGAAGAGTCAACGCCGTGGGCTGCCGTATCGGCCGCGATCGCCGCCGGCGCCGGCGCGATCCTGGAGGAATGCCGGCTGGTGGAGGTATGGCGGGATGCCGAGCGGCTCGGCGCCGGCAAGAAGAGCTTCGTCGTGTCGCTGCGGCTCCGCAGCACCGCTGGCACGCTCTCGGGTGAGGCCGCCGCCCGCGCCGTCGATGCCATCCTCGCCGAGTGCGGCCGCCGAGCGGGGGCCGTCCTCCGCGGCTGATTCGCTGCGTGAGGCGAACCTTGCGGGCGGTGCCGGTGCGGCAAGTGCGGCTGGCTGGCTGGAACGCGGGCTCCGGGCCGCGAGGCGAAGCGACGAATCATGGGAGGCCGTCGCCGGCGCCGATGCTGACCGCACAGGGCGGAAACCCTTGTGACGCGTGAGGCAGGCAATGACGACGATCGTTCCGTGGCCCGGGCGGGAATGTGCGGGCAGGGCCGGCGACAGGAGGCCCGACTTGGCGGTGCTCGTGTCGACCTTCGAGCGGCCGACGCACCTGCGGCGGTGCCTCGAGTCGATCGCCGCTCAGGCCGATGTCGCCAAGCGGATCGAGGTCATCGTCACCGACGACGGATCTCGTGACCTTACGCTGCATGCCGTGATGGCATTCGCGAGGAAGGTTCCCTTTCGAGTGGCGGTCACGACCCATGCGCACGACGGCTTCAGGCTGGCGCAGTGCCGAAACGAAGGGGTTGCCGCCTCGCATGCCGACCGCCTGCTGTTCACCGACGGCGACTGTCTCCTCCCGCCCGGCACCCTCGCGGCCTTCATCGCCGCCATCCGCCCGGGCCGCATCGCGGGGGGCGACAGCTGCCGGCTGGACGAGGCTGAGACGGCAGCGATCAGCATGGACGACATCCACGCCGGCCGGTTTCCCGCCGCCGTGGCCCCGGCCGAGCGTCGGCGGCTGAAACTGAAGGCCGGACACTCGAAGGTGTATGAGCTCCTCCGGCTGCCGATGCGACCACGCGTGTACGGAAATGCGATCGGCATCGCCCGCAGCGACTACGAACGGCTCAACGGCTTCGACGAGGCCTTCGTGGGCTGGGGGCTCGAGGATCGCGACCTGCAGCTGCGGGCCGAAAAGCTCGGGATTCGGGTGAAGGGAATGTTCCAGCACCCGTTCATCCACCAATGGCATCCGGTCGATCCGTCGTGGGTCCGGAACGCCGTGGGCACGGAGAACGATCGCTACTTCCGGCGCCGCGACGTGCAGCCGGCCTGTGTGACGGGCTATGCCCAGCGGGCCTCGGAGACGTTCGTGGCGTTCGACTCGCAGCCGATGGTCGTGCGGCTCCCCGGGGTTGGATTCAGGATCCGGGCGGCCTGATCCCGCGGCAGCGGCTCAGCCAAACCGCGACCGCTTCGCCCGAAGTACGTTGGTCTTGTTTCGCTCGCTACCGGTGCCGAACGTGTTACCCGTCTGGGTGCTCCCGGAGCTGTCGGCTTCGATGTAGATGCCGGCGATGCTGTTGCGGGTGAACGTGTTGTTTCGCAGGGCGAGGTTGCGGGCTCCGATGAAGGCGAAGCCGTAGTTGTTGCCGGTGAACGTGTTGCCGGCGACGACCGTGCCCGTGCAGTCCCCCTCGGACCGGATGCCGGTTCCGGCGAATTTGCGATTGGTCGGGGCCGCTCGGTTGTTCACGAGCTGGTTGCCACGGCCGAGCTCGCCGAAGACGAGGTTTCGTGCCGACTTGAGCAATGCACCGCGAAGGCCGCCCGAGAACGAACTGCCGACGACTCGACTGCCCGTGAGCGTGCCGGTCGCGTAGAGCCCCATCGACGTCGAGGTGTTGAGGCTCTGCACCACGATCGTATCGACGAGCACGTTCTCTGCGTTGACGAGCTGGACGCCGAAGCCGGTGAAGTTGCGGAGCGTCACGCCCCGCAGGACGCTCCCGGCTGCGCTCGAACCGTAGACGAGGCCACTCGGGACCGTTCGCCCGCCATCCAGCACCAGGCCCGCGGCCGTGCCGTCGAGCGTCACGGCGGCCTCCAGTTCAGGCAACGGCAACGAGACCGTGATCACCGTCGTTGCCGCTCCGTTCAACGGGCCGACACTGTCGAACAGCACGACGGCATCGGTGCCCGCCACATTGCAGTTGCCGACGGCGTTGATGTTCGTCAGCACCTGGATCAGCGAACCGGTTCCCGAGCCGCTGGTGGTGAGCACCGACCAGCGGATCTCCTTGGTCGCGGTGACGCCGCTCGTGCTGGTGATCGTACCCCCGGTCGGCACGTCGATGTTTCCGCTGGCTGCGAGCGAGATCGTGCCGGGCGCGTCGAGGCCCGCGGTCGGCACGACGAGGTCGCCGATGCCTCGCAGCGCGATGCCGCCGGACGTGGTGACCTTCGCGGCCACGCCGAGCGGAGCCTCGACGGCGATGGCGGTGCCCGCGCCGATGCCGGTCGCGGCCCGGAGCGTGATCGTGTCGTCGAACGAGGCGAGCCCCTGCGAGTGGATCGCATTGCTCGCGCCACCGGAGATCGAGCCCTCCGACGACTCGATCGTGACCGGGCCCGAGGAATGGATTTCGCCATTGATGACGACGTTGCCCTTGGAATCGACGTCGAGCTCGCCGATCGGGAACGCGGCCGTGCCGACGTCGCCGCCGAAGATCACGCCGGCGGCTCCGGCGTCGATCGTCAGCTCCCGCTGGTGCCCCTCGACCTTCGCCTTGAACTCCACGCCCGAGGCGGTGAGCGTGGTGCTCTCGTTGAGCTGTACCCGGTCGCCGTAGGTCTGAAGGCCCGTCGAGCTGATCGTGGCCGCGTTGATCGTCGACGGCCCCGACACCGTGAGGCTCGCGAGGCCCGCCACGCCGTCGGCGGCCGCGTCGCCGAACACCGCGACGCCGCTGACCGACGGCACCTCGATCTCGAGTGCGTTGCCGCCCCCCACGATCGACCCGTCGAACTGCACCAGCTGGCCCACGAGCTTCGTGCCGGTGCCGAGCGTGACCTGGCCCTTGTACTGCTGGACGGGGGCCGCGGAAATGAGCGACGTGTTGATCGTCGTCGTGCCCTCGACGACGAGCGGCCCGAGCCACGTGAGCGTGTCGTCTGCCGCGTCGCCGAACACGGCGTCGCCCTTGACCGTGAGGCCGTGCGGGCCGGACACGTTCACGACACCGCCGACGACCGTGCCGTTCGTCGTGATCGTCGTGCCGGTGAGCGTCGTGGCCGCTCCGAGTCGCACCGCGTCGTTGAAGGTCTGCGTGCCGGAGGTCTTCACGCTGCCGCCGTCGATCGCCGTCGTGCCGCCGGTGTCGGTCGTCAAGCTGGCCAGAGCGTTCGTCGCTCCCACCGTGTTGCCGAACGTGGTCGTGCCGGTCGCGTTGACGGTCAGCGCGAAGCCGCCATCGAGCGTGCCGCTGAAGGCCACATCCCCTGAGCCTGCGGAGACGACGGTGTCGACCGTCAGGCTCGCCGTGCCGAAGGAGGCGTTTGTGTTCGTGGTGGCGATCGTGCCCGCGAGCTTCGTGAGCGTCGGAGCCGTGGATGTGAGGCCTCCGGCGAACATGAGCGAGTCGGTGTCTGCGTCGCCGAGCGTGACCGTGCCCGTGTTGGCGAACGTGACGGCACTCGTGATCGAGACGGGCGATCCCGTGAGCAGCACGTCGTAGGCCGCGGTGTCGCTCGTGGCCGTGATGAGCCCGCCGAGCGAGGTTTCGCCCAGGAACTTCACGGTCGAGCCACTGCCCGCCTGGATCGTGATCGTGCCCGTGCTCGTCGCCTTGCCGGAGTAGGTCTGGTCGCCGATCGTCCGGAACGTGCCGCCGGCCGCGAGCGTCGCAGCGGCCGACACCGACAGGCTCTCGAGGGCCGTCGTGCCGCCGATCGATCCCTGCGCGTCGAGGGCGCCGGTGATCGTGAGCGATTCCTGCCCGGCCGTGGTGCCGTTGATCGACGACACGAAGGTCGCCGTGCCCGTCGCCTCACCGTCCACGGCGTCGATCACGACGTCGCCGGTCAGCGTCACCGCCTGATTGAACGCCACGTCGCCGCCCGCGGTCGTGACGTCGCCCGCCGTCTCGATGCCACCGGAAGTGCCCGAGAGGCTGACGGCCGTGCCACTCGTGGCCTGCGAGACGATGTCGCCGGCCGAAGTGATCGTGAGCTTCGTCGCAGCCGTGACGGCGACCGTGCCCGACACCGTGATGCCGCTCATTGCCGACTGCGGTGCCACGGCCACGACCGTGCCGATCGTAAGGTCGTCGACGTCGGTGAAGACAACGGATCCCGTGTTCGCGGCGAGGGTGCCGGCAAGGTCGTTCGTGACCAGGCCAAGGCTCCAGTTCGTCTTGTCGCCCTCGAGGCCGAGCTCGCCGGCGATCACCGCCTTCGTCTGAGTCACGGACGCATCGTCGGTGACGAGCCGGACGATGCCGCTGCCGGCATTGATGCCGGTGATCGTGACGGAGACATGGGTGTCCCTCGCGTCATCGGTCGTCTTGATCTCGCCGATGTCATAGCCCGAGTTCTCGACGAGCACGACGTCGTCGTTCGTCGTTCGGATCGCCACCGTCGTGAACGCGTTGTCGGAGTCGGTGAGCGAGACCGCTCCATCAGCGTCGACGGCGAGTTCCGGCGAGTCGATCTTCGCCGAGCCCTCCGTCGGCGTGGTCTGCGTGATCGTGCCCCCCTCGCTCGTCGTGAGCGAGACGGTCTCGGTCGCCCAGAGCGGCGCGTTGATCGCGATCGGTCCGGCCGACGTGAGCCGCACCCAGCCGTTTCGCTCGTCGGCCGTCTGATTGATCGGGGCATCGATCGTGATGCCCGCCCCGGCTCCCTCGCCGTCGCCCAGAGCGAGCAATTCCAGGTAGTCGGCCAGAGTCGTCACGTCGATCGGCTGCACCACCGAGATCGAGCCGCCGGCGATCGTGGTCGTATTCAGGAGCTGCGAGAAGCCGCCGTACTGGGAGCCGATCGAGCCGATCCTGACACTACCGGTGCCGTCGATCTCGTCACCGAACACGACCCGCTTCCAGCCCGCCTGGATCGCGAAGATGTCGGGGTCGGTGATGTTCAGGCCGCTTGGAATGCCCGGTGGGGAGGCGATCGTGAGGTCGCGGCTGGTCGTGCGGGGGCGGATGACCAGCGTGGCCGACGGATCTCCCTCCGCTTCGGCGGTCGTCGCGATCACGGCGGTGGTGAACGTGACCTGGTCGGTCGTGAACGTGACGTCGCCGTCGTGCGTAGCCTCGCCCGCGATGCCGGTGGACGTAAACCCTGCCTGGATCTGCACGAGGCCGGTGCTCGTGACCGAGGCGCCCCCCACCACGACGTCACCGGCGAAGCGGGTCGTACCGGTGGCATTTTCGATCGTGAGCACGCCGCCGACCGTGAGGGTGCCGGCGAACGTCACGCTCGTCGCGTTCGTGATCGTGAGGTCGCCGTCAACGACGACGTTGCCCGAGAAGAGCACCGTCGTGGCGTCGGTAATCGTGAGATCGTCCCCGACGAATACGGTGCTGCCGACGGTGAACGTGCCGGCCCGCGTGACGACGAGGTCGTCGGTCACGGCGACCGACTGCTGGAGGCTGACCGGCTGCGGCGTGCCGCCCGTGCTCACGAGCGTAAGACTGTCGAGCGGTCCGACGGCACCGACGGCACCGGTCACGGTGATGAACGTGCCGGCCGAGATCGTGAGGTCGGAGGACGGCGCCCCGACGGCCGCGTCGATCCGCCCCTTCGAATTCCCGAAGATCTGCACATACCCCGTCTCCGCCGTGATCGACGCGGTGCCGGAGACCAGGACGTTGTTGTCGAGCTCGTAGGTGTCACTGACGATGTCGGGCGGCACCGTGACCGTGAGCATGGCCCGGGGTTCGAGCCGCTCGTGCTGCATCACCGCCGGCCGCCGCGGCCGGACACGACTGCGGTTGCGGTGCGTGGCCCGCCGGTCGAACAGGTGTGAAACGGGGGTCATGGCGGCCTCTACTTGCTCTTTTTCTTTGACTGGGTGCCGGTCTGACCTGCCGCGACGCTTACCGCGACCGGTCCGAAAGTCGCCCTCCTGACGCGAACGATGTCCTTCTTGTTCCGCTCCGCTCCGCGGCCGAACGTGCTGGCGATCTGCCCGCTGCCGCGGCTGTCGCCCTCGATGTAGATGCCGGCGATGGAGTTGCGGGAGAACGAGTTGCCGTTCAACGATAGGTCACGGGCGCCGATGAAGGCGAAGCCGTAGTTGTTCTGCGTGAACGTGTTGCCGGCGACGACGGTGCCCGCGCAGTCACCCTGGGCCCGGATGCCCGTGCCGGCGAAGTTTCGGTTCGTCGGGGCCGCCCGGTTTCCGCTGAGCAGATTGCCCTGGCCGAGCTGTCCGAAGGCGAGGTTGCGGGCGCCATCGAGGAGGGCGCCGCGGAGGCCGCCGGCGAACGTGCTTGCGATGACCCGGGTGCCTGTCAGATCGCCCGTCGCGTAGAGACCCATCGAGGTTTCGGTATTGAGGCTCGTGACCGTGTTCCGGTCGATCAGGGCGTTTCGCACGCCGTCGAGCGTGATCCCGAACCCGGTGAAGTTGCGGAGCGAGAGCCCGCGAACCACACTGCCGGTGGCTGCGGCCTGGAGGATCAGTCCTGCATCGACCTGCCGGTTGGCGTCGATGACGACGCCGTGTCCGGTGCCGTCGATCGTGAGCGGCGTGGAGATGACCGGGAGACGACTCCCGACGACGAACGTGTTCGCCCCGCCGGAGAACACCACGACGCCGGCGACGCCCGTGGTATTGGCGTTGTCGATCACCTGCCGCAGCGAGCCCGGGCCGGAATCGCCGGTGCCGAGCAGCGACCACCGGATCGGCGTGGTGGCCGACACGCCCTGGCCGGCCACGCTGCCGGCCGCGATGCGGCCTCCGGAGGGAACGCGGATGTCGCCACTCGCTCCGAGGCCGATCTGGCCGGTGGGTGTGCGGAGACCGGCCGCTCCGATGACGAGATCTCCTGCGCCGACGAGGTAGATGTCGCCGGTGCCGGTAATCTCGGCCGTCACCTCGGTGAGGGCGAGCCGGATCGGGTTGGCCGCGGTGCCGATGCCGGTGGCAGCGGTGAGCGAGGCGGTCTTGCCGACGGACGTGAAGGTCGTGGCGGCACCGGACGTGATCGCGGCATTCACCGAGCGGAATGCCGTGTCGTCGTTCAGCAGAACCACGCCGTCCTGCCAGACCTGCTGGCCGGAGGTGCGGACGAGCCCGCCCGTCACGATCGACGTGCCGAGGGCGTCGGTCGTGAGGCTCGCAAGCGGCGTGCCGTCACCCACCTCGCCACCGAACGTGGTCGTGCCGGACGTGTTGACCGCGAGGGTGAAGCCGCCGTCGAGCGAACGGACGAACGTGATCGCGCCGACACCCGCAGCAAGCGTGGCATTGGCCGTGAGGATCACGGCATCGTTGAACACCTGGCCGGCGGCCGTGGATGTCGTGACATTCCCGCCGAGCCGGGTGGTGCCGTCAGCGTCGGTCTCCAGGCTCGCGATCGACACCGCGCCACCGAAGGTGGTCGTGCCGGCGGTGTTGACCGTGAGCGAATGGCCGCCGGTGAGCGTCTTGGCGAACGTCACCGCGCCGTTGTTGGTGGCAGTGACGACGGTGTTCGCCCCGAGGAGCACGTCGTCGTTGTAGACCTGGCTCGTCGGGCTGGCGGTCCGGACGGAGCCGCCATCGAGCAGCGTGCGTCCCGGAGCGTCGGTCTCCAGGTGCGCAAGCGCCGTGCCGCCGCCGACCGCCGAGGAGAACGTCGTGTCGCCCGCGGCGTTCACGACGAGGCGGTGGGCACCGTCCACCTTGCCGCCGAAGGTGGCGTTGCCGGTGCCGGTGGAGACGGTCGTGTCGGCGGTCAGTTCGACCACGCCGCCGGGCTTGCGGCCGAACGAGCCGGCTGCGTCCGTGGTGTGGATCGTGCCGGCGAGCTTCGTGGTGGCCGGGGCCGTGCTCGTGACGCCGCCGACGAAGTGCAGATCGTCGGTCGCCTCGTCCCCGAGCGTGGTGGTGCCGGTGTTGGAGAACGTCACGGCGTTGGTGACCGTCACGCTCGCGCCGGTGAGTTCGACGTCGTAGGCGGCGGTGTCCGCGGTCGAGGTGACGAGGCCGCCGAGCGAGGTGTCGCCGAGGAACTTCACGGCCGAGCCGGAGCCGGCCTGGATCGTGATCGTGCCGGTGCTCTCGGCTTCGCCGGAGTAGGTCTGGCTGCTCGTGGTCCGGAGCGTGATCCCGTCGGCAAGCGTCGAGTCGCCGGACACCGACAGGCTCTTCAGGGCCCCGTCGGGCGACGTCGAACCGCCGATCGAGGCTGCCGCGTCGAGGTTGCCCGTGATCGACAGCGCCTGCTGGCCGGCGGTGGCGGCGTTCACCGTGGAGACGAACCGGGCCGCGCCCGTGTTCACGCCATCCGCGACGTCGATTGTGACGTCCTTGGTCAGGGTCACCGCGTCGTTGAGGACGACGTCGCCGCCTGCGGTGGTGATCGCGGCGGTCAGTGACAGCCCCGTCGGCGCGGAGAGCATGATCGCCGTGCCGCTCTGCTGCGAGGACACGAGACTGGCGACGTCGAGCTGCGCGGCATCGGCCACGTTCAGGCTGCCGGTGTCGGCCGTCAGCGTGCCGATCGTGTTGCCTGCGGTGAGGACCCACTGGCCACCCGCTCCCTGCAGGTCGAGCCGGCCCGCGTCGATGGCATACGCCTGGGTGACCCTGCCGCTCGAGATCAGCCGCGCCGTGCCCGTGCCCACCTGGATGCCGATCACGCCGGCGATGCTGCCGATCTCGTAGCCCGAATCCTCACGGATGTCGATGTCGTCGTCGCTGGTGACCACGGCCAACAGGTCGAACGCGTTGGTCGGGCTGAGCAGCGATACGGCCCCCTGGCTGTCGATCCGCAGGTGGGGTGTCGCCAGCGGAGCGGTCGTGGTCTGGCTCGTCGTGCCACCACTGGTGAGGTTGATGGTCTGTGCCGAGGAGACGGCGGCGTTGATCGCGATCGCTCCGGCCGCCTGCATCGAGACGGTCGCCGATCGATCCGTCGCCGTCTCGTTGATGGCGGCGTTCACCGTCACGTCGCCCGTCCGAGCCCGCAGCACGAGCTCGCCGGCCGGGATGGTCGCATCCACCTTCTGCGCGACGGTCACGCTGCCACCGACGATCGTGGTGGGGTTCACCAGCCAGGAGTTGCGGCCCCCCTGCTGCGTGCCGATCGAGCCGACCGTGACCGCGCCCGTCCCGGCGACCTCGTCACCGATCACCACCCGCTTCCAGCCGGCTGCGATCGCCGCCAGGTCGGTGTCGGAGATGTCGAGCGTGTTGTTCGGCAAGCCCATCGGCGTGCCGACGCGGATCGACCGGCTGGCCGTCGCAGGCTTGAGGACGAGCGTATGGCCGGTCGTGCCGAGCACCGTCGAAACGCCCCCCTTGAAATCGATCGCATCGCTCGTGAGCGTGACGTCGCCGGAGGCGAGGAGACCGGCCAGGAACTCGATCTTGTCGGTCGCCGTCACGACGAACGCGCCGACTGTCGTCACGAGGCTGCCGAACCGCACCGTGCCCGGCACGTCGACGAGCGTGATCGTGCCGCCGACGGTGAGGCTGCCGGCGAACGTGACGCCCGTCGCGCCCGTGATGACGATGTTGCCACTGACCGCGACGTCGTCCGAGAACGTCACCATCGACGAGGCGTCGATGAGGAGGTCGCCACCCACGTCGACGATGCCGCCGATCGTGACCGCGCCCCCCGTGATGTCGAGCGTGCCCGTGAGGCTCACCGACTGGTCGAGGGCGACCGTGCCACGGGTCGCGCTCGTGACGGTGAGGTCGTCGAGCTTCCAGCGGCTGCCGATCGCCCCGGTCACGGTCACATTCGTGTGGGCCGCGAGCAGCAAGTCTTCATGGTCGGCGACGTCGTCGCCGAGCGGGTCGCCGTCGATCATCCCCTTGCCGGTGCCGAAGATCATGATCGAGCCGGCCGTGGCGGTGGCCGATCCCGACACGTCGGCATGGACGATCACGTTGTCGTCGATCGAGATCGCCGTGCCGGAGACCGCGGCTGCCGCCGTGTCGAAATGGAACGTGTTGCCCGAGCCGACGATCGAGACCGTGCCCGTCGAGACGAGCGAGTTCATGTCGATCGTGCCACCGGCCCGTGGCGCGCGGAGCACGAGGCCGTCTTGGAACGAGCCCTCGGGGGAGTGGAAGAGATGCTTCCCTTCGATCCGCCCGATCACCACGGTCTCGAAGGAATCGTTGAACTGGTCGATCTCGTCGGCGTCGAGCGTGAAGTCGTAGGGAGCCGCCACCTCGATCCGCGGCGTGCCCGTGTAGTTGCTGCCCGCCTGGATGACCTCGAAGTGACTCACGGCGAACCGGCCACTGACGGGGTCGGGGTTCGCGGTGTCGAGGACGGCGAGCACGCGGGCCTGCTGGCCCGGCAGGGCCACGTCCACGCGGGGCGCGGTGACGTAGCCCGAGCCGCCGCTCGTGACGGTGAAGCCGATGATCGAGCCGTCGTCGCCGACCACCGCCTCCACCACGGCCGGGTTGGCCGGGGTCGCACCGCCGATGCCGCCGCCGATCAGCGTCACCACCGGAGCCGTCGTGTAGTTGGTGCCGCCGAACACGACCTCGACGAACTGCACGGCCCCGGCGCGGGCGGTCGCGGTGCCGAAGGCCCGCTCGCCGGGTGGGGCGACGACGACCGTGGGGGCGGTGAGGTAGCCGCGGCCGCCCCAGACATTCGTAAAGCTGCTGATCCCGCCGTCGGCCATCACGGCCTCCACGCGGGCCCGCGCACCGGAGAGACCGATCTCGGCATCCACCTTCACCGGCTGGAGGATGATCTCCCGGCCGGTCGAGGCGAGCAGCCCGTCGTTGAGCGGCACGTTGACCTCGATGTCGTCGGCCGTGAGCTTCACGCTCGCGTCGCCGACGCGGATCTGGCCCCCCTCGTAGACGATGTCGCCGTTGGCGTCGCGCTCGTAGATCGGGATCGTCTTGGCGTCGTCCTGCCAGAGGAGGCGACCCTGACCGTCCACACGCTGAACGGGAGCGCCGAGCTCGAGGGCCCCGCCGAACGTCGTGATCGCGACGTTGCCACCGCTCGTGATGATGCCGTCGACCGCCTCGTCGCGACCGATCCGCAGCCCGTCCTTCTCCAGGAGCGAAATGCTGCCGCCGGCCTGGATCGTCTGGGCGACGAAGGTCTCCACGTCGCTCTTGAGCGGCTTGGAGGGATCGCCGATCTGAATCCCGGCCACCGTCACGAGGCGGCCGCCTGCCGCCTGGATATGCACCCGATTGAGCGGCGTGCCATCGGCTGCGACCGCCGGGTTCGCGAGATCGAAGTCCACGATCCGGCCGAAGCCGTTGGGCTGGATCGTGACCCGCGGGGCCTGGCCGTAGCCTTCGCCCGGATACGTGATCCGCAGGCCCTCGATCGTGCCGTCGTCGGCCACGATCGCCACGGCCGTGGCCAGCCCCTCGATGTCGACGCTCGGGGGCAGGTCGAACACATAGCCGCTGCCGCCGCTCACCTTCGTGAAGCCGACGACGCGGCCGTCGTCGTCGAGGATCGCCGTGAACTCAGCCCCGGTGCCGACCGAGATGCCGGGGTGCGCGATCGGATTGACGAGGTCGTCGAGGGCCACCATCGAGCGGTAGCGGAAGTCGCCGTCGAGCCAATCCACCGTGCGGGCGCCCCGCGGGGCCCCGGCGCGCGTGTCGAACGGGAAGAACACCTCGCCCGCCGTCACCACCGAGCCCTTGTCGGCATAGAGCAGCACGCGGCCGCGGCCGTCGCCATATCCGACGGCGGAGCCCGGGTTGGTGCTCGTGATCATGGCGTCGATCTGGATGCTCGCAGCCGGCGCGATCACCACCTGCGGCCGCGGCGACTGGTAGTAGCCCGATCCGCCGCCGAGCACCGTGATGCCCGTGATCTGACCGTCGGAGACCGTCGCCTGTGCCCGGGCGCCGCTGCCGCCGCCGCCGGCGAACGTGATGCTCGGGGCGAACCAGTAGTGGTTGCCTGCGTTCGTCAGCGTGACGCCCGTGATCGCGGAGGACGCGACCGTGGTGTCGGCCTGCGCCCACGACGTGGCGTAGTTGGCGAGGTTGTTGCCCGTGGAGCGGATCGTGACGTCGCCGTTGTTGACCGCGTCGATGGCGTAGCGCACCTGGAAGCCGTTGTCGGTCGTGAGCGACACGGTGTCGGCCACGATCCGGGCGTTCTGCTCCATCCGGTGGGCGTTGACGGTGAACGTGTCGAACAGGTCGATGCCCTCGGCGAGCGTGAGTACGCCCTGGGGCAGGTTCACCGTCACGCTGTCGATCTCGCTGCCGTCAAATTCGTCGGGGCGGGTCGTGCCCACGTCGGTCCAGCCGACGAACTTGAAGTCCTTGCCCCCGGCGGCGATCCGGTAGTCGCCCGCCTCGCCGTTGCCACCGCGGTCGAGCGTGGCCGTCGCGGCCGTGGACGTGAAGACCAGCTTGTCGGAGTAGCTCGCCGGATTGACGAGGAAGACCTGCGGGTTGGTGTAGCCGCGGCCCTCGCGGGTGACGATGATCCGCGCCACGCGGCCCTGGTCGTCGAGGCTGGCGACCGCGCGGGCGCCGGAGCCGGTCTCGTCGACGATCACCACGTCGGGGGCCACGGTGTAGCCCAGGCCGGGGTCGTCCACCGCGATCTCGCAGATGTGGCCGCAGTCGCCGTCGGAGAGCGTGACGTCGCCGGCGGTGGCCACTGCGAGCGGCGGGAGTGTGTCGTCGATCGTGATCCCGTCGACCGAGACGCCCGAGAACGTGTCGGCGATGATCTCGTAGAAGTCGTCGCCCAGACCGCCGCGGAGGACGAGCCCGCGGCCGCCGTTGGCCTGCCGCGTGCTGGGATCGGTGACCGTGAACCGGTCCCGCTGCTGGGAGCCGCGGATTTCCGTCGCCGCCGCCAGGTTGAAGGTGACGATGTTGCCCGCGCCGGCCGCGACCGAGCTGCCCTCGCCCGAGAGCAGGCCGGCGATGCCCGACGACGACTCGGTGAAGTCGAGCAGGTTGACGAGCGCCGCGGCCGACAGGTGGAGCGTGTCGGCACCGTACTGGCGGTCGAAGATCAGCGTGGCCGTGCTGCCTGCGCCGGTCGTGATGGTGTCGCCGCCCGCCCCGCCGTTGACCGAGACCGTGCCCGTGCCGGATTCGATCTCGTCGTCGCCCAGGCCGCCCAGGATGCGGAACCGGCCGCCGCCCGCGACCTCGATCCTGTCGTTGCCCGCCCCGCCGTCGAGGATGCTGAGCCGGGCCTCTGATCCCGAACCGACGAGCACCGTGTCGTCGCCGGTGCCACCGACGAAGTCGATCGGCAGGCCGTCGAGGCCGCTGGCGTCGAGTTCGTCGTCGCCGATGCCGCCGTCGAAGAGCACACGATCGATGCCGGTGAACTCCTGGGTCTCGGTCGTCGAGTAGTTGAGGTACTGCACGTAGACCGTGCTGCCCGAGTTCCAGATCTTGAACCGCTCGGCGCCGTCCTTCGTCTTGAGCGGATCCTGGTTGCTGACCCGCTTGGGAGCGTTCGTGCCGGCGTGCAGCAGGAGGGTGTTCGGCCGCCGGATGCCGTCGCGGTCGATCGAGGTGACCTTGCTGGCGTAGGCCGGCGGTCCGTCGCTCCCCTCGAAGACGAGCGTGAACAGCGTCATGCGGGCGAACGTCTTGCCGCCACGGGCCAGGGTGATCGTGTACTTCTTCCAGGGCGTCCAGATCCGCAGACCGACCCAGTAGTAGTAGCGGGCGTAGACCTCGCCGCGCATCGTGACGTCGACGATGTCGAGCGGGTTGCCCGTGTAGCTGATGAGTTCGACGATCTCGGTGAACCGCAGTTTGCCGTCGTTGTTGGGGTCGTTGAGGTTGACCGTGGCGGTCAACGTGAATCCCCCCTCGATGCCCGCCTTGGCGAGCACCACGTCCACGCCGCCATAGAGGGCGATCGTGGCCTCGACCGTGAGCTCGTCGACGTCGGCCCCCGAGCCGTCGGCCTTCGCACGGTCGGAGATGTAGAAGCCGTGGAACACATCCTCGATGTCGCCGGAATCGAGGAACATCCGCACGCCGTAGGTGTCGTAGCCGAAGTGCATCTGGGCCTTGACGTCGATCTGGAACCGCAGGCCCACCTCGAGCACGAAGATCTTGATCAGCGGGAACGAGGCCCCGACGCTCAGATCCACCTCCGGCAGCGAGTAGGTGACGAGCACCGCGTCGCGGCCCATCAGCAGCTTGAAGACGTTGATGGGATCCTGGAGGATCGGGACGCGGAATCCGCCCCGCTTCTTCGAATCGACGCCCGGCTGCTTGTAGTTCGGGTTGTCGGCGTTCTGGGCCTCGAGCTTGCCGAGGGCCCGCTGGGCAGCCGCGACGTTGGCCGGGTTTTCGGCCGGATTGGAGTCGAAGTCGCCGCTTTCGATGCCGAGGGCGGCGTTGTCATAAAGCATCTCGCCGTAGGCGTAGCGGCCGGCCTGTTCCGTCTTGGGCAGCCAGAACCGGCCGAGCGGCAACTGGAGGCTGACGCCATCGGGAACGTCGTTGACCACACCGACCAGTTCGCGGACGGCGATGATGGCGTCGATCAGCGTGGCCGCGGCCTTGCCCTTCGGGCCGCCGAAGGTGGCGAGCAGGTCGGCGAGTTCGATCTTGCGGCCGGCGATGTCTGACAGCACCGGGATCCGGGTCTGGAGCGCGTCGAGCACCGGGTCGAGCGGCTTGAACGCCTTGTCGAGCTCGCTGACGATCGGCTTGAGGACGTCGGTCAGGAAGCTGCCGACGTCGAGCTTGATGTTGCTCAGGCCCACTTCCGGCAGGAGATCGAGTTCGGTCGAGCCCAGTTGCGGATTGATGCCGCTGCCGACGGTGGTCGTGCCGCTGCCCGGGGGCGTGCCGTCCGGCAGGGGCTGACGGGCATCGGGACTCCAGTCGAGGTTCAGATCGGCGAGGATCCGCGGGATCGCGGCGCTGTCGGCGATCGAGAGATCGAGCTCGAGGTTGACCACGGCCCGGGCAACCAGGTTGACCTGCATCAGGGACGAGCCACTGAACCGCAGCTCGTCGAACGTGATCCGGTTCTTCGACGGGTCGTCCTTCATCCGCCGCAGCGGCTCCCAGTCGTCCACCGTCGGCACGGGGGCATCGGGCGGCCGCGTCCCGGAGGGGGGCTGGATGATCCACCAGTCGGCATCGGTGTTCTCGGCCGCGCCATCCTCGTCGGCGAGGAAGCCGAACGAGATCTCCCCGACGAGCGTCGATTCCGGCTCCTCGCCCAGGTCGACGACGCCATTCTCATCGGCATCGATGACCGCCGAGAGGCGGGCATCGAGCAGTTCCTCGACGAGCGCCTTGGAGTCGGCGATCGTGGTGCCCATGGGGATCGTGAGCAGCCAGGCGACACCGTCGATCGTGACCGGCACGACCAGATCCTCGGCCAGCGGGCCCGACAGGGCATCGAGCGGGATCAGGATCGGATCGACACCGACCATCGGCGTGCCGATGATGAACCCGTCGTCATCCTCCTCCGTGGTCGCGACGTCGAGCACGTGGATTTCGTAGAACTCGCGAACGGCCGTGGGCCTCGCACTGCCCGGCGGGTAGATGAGCTTGCCGGTCCGGTCGGCGAGGCCGTAGCCGCTGATCGTGTCGGCAACCTCGGCGCGATTGAAGATCGACGCGGCGCTCGGGTCGAGCACGTTGACGCTGATGCTGCCCGAGAAGAGCGTGGAAAGCTCGTTGTTGCGGTTGACGCCCGTGGTCGCGTGGTCGCGGGCATCGGCATCCACCTGGGGGGCCAGCGGGATGAGCGGATTGCCCCAGGTGTAGAGGCTGTCGTAGGCGGTCACGCCGCGGAGGCCGAGCCGCACCTTGTCGGTGGCCTGGAGGGTGAGGAAGAACAGGTCGCCGCGGATCGTGGCCGGAGCCACGGCCGTGATCTCGACCAGGCGGTCCACGAAGCCGTCGTCGTCGCCGACCGGCACGAGCCGGCCCCAGTCGTCGAACGTGGCCGGCACCCAGTCGCCCGAGTCCTCGTCCTCGGTGGCCACGACCCACCAAATCGGCTCGTCGTCGGCCTGGTCGGGCCGGTCGCCGCAGCCGCAGTCTTCCTCCGCGTCGCCACCGGTCGTGGCGCCCGGAAGCGGCACGCCGGCCGTGACGTCCTCGCCGTCGCGGTTGACGGCCAGCGCCCGCATCGGGCTGTTCGTGCCCGGGGCGTTGACCACGTTGCCGTCGCCATCGACGACGACCCAGGCTCCGCTCTGGTAGTCGACCGTGTAGTCGCGGGAGGCGGTGTCGAGGAAGGCGTCGAACCGGAGCTGGGCCTCGTTGGCCGTCGCATCGACGATCGTATAGAAGCCGTCGTCGAGGTTGAAGCCGAAGCCGATGGAGATGTCCCAGCCCAACTGGAACCTCAGCCCGCCGTCGAGCGAGAGTTCGAAGAGGGGTGCGAGCGCGTCGAAGGAGAAGTCGAGGTCGAGGCCCGTGTCGAGCAGTTGCTGGCCGAGCCGCATCCGGAACTCGACGCCGTGGGCGCCGTAGACGTTGCCGTCGAGGACGTCGCCGGAGCGGTCCACGAAGGCCAGCGTCACGGCATCGACGGAGGCGGCCTCGACCATCCCGGCCACGGTGCGGTCGCCGTTGTCCTCGAGCAGCATGCCCAGGCCGTCGGGCCCCAGGAACTCGAAGATCGTGTCACGGGTGACCTCGAAGATCGATTCGCCCGCCCCGCGCATTTCGGCCTTCATCTCGCGGAGCCAGCCCCGGCGCCAGCTGAACACGTCACGAGCGGCGGTGCCCAGGGCGTCGCTCACGATCGGCAGGGGGATTTCTGAAAGGCCGCTGAGGGCGGTCTCGATCGTGCCCAGGTAGACGTCGATCCCGTCGAGAAACAGCGCGGGATCGCGGAGCAGGTCGATGAGGGTGGGCGTGTCGCCCTCGGCGGCGGCAGATAGATCGGGCACGTTGACCGAGAGCACGTCGGCGACCGCCCCGCGGGCGTCGTCCAGTTCGGCCCGCCAGGCCGCCAGATCCTTGCCGTCCACGGTGCCGAGCGAGGGCGTCTTGACGAGGCTGGCGATCGCGTCGGCTGCGGCCACGAGCGAGTCGCTGGCCTCCACGAACCCGCCGAGGTCGCTGATCGAGAGCGTCACCCGCGGGTCGGGCGTATTGGGCAGCGGGATGAACTCGGTGGGGGCGAAGAGGGGCAGCGCGACGTCGAGCACGCCGCTGAACGCGGCGGCATAGTTGGCGGCGTCGAGGGCATCGAGCTCCGAGCCCTCTGGCGCGAGATAGAAGACCGAGTCGGGATCCCCGTCGGTGAGGGTGATCCGCACCGCGGCGTCACCCACAACCTGCTCCTCGCCGTCGACCGTGATCACCTCGCCGCCGATCGTGGCCGTGCCCCCGCGGATGAAGAGGCCGAAGGCGCCGACGCCGGCGGTGAAGGCGATGCCCTCCCCCTCGACCCGGAGCGTGATCTCGAACGACGTGCCGTTGTCGAGGTCGTAGTCGTCGCTCCCGTCGTGGCCGTAGAGGAAGGTCCGCGGGCTCGTGGGATCGGTGAGGTCGATGCCCACGGAGAGCACGCTGGTGCCGCCGAGGACGATGTCGAGCGGGCTCGATCCACCGCCGTCGCTCAGGATCCCGAGCCCCTCGGGCATCCGCCGGCCGAGCAGGGAGAAGAACGGCTCGAGGTCGAGATTCAGGTTCCGGGAGATCGCCGTGCCCGTGTCGTAGGCGACGTCGATCCGGTAGGCCGAGCGGTCGCCGTCGAAGGCCACGCTCACCATGTCGGCGGTGATGCCCAGCGCCCGCGAGATCGCCGGCGCGAGCCCGGCGGGCCCGGTGACGTTGGCCGACCGCAGGGCGTCGATCCGTCGGGCCAGGCCGGTGTCGAGCCTGATCAACTCGGCGAGCGGCTGGTTGAGGAGCGGCAGCTCCGTAATGGCCATCGCCGCCACGTCGAACCGCAGCGTGTCGAACACGCCGAGCGCCTCGGCCAGGGCGTCGGCCACCGTGGCCACACCGAACGATCCCTGCAGGCCCAGCTCGCCGAAGGCGTTGATGGTCGGCAGGAACTGCGTGACACCGTAGTCGGGATTGGCCGCCGGCACCCGGGCGAAGACCTGGAGCCGGTCGCCCACGGCCTTGACCACGAACTCGTTCGAGACGTCGCCGGCCGCGGCGGCGGCTGGGTCGCCCAGCCGGCGGATCGTCGCACCGCCGGTGCCGCCGCTTCCCGCGAGCGAGGCGTTGAAGTCGGCGACGAGATCGGCGAACGACCCGTTGCCGACCGCCTGGGCGGCCGTGACCGTGACCGTATAGGTGGCCGAGTTGGCGATGAACACGATCGTGGCGTCGGACGTGAGCGTGAAGCCGTCGTCGGCGACGCTCTGGAAGGGAACCGGCACAGGAATGCCGAGCGGCTGATCCACGACCGTGGTGATGTCGGTCAGATCGGGCACGCTGATCGCGATCGTCGCACCGGCGGCGATCGTGGAACTCGCCGAGAGGTTCTCGAGCGTGATGCCGGCCGATGCCGTGCCGGTGCCGTCGGACTTCGTGAGCGTGCGGGTGAACGAGCCGGCGAGGTCGGTGAGCGCGACGGCCGTGGCGACGGGATTCGGCACGGACAGGGTGATCGTGGCGTCGATCTCGCCGCTCGAGCCGCCGAAGGCGATCGCATTGAAGCCGAGCATCGTCGAGCCGGAAAGGCTGGGCAGCGTCGTATCGAGCGTGCCCGTGGCGAAGGGCTGACCGTTGGAGTGCTGCGTGATGGCGGCTGTCACGCCCGAGGCGCGGGCCACGATCTCACTCGTCGCGGCCGAGCCGCCGTCGGAGAAGCCGAGGGCCGTGACGGCCGCGTTGGAGCGGGCCGCCGTGAGCCGGACCGTGGCCGGCCAGTCCTCTGCAGGCGGATCGACCGAGGCGAGGAGCACCTCGACGCCGCCGGCGGCGGTGGACCGCGTCGTGAAGAAGACGCGGTCGTAGAGCGACTCGCCTGCGCCGCTGGCGGGCGTGGCGTCGGCGAGGGCCGTGTTGAGCTGGCCGATCCGGCTCTGGAGCGTGTCGGCGACGGCCGTGTCGGCGGCGGGAACCGTGACCGTCCAGGTGCGGCCGGCGTAGGTGAACGAGACATCGAGGTCTGCGGCGAGGTCGCCCGTGAGCGCAGCGGCGGCGATCGTCACAGGGGCGCCATCGTTGGCCCGCGATGCGGTGACGAGCTCGATCCGACCTGAAAACTGCCCGTAGCGGGCCACGAGCCGGTCGGTGGCGATGAGATCGACTGATTCGTCGCTATTGTTCGTCGCCTGGCCGAGCGCCCGGTTGAGGTCACTGACGAGGTCCTGGGGCGTGCCGTTGTCGGTGGTCCAGGCCGATGGCACCGAGACCGTGTAGCGGTCCTGCATCACGAGGTCGAGCGACAGCGTCGCGTCGGCGGTGAGCCGGCCGGTGGCCACCGGTGCCGAACCCGCCACCAGCACGGCCGGGCTCGACGGCCCGATGCCGAACCGCACGCCGAAGTTGAGGCCGTAGGTCGTGGGCAGGGAGACGGCCGAGTCGTCGGCGAAGGTCACGCCGCCCAGCGGCGTCGTCTTGAACGAGATGTCCGCGGCCCGGTTGACCGTGCCCGATCCGGAGGCCGCGAACTGCATCGTCACGAAGCCGGGGCTCGTCTCGGTCGGCGGCGTGTAGACCGGCGTGATCGTGATGCCGGGGAAGAGGGCGTCGCTCCTGAAATCGTCGAACGTGCGGAGCGCGGCGGGTCGCGGCCGGGCGGCGATGTCGCCGACCAAGAAGCCGAGTTCCACCGTCTCGTTCGCCAGGCCGTCGCTCACGGGGGCGATCGCGAGCGTCGACCACGCGCTCCCGGTGGGGCGGAAGAACTGAAGATAAGCCGTGCCGGTGGGGTCACCGGAGATCACGACTCCAGCCTTGGTCACGAGCCGGGCCTGGACGTTTGCCGCCACGCCAGCCGTCGCGAGGGCCGCATTCACGGCGGCGAGGGTCTGCACGACCGTGGCATTGCTCTGTGCGGCGACAGTGACGACCGTGCCCGCCCCCGAGCCCGACCCGATCCGCAGGCTCGCCGCACCCGTGGTGGCCCGCAGGGGAAGCGTCGCCGTGAGGCCGGCGGTGTCGGCGGTCTCGAGCACCGCGAGCGGCTCGCCGAGCGGCGTGATGCCGAGGCGGGCGAGTTCCACTTCACCGGACGAGACGAGAAAGGTCGAGCCCGGCGCCAGCAGCGGCAGGCTCGTGATGCCGTGCCGGGTGGAACCGAGCGCGATTCCCATGGTCAGCCCGTGCACGCGGACCACGCCGGTCTGGCCGTTGGCGAGCAGCCCGGCATGGACGGCCGCCGCGCCCAGGGGCGTATCGGGGCCGTAGAAGTTCGTGCCGGTCACGGCGCCCGTGGTCGTGCCGGTGACCGTGTACCAGCCGGGCTCCAGCTCGCCGACCGTCTTTCCTTCGCCATCAGCCGGCGCGAGCCGCCCGGCTTCCACCGCGACCGGCACGATCGCGAACGACTGCACGGCGATGTCGGTGGCCCTGAAGACCAGTTTGCTGGAGACGACCTCGGCCGTGATGCCGATGCCGGAGCCCCCCTCGAGCGCCTCGAGGGCCGTATTGATGTCCGACACCAGGTCGGCGAGCGTGTTGCGATCGCGGGCTTCGACGCTGACGGTGTGCACCGGCCAGGTCTCGTTTACGACGATGCCGAACGCGAAGCCGCCCCGCAGATCGGAGAAGAGCGACTGCACCGGCGTCGAGTCGTCGCTGATCGGCAGTCGCCAGTCGAGGAGCTCGTCGCGTCCGGTCGTGTTGAGGATCGGCTGGTAGATGTCGATCTTGGAGCCGATCTCGGCGTCGAAGAGCGACTTGAAGTCGAACAGGTCGCCGAGCGACGTGTCGGCGACGAACGGCACCGTCACGCCCAGAAGATCGCTGCTCGAACCGGTGAGGGCGCCATAGATGCTGCCCACGTCGAGGAGCTGCTGGATCACCCGCTCGGTCGTGAGGCCCGCGAACCAGCGGACCGTGTCGAAGTCGGTCGTCGTGTAGAGCGGCGGCTCGTCGTCGAAGATGTCGGTGTCGGCGACGACGACCTGCGTGTTCGCGGTGGTCACGGTCGTGCCGTTGATCCCGGCAGTGATCGGCAGGGTGAAATCGGCCGTGCCGGTGGCCGCGCCGAACGAACTCACCGTGGCGCTGGCCCAATCGGCCACGGTGCGCGATGCATTGCCGCCGAAATCGAGCGGCAGCAGGACGCCGGCCGAGCCGGAGGCGTCGACGAACTGGCCGCCGATCATGCCGATCGCGATGTCGGTCGTGAGCTCCTCGAACGAGAGGCCGCCGAAGCCGCCCGTCTTGGTCTCGTCGAAGCTCACGGTGACGACCGACGTCGCCAGGTCGAGCGACACCGTCATCTTGTACCGGACGCCACCGCCGACGGTCACCGTCGGCGGCGACAGGAGCGTGATCCCGAGGTCGTCGGCCACGGTGTCGAGGTCGAGCGGCGTGTCGGTACCCCGCGTGGCGAGCACGTCGAGCGTGAACGTGACGGCCGTGATCGCGTCGCCCGACTGGATCGTGTCGGTCGTCACGGTGACCGAGGATGTCGAGGCGTTGAGTTCCGTGGCGATGGGGCTGAAGAGCGCGGCGGGTCCGACAAGACGGGCGAGCTCGCTGGAGAGACTCACGACCAGGTCGCTCGGCGAAACGTCCGCGGCGTCGAGCGTGTCCGTCGCCGTCGAGCCGAGCGCGAGGAGCGTGCCGATCTTGTAGGGCTGGATGGCCTGCGTGAGGTCGACGACCGCCTTGCCTTCCTTGTCGGTGTCGCCCGTCGCGGGATAGAAGAGGTCGCTCACCGTGCGGCCGGTGAACGGCACCTCGGTGGAGTCGCCCTGGCCCGCCGTCGTCTGCGCCGCGATCGGTGTGGCGATCGACGCCTCGATGGTCGTAAAGGCCGCGGCCAGGTTCGTCCGCTGGGTTTCGGTGAACAGCGTCACGGCGACCGTTTTGGCCGCCGAGGCGGCCCCTGCCGCGAAGGTGATGCCGACATCGCCCGAGCCACGGTCAGCGGCCCCGGCGAACGTGACCGCACGGAACAGGCTCTCGATGTTGGCGGCGGTGAAACTGCCCGAGCCGACCGTGATCGTGAGCGTGTTGGAGCTGGCGTTGAACGACCGCGTGTAGGCCGGCACGCCGGCCAGCGTGGCGGGCACGGCGAGCGTGTCGCCTGTCGCGGCGCCGGTGCCGATCACCACGGTGATGCTGGCGGCCGTGACGCCCGTGGCGGTGATGCCCGCATCGACCACCGTCGGGCCGCCGAAGACGGCGTGGTCGGTCGTGCCGGCTGACGCCGTGAGGCTCGCCGCCAGCGTCATGTCCCAGAGCACGTCCACGCCGGCGACCAGTCCGGGCGCGGCCACGTCGCCGATCGCGTACTCGAGGTCGAAGTCGCCGCCGAGCCGGGCCGGGCCGGTCGCGTCGATGCTCGCGGCGACGTCGAAGCCGCTGACGGCGTGGAGCGAATCGATGAGCGATGCCCCATCACCCGCCGCGATGTCGCAGCCCCAGAGATACAGGTCTGCCCCGGGGCCGGCGAGCCGGTTCCAGGCGAGGAGGGCGTCGTCGATCTCGTCGATTGTGTCGGCGGCGAATCGGCTCCCGCCGATCGTGAAGCTGCCTGGCGAGCCATGGCTGACGAGATGAATGGCGGGAGCGCCGCCGAGTTCGCCGAGCCGGCTGGCGACCGCCGAGAAGACATCGTCACCAGAGCCGACGACGAGGGTGCTGGCGTTGCCAAACGAGCTGGCGACGAGATCCGTCGCGAGACTCGAGCCATCCACCACGACGAGGGAGAGCTGGCTCCCGGCGAGCCGGGCGACGTCCTCCGGGCTGCCGAATGGCGAGGCGGTCAGGAGCTGCCGCCGCTCGAGCGATTCGGGATTGCCCACCACCAGCCGCCCCTGGCGACGGCGGCGCAGGGCGGAATTCAGCTGCTTTTTGGACCGGCGCATCCGTGACTCCAACAGGAGAAGGCGGAGCCTCCCTGTCAATCTGGAGCAACTCTGCCACATAATCCGCTGGAAGCGTCCGCCAACGCTCCCGGCAATTAGGTAGTGTCCTGTCGGATACGGCCGGGTCAACGAACCGGTTCGAAAACCAGCCCCCGCACCCAAGTTTCCTTGCGGATCCGTCAGCCAGCGAGGGGGCGGAAAGCCGCCTGCGGGGTGACGGCAAAGCGGCAGCCGAGGGCAGCCAGCCAGGTCTCGTGCATCGACCTGTTCTTGTGGTAGCCGTTGGCGAGGAGCGTCACGTCGCGGCCGGCGTGGAGGCCGGCAATGGCCATGTGGAGCCGGTCCGTGACGATCCGGCGATAACGGGCAGCGAGAGCGAGATAGGCGACCGGATCATGAATCCATTTTACGGGATCCCGGAACTTCCACGGCTTCCAGCCGGTTCGCTCCCCGTCGCGGCGGAGGAAGAGGCCCAGGTCGCGGTCGGGCCGCGGCGGTGCCGGCCAGTCGAGGCCGAGGGCGAGGTCGGGGGCCAGGATGCCGGTGGGGTGGAGAGCGAGGCTGCCCCGCTCGCGAACGTGCACCCGCGTGAACCCGCGATCCTCAGGCGACGTGAACGACTGCGGCAGGATCACCAGCGGCAGGCCGAGGGCGAGCGCCTGTGTGCGGAGGTCGTAGTTGTTGCGGTAAAGCGTGCCCATGTTGCCGCCGCCGCCAAACACGAGCAGGTCGATGTCGGTCGGCGGCGGGGCCGTCGGATCGACGAGCCGCCACGCGATGCCAAACGTGGCGAAGAGCTGCGTCATCGCCAGCTCGATGAGGCGATCGCCGACGTTGCCGATTGGCCGGACGTATCCCACCCGTTGCCCGACGAGCGGCTCGAAGACGGTCGCAAAGGCGTCAGGCGTCAGGAGGGCGTGCATCGGGGGGCTGGTTCAGCGATCGTCATACACGCGGGTCACTTCTTCCTTCGTGATCGGCGCCGGGTGGTCTTCGCTCGTGAGCTGCACCTGCACCCGCTGGTCGCCGGCGGTGCGGCCCTTCGCCCGCACGCGGAAGATCGCCTCTTCGGCGGGGGCGAGCTTGGCCAACGGCTCGAACGACACGGTGAGATTGTCCACCCGGTGTCCCGACGGTCCACGGGCCTCGACCGGCTCCAGGTCGCCGAGCAGCGTGGCGGCTAGCCGCACGCCCGTGGCCGGCTTCGTGCCCTGATTGCCGACGCGGACGACGTATTCGGTCACGCCGTCGACCTCGATCGGATCCTCGCTGTCAGTGACTTCGAAGAAGAGGGCGGCCAGGCCTTCGACCTCGCACACGTGCGTGACCTGGTCGGCGAGGCCGTCGGCGCTGCGGGCGGCGGCCACGATCTTCTGCGGGCCGAGCTCGACCGGCATCACGACCACTTCGACGCTGCCCGTCTCGCCCGGCGGCAATTCCTCGAGGTTCCAGAGCACGCGGTGGGTCCGCTCGTCGTGCCAGCCGGCGTTGTTGGCCCGCACGAACCGCATGCCGGGGGGCAGCTGGGCGGCCAGCTCGATCGATCGGGCCGTCGCGGTGCCGGCATTCACCATCGCGATCTCGCAGGTGGCCGACCGCTGGAGGAACCGCCGCAGCGGCATGTCGATCGCGAGCTCGAGGGTGGGGGCCGTGACTTCGAGTTTCACGCCCTGTTCCGTGACGAGGCCGCCGTCGGCCCGCACGGAGAACCGTGCCTGATGCACACCGGGGCCGCGGGGGCCGAGCACCAGCTCGATCGTCCGCGCCTCGCCCGGCTTGAGCTGGCCGATGTCGAACTCCAGTTCGCGGCCCGAGCGGTGCGAGACGTTCTCCGGCAGGAAGCCCTCGAGCACCACGCCCGTGGCGATGCCCGTGCCCGGATTGCTGACGGTGATCGTGATGCCGGCATCGCGGCCGATGAGTGTGGGCTGCGGCTCGGAGCAGGCGATGGCGACCGCCGGCTTCGTGGCCCGCGACCGCACCGACGCATCCGCCCGGAAGCTCACGCTCGCCACGCTCCCGATCTCACCTTCTGCCTGTGGCATGAGTTCGATCACCACGCGGGCCTGGCCCCCCGGCGGCAGCTGGCCGAGCGACCAGACGAGGTCGCCCGTATCGGCGCCGCCGGCCGCATTGGCCGGACTGGCCGGAGGCGTGGTCGTGATCAGCGTGGTGCCAAACGGGATCGCGTCGCGGAGCACGACGTCGTTGGCGATCGCGCTGCCGACGTTCCGGACGAGTACCTCGTAGCGGGCCGGCTTGCCCACCTGGATCTCGCGCGGCCCGCGCTTTTCCACGGCCAACTGCGGTGACTGTACGCCCTCGAGTTGGAGCGGCCCCGGCCGACCCTGGCCGTCGACTCCCGCGGGAGCTTGCTGTGGCTGGCTCTCTCCGCCGAACGACGCCTGTGGGCCGGCGAAGGTGCCCGGCGCGATCGCCGGCGCTGCCGCGAATGGCGAGGCCACGGCGGCCACGGGCCGCGTTGAGGCAGGCGGAGCAGCGAGCGGGGGCACGAACTGCGGAGTGGGAGGCGGCGCGAAGCGCGGGGCCGGCGCGGCGGCCGGCGGAGGTGCGATTGCAGGCGCGGCTGCGAATGGCGTGGCCGCAGGTGGACTGACCGGTGAGCTGACGGCGTGGGGCGAGGCAGACTTGCTCGCTGCGGGCGGCGCGGCCGCGGCCTGGGGTTCGGGCGTGGGAGTTGGATCGGCAGCCGGTGGTTCGGCGGCTGGCGCCGCGGGGGCATCGCTGGCAGAGGCGACTGGATCGGCCGGCAGTTCGGGCTCCGGCAGGGCGATCGCTGCAGCCGGCTCATCGGCGGGTGGCGCAGCGGACTCCGGGAGTGGCTGGAGGTCTACTGCCGCCTCGGGGGCCGCATCGGTGACAGCGTCGGCTGCCGGAGCGGAAGCCGCGGCGGGTTCGGTATCGGGCTCGGATGAGCTGACCGGGGCGACGAGGCTCCGCTCCGGCTCGCTCTGTGGTGCCTCGATCGTTTCGTCTGCCGGTGCGTCGGCAGGCGTTTTCGTGGTTGCGGTTTCAGCGGCAGGCTGTTCGTCGGCAGGAGGCAGATCAGCCGACGAGAAGCGGGAGAACCGGCGCGGCTCGGCAGCGGCTTGCAACGCGAGGTCGGTCGCCTCGAGCGACGTCGGCTGCACGCTCTCGGCCACGGGCTCGTCGGCCGCACCGCGCGGACGCCAGCGGTCGGAGCGGGCGGGCCGCATCTCGGAGGCGTCGGCGCCCTGGAAGAGCTGCGGCTCGCGGGCGTCGCTCAGCGGCTGGTCGGCGGCCGCGGGGGCCGGGTCGGCGGCGGTGTCGTGCGCTGCAGCGCCGCGATCGAGATCGGCCTGATGTGTCGCGTCAACGGCTGCCGGGGGGGCTGGTTGGCGTCCGATGCCCAACACCCAGACGAGGGCGAACCCGAGGCAGCCGCAGGCGACCGCGCCGACCGCCA